>JBKPDW010000513.1:0-7949 GCA_046728115.1 Acidobacteriota bacterium | reverse complement strand
CAATGTTTATGCGGGTGAACTCGAAGTGCGCCCACCATCGGCGCCGGTCCACATGGCGCCGAGCCCCTCGTTCAAAGCTGCGCGCTCGCTCGCGTGTCGCCGTTGATTACCTGAAGGAGGTCCTACTTCAGGTCGCCACCCACCACCCCGATTGATCGCTCAACTCACAGCGAACCTGGGCCGAGATCTTCGGCCGACCTGTCGGTGTAGTTGGCGTAGTTATAGTCTAGGCGTTATTCCGCCACGAACGCGCCCTCAACCGTAGTTGTCGAACGTAGGCTACTCGAAAAATGCCAAAAAACCCTAGGACAAGTGACCAAATTGTGATATAATTAGTAACGGAGATTCATTCGTCCATTAACAAATTCGTCACAGTGAGGACACCATGAAACTGGAGACCGAATCGATCGTCTACCGCGATGGCGACGCGCGACTCCACGGGTTTCTCGCGATCGATGCGGATCGTGCCGGCAAGCGGCCGGGCGTCCTCGTCGTGCACGGCGGCGCCGGCCTCGACGATCACGCGCGCGGACGGGCGCGGCGGTTCGCCGAGTCGGGTTACGTGGTGTTTGCGTGCGACATGTACGGCGAAGGCGTGACCGGGAACCGCGAACGGATCATGCGTCACATCGGCGACCTTCGTAACAACCGCCCGGCCCTGCTTCGCCGCGTGCAGCCGGCGATCGAAATCCTGTCATCGCGACCTGAAGTCGACGGCCGCATCGCCGCTGTCGGCTATTGTCTCGGTGGGATGATGGTCCTCGAGTACGCACGCAGCGGCTCGACGATCAGCGGCGTCGTGGGTGTCCACGGCGGTCTCGAAACGACCTGTGCTGCCGAGCCGTCATCGATTCGCGCGCGCGTGCTGGTCTGCCATGGAGCGCTCGACCCGCACGTGCCGATGTCGCAGGTCACCGCGTTTGCCGAGGAGATGAAGAACGCGGGCGCGGACTATCAGTTGATTGTCTACGGGAACGCGATGCATGGTTTCACGCACGAGACCGCTACCGGTCAGCAGCCAGGCGTGCTGTATCACGCGCAAACCGACGCGCGGTCATCGGGCGCGATCCGGGAGTTCTTCAGGGAGTTGTTTGACGAGTAGGCCTGGCCTTCACGGCGGGCATTCATCGGGCAGTTTCGATACGCGCGCGGCGCGCCGCCTTGCTCTAGTCGAAAGCTGGCGCGCCCGCAGGTATATCGTCGTTCATTGCGGCAGACTTGAGTGCCGGACGCGGCACCTCTCGCACATCCTCGATCTTCTTGCGGAGGATAGTCGGACCAATGTTTATCGGGGTGAACTCGAACTGCTCCGTTCACGCGTGCTCGGCGCGATCGAATCCGTGACGCCGACAGTCCAATCCTTTCAGTTGCGCCTGGGGTCAGCCGTGACGGCTCAGGATGTGGTCGAGTGGATGGCGTTGGAACATCAGTGCTGCCCGTTCCTGACAACCGCCATCACGATTCGGCCGGACGGGACGCGGTGGGTTGAACTTGGTTAAAGTGCCGCAATCAAGGACTTCCTTCGCGAGGAGTTCAGCACCGTCCTGCGCTGACAGCACCTCTCGCCAATGTATTGGAATCTCGGAGGTGTCGATGATCTACCTGACCCAGCTGATTTACGTCCGCGAAGGGCGCGAGGCAACCTTCAATGAGTTCGAGAACACTGTGCTTCCGCTCCTCGCTAGGCACCGTGGAGAGCTCCTTCTCCGCTTGCGGCCCCGGGCCGTGTGATGTACGCCGCCAGTAAGCCAAAGAGCAGACCGCTTCCGGCGAACGTCCCTCAGATCGCCGCCTGCGCCCAGAGTGGAAGCGTTGTCATCGAAAATGTCTGCTGGTGCGCCGTCGCGTCCGTGCGTTGAGAGCCGCACAGTCACGGCTCGGTCTACCGTGCCCCATATCGCTCGAGAAGGTCCGCGACGGCCTCCGGCTGCTCATCGATGACCTGGTGCCCACTGTTCGCAATGACCTCGACTGACACGTTGCGCCACCCGTGGGCGCGCAGTGATTCGGCAACGGTGGGGTTGAGCGATGCCTGCGAGTGGTCGCCACCCGCCAGCACGATGGGCACATCGATTGGGCCCCGTTGGTCCGAGTTAACCCGTTCATTTGCGGCATACGCGCGGTAAACTTCGAGACCGGCGCGGAGCTGATCGCTCGATGCGTACGAACCCACGTAATGGAGCAGGTCTTCTTCGGAGATGGCGGCAGGGTTGCGTGAGAAGCGGTTGAAGAATACTTCGCGGAAGTAAATCGCCTCGTGGCCGGCGATCAGACGTTGGGAACGTTCGGCGTTTGATGGAAAGCCGAAATGCCACAGCGTCGGATCGGCCTTCACTTGCTCCCACGGCGCCAGACCGGGAATAGGGACATCGAGAATCATTACACCGCGGGTCGACTGGGGATGGACTCGGGCCAGGGCGTACGCCACCGTGCCGCCGTTGTCGTGGCCACCCACAAATGGGCGTTCCAACCCGAGATGACCCGCGAGTTGGCGGATGTCTTCGGCGAGAGAAACGGCATCGTACCCGCCCGGCGTGGCCGCGGATCCGCCGACACCGCGCAGGTCGACCGCCACGACCGTGAACGTGCGCGCGAGCCGTGGCATGATTCGACGGAACACCGACCAATCCTGCGGAAAGCCGTGCAGCAGGATCAGCCCGGGACCGGTGCCGCCGCGAACGTAATGAAGAGTCGTTCCGTTCGCGTTCGCCGTTTGAGAGACGAATGCACGGCCGAGCGCGGCGGCGGCCGAGTCGGCATGCTGACGACTTGGTGAATCGGCCGGCGCGCGCGAGCAGCCGCCGTGAAGAACGAGACAGATCCAAATCGGCAGCGTGACAGTTCGCGTAAGTCCCTTCATCGCCGCACCGGCTGCCCGATGCCGAGCAGATTGCCCTCGCTATCTCTGAACCAGGCGCCTCGCTCGCCGATCCCTTTGCTTGGATAATTCCCCTCGATCTCCGCGATGCCGTCCACCGTCACGAGACCGGGCAGATCGTACTCCTCGAAGACCACGCCGCGCGCCTTCAGTGCCGCCACGGTGGCCTCGATGTCCGCGACTTCCCATCCCATCTGGGTGTGAGTGCCAGACGCGGCTCCCGCCGACTCGAAGAGGGCGAAGTCAGCGGCGCCACAGCGGTAGCGAAGGCCGCCAGGCCGCTCCTCGACGGGCTCGAGCCCCAGCTTCTCCGAGTAGAACCGCCTCGCGCGCGCGAGGTCTTTCGCTGGAAGCCGGGTCGCAACTGCCGAGTCAGCGAGCGGCCGAGGCGAGACACTTATCGCATCGTTCAAGTCAGCCTCCCGCGCACGTCCTCACGGAATACACGTGCGCTACGCTTCGTTATCGGTCGTCCATCCCCACTTGGGAACAGGGCCGACATGCTGAATCTCAAAGCCGGGCTGCGAAGCCGCCACCGCAATCTGCGCGCCCCACCGGATGTAGTCGGCGAAGCGCGCTTGCAGCTCTGCGTCCTTGGGTAACACTTCTTGCGCCGTTTCGAGCATCAAGTGGACCCATCGCTCTTTCTGATCCGGCGAGAGCGCCAGATTCCGGTGCCGTTCAAGAACCGTACGATGCCCGCCAAGCTCTTCGGTGTAGCGGCGCGGGCCGCCGAAGACCTCGCCGAGCCACATCGCGACATGCTTGGCATGCTCGGCGGTAAAAAGACGCGAACACCCGTGACAGCAGCGGATCTGCTCTCACTTTTTCGTAGAAGCGAACCGTCAGGGCCTCGAAGGCGGACGATCCGCCAGCCGCCTCAAACATCGTGGGTCTGCTCATTGAGGTACCTCGCCGTTCGATGTGCCGACCATTCAAACGTCATCGCGGTGTCAACGGTTCACGAGTTCTCCGCGTATGCGCGACGCGCCAGAGCGACCACCTGCGAGTCCACATCTCGCGCCGCCGCGAGAGCGATCGGAATACCTATCACGCGGCAGCGCGTAAACTGCGCAACAGACCGATCCCGAGCAGGACAACACCAGCAGCGAGAACACCCGCGCCGACATACGCCAGCCCAATCAGTCCGTTCGGTTCCGTGGCCTCGGGCTCGAGCACCGACAAGAGAATGCGATCGGCATGAGGATCGCGGCTGACGGGGCTGCCATGCGGACGAACGTTTTCAGTCGTGCGGTAAGCAGCGCCTCGTTGACATAGCGCAGGACGACGAGCGACAGTACCAGCAGCACACCCGCATGTGCATGCCCGGCGCGCCACAAGTCCTGACGCAGTGGATTCCGCATGTACGCCGGCTCTCCGACCAGCAGCGTCAAGAGACTCACGCCGCCGACCATCACGGTCGGCAAAACCACGAGCAGGAGACCAGCTACGCGCTGAGATTCAGAACTCACGACTCTTCTCCTTGTCGATTGCGTCCCATCAATTCGGATCAGTGCTTCAACGGATAGGAGTGGTGCTCGTGCGCAATCACCCATTGCCCTCGTTCCTTGCGGAAACCGATCGTCAGACGGGCCGTCGAGTCGAACACCGTGAGCAGCGCGTGGCCATAGGCGACGGTCTCACTCGCGGTGATCCGCAGCTCCGTCAGGTCGAACGATCCTGGACCGCCGCGGTTGCTGTCGAAAGAACAACTCCCAGGTCTTCCGGTACTCGTCGATACCTTGACACTGCAATGGCAGTGGCACGTCGTACATCACGACGTCCTCGGCATGATGTGCCAGGACGCCATCCATGTCCTTCTCGCGTGCCGCCTTCGCCCAGTGTTCAATCAACTCGCGAATTCGGACCTCATCGCTGGATGCGGGCATGTGTGCCTCCCTGCAGGTTCGTGTCCCAGTCACGGTCGAGACGCGTCAGGCGGCAGAAAACGCTCTTCGACTGTTGGCACCGAGTGGTGTTCATGCACAATCGTCCACTCGCCATCGATCTTGCGGAGCCCGACGGTCAGACGGAGATCGAGCGGTCCCGCCGACGTGCCATCGCAATGAATCAGACATGAGGCGAACGCGACGTCTGAGCCCGGCGTGACTTTCAGCTCACGTGGCACAAAGCTGATCGGACCTCGTGGTGACTGATAGAAGAAGTCCCACGTTCTGTTGTATTCATCGAGTCCACGCACGATGTTCGGTGGGAAGTCGAACATCAACATGTCCGGCGCGTGATGGGCGAGGATTGCCTTTCGGTCCCCCGAGCTGATTGCTCGGGCCCAGTTTTCGATCAGCGCACGGATGCCTGGTTCCTCGGACGTGTGATGGGAAGTCATACTATCTCCTGATGATTTCTTCGTTTACGACGACGCCGGTGACGCCGGCGGGCCCGCGGCGCGCAGCAGCGTGGCCGTGACGACGGCGGCCGCGATCGCCAGGGCGGCGCTCACCATCGCGCTCGCTATCACCGCCTCTGTAAACGCCTCGCGCGCGGCGGTGAGGAGCGACGCGCCCATCGGCCCCGGCAACGTCGGGGCGACGGCGGCCGCCCCACCGAGGCTGTCGCGCGCGGTGTCGGCAAGCGCGGCCGGCGGATGGATTGAGACTGATGCCATCAGCCTGCGATAGATCGCGGTGATGAGGCTTCCCAGGACGGCGATCCCCAACGCACCGCCCAACTCGGTCGTCGTTTCTGACAGCCCGGCCGCCATGCCGGCACGCTCGGCCGGCGCCGTGCCGACGACCAGATCGGTTGCCATGGTGAAGACAGGCGACAGTCCCAACGACAAGATCACGTATGCCGTCACGACGACGCCCGGTCCGTGGGAAACTCCGATTTGCGTCAGTACCAGGAAACCCGCACCGGCGACAGCAAAACCACCCGCGATGACGTCGGTGGGCCGCAGGCGGCGTGCGAGCGCCGGAGCCAGCATCGATCCCGCGATAAACGCCAGCCCGTACGGCGCGGTCCAGAGTCCGGCCTCGAGAGGAGTCATGCCGAGCACGAGCTGCAGGTACTGCGCAATCGCGAGGAATGTGCCGAAGGCCACGAAGAATCCCACGATGTTGATCGCCAGCGACGCACTGAACGCACGTGACCTGAACAGCGATAGGTCAATCAGTGGACCAGTGAGCGTCTGTTGTCTCCGTACGAACACCATGCCGACGACAACGCCGAGCACAATTGCTGCGATCGGCGCCCACGTGTCATCGCCCTGTGCGAAGCGCTTGATGCCGTAAATCACCGCGAGGATGGCAGCGAGCGATTGTGCGGCGCTGATCACATCAAGGCGGCCGGCATTCGGGTCGCGGTACTCAGGAAGGAGCCGCGGACCAAGAACCAGAAGGAGCACCATGACCGGCACATTCACCAGGAACACCGATCCCCACCAGAAGTACTCGAGGAGCACCCGCCCAGGAGAGGACCGAGCGCGCCTCCGGCGGAGAAACTGGCGATCCAGACACCCACCGCGAACGTTCGCTCTCGTGGATCGAGAAACATCGTCCGCAGCAGCGACAGCGTTGATGGTGCGAGCGTTGCCGATGCCAGCCCGAGGATCGCGCGCGCACCGATCAGCATGGAGGCGGTGAAGGAGAACGCGGCAAGGACGGACGCTGCGCCAAAGACAACGGCACCGATCAGCAGCAGCCGCCGCCGACCAATGCGGTCGCCCAGCGTTCCCATCGTGATCAAGGCCCGGCGATCACAAACCCGTAGATGTCAACGATCCAGAGCAGCTGCGTGCTGCTCGGCCGTAGGTCGGCGATGAGATGCGGTACCGCCAGATTCAGCACGTTCAAGTCCATCGAGTAGATCAGGCATGGCAGTGAGAGCACTCCAAGGCCGACCCACTCGCGACGAGTGGCTCGCGCGGTGCCAACGGCGTTCGTCGTGGATGTCTCGTTCGCCACGCTATTCCGCCTATCGTGCGGTGTCTCGTTCGAGCCGTTTCGCAACTGTCCCTGGCTGGTCCTCGATCATCCAGTGCCCTCCAGTTGCCGCGGTGTGACGTCGGTCAACAACATACGACCCGACCACCAGCAGCAGCGCGATGACGGGAAGCATCCACGCGCTTGGAGGGTCGCCAACCGAGATGTGCGAATACCATGCACCGATGAGGTCGAACACGAGGCCCGCGTACGCCCATTCCCGGATTCTCGGAAAGCCGGGCACGAGAATAGCGATGACGGCCAGAATCTTGGCGGTGCCGAGCAACGGGAGCAGGTAGGTTGGGTAGCCGAGGTGCGTGAAAAGCTCGACCGCCTGCGGAATCCGGAGCACATCTGGAATGGAGGCCATGAGCATGAAGGCACTCATCAAACCTTTCACGATCCAGTAGAGTCGCGTTCTTGTATTCATGGGACCGCCTCTGGCGCACCCAGGGTTCGAAAGAGCGACCGCGTTCGCGGCAGCTCTGCCTCGGCCTGCGCTGACGTGACTCGTCACATTTGCCGTGTCTGGGGGTTCACCTCGGTGAGCCCTGGCGATGGAATGGTGTGACCGATGGACGAGAACGAGTGGCTGGCGGAGCGGTTCGAGCAGCACCGGCCCCGGCTGCGGGCGGTGGCGTATCGAATGCTCGGCTCGCCGGCCGGCGCGGACGACGCCTGGCTGCGGCTCAGCCGGTCCGACCCGGAACAGATCGACAACCTCGGCGGCTGGCTGACCACCGTGGTCGCGCGGGAGTGCCTGCATACGTTGCGCTCTCGCCGGCGCCGCCGGGAGGACGCGTTCGCTACGCACCTGCCCGACCTGGTCGCCGTCCCGGACGGGGACCTAGACCCCGAACAGGCGGCGTTGCTGGCCGACTCGGTCGGCTTCGCCTTGCTCGTCGTGCTCGACCAGCTCACCCCGGCCGAGCGGCTGGCGTTCGTGTTGCACGACATGTTCGAACTGCCCTTCGAGGAGATCGCCGGCATCGTCGGCCGCACGCCGGGCGCCGCACGGCAACTCGCCAGCCGGGCGCGGCGCCGGGTGAAGGGTGCCGGAGTCCCCTCACCTAATCCGGATCTGGCGCGCCAGCGGCAGGTCGTCCGCGCCTTCTTCGCGGCCGCGTACACCG
>JBKPDW010000512.1:0-7365 GCA_046728115.1 Acidobacteriota bacterium | reverse complement strand
AGTCCCGCCCGCGTATTGGCGGTGGACGTCCCACGCATGCTCGATTGAGTGGTTCATCGCAGGATGTCGCGTTCACTCTTTCAGGCCTGCCAGAGCCTTTGCGTACAGCTTGTCGTAGCTCCGCACGACACGGCCCCTGACGACGACCGCCACCTCAGCGAGATGGGTTTTTGAACGCTCTCGTCAATTTCAACAAGCCCGACGCTCACCTACCAGCTGAACTCCGCGTTCAGACGCACGATGCGCGGGTTCATGTAGCTGGTCGGCGCATTCCACCCCGGCACGTTCGGGACGAACGTCGGGTTGAACGCGAGCGTTACGTTGTTGTTCGCCAGGTTGTAGAAGTCTGCGCCCACAGTCATGCGCTGACTGGCGAGGCGGATGATCTTCTTTACCGAAAAATCGAGCTGACGAACGCGGTCCCCATACAGGGTACCCGGCGCGGTCAGGTTGACCGCGTTGTTCGGAAAGGGATACGGCGACAGCGATCGTCCGATCTGCACAGCCGCCGCGGCCAGATCGGCCGCCGTGAGCGTGTAGTTCGCCATCAGTGAGACAACCTGGTCGGTGCCGACGTTCGGCTTGTCCTGGAAGACCGAGCTGACCAGCACATCGACCCGGGGAATCGTGTAGGTCGCCAAGGCACGGAACGACGTCTGGATCGGCGACTCGACGTGGCAGTACGGGTTCAAGAGTCCACTGACGTTCGCGTACGTTCCCTCGGGAACTGCGGCGCGGATGGCGCACCAATCGTTGACCACCTTCCCGGTGCTGGTGCTGGCGGACACCGTGAAGCCGTGGGCGTTGCGCACGCTCAGGGTGACGTCAACGCCGTTGAATACGCGCGTATCGTCACCCACCTTCTTCGTGGACTCGATCAACAGGTTCGACTGGCCGTACACAGCGGGGTCAATGTTGTAGAGCGGCCCGACAGGGTAACCTCCGCCGCCGGGCAGACGCGGATCCTTCGGCGCGGTCAGCGTCCACGCCGCGACATCGTTCGTCGAGATCGCGAGGTTATCGGTCACCGTGCCACCGGTGGTGAACATCGTGAACGAACGGTAGTAGTAGCCGACCTCGACCGACGCGCGTGGGAAGATCTGCTGCTGCACCGACGCGCCGAAGGACCAGTCCGACGGACGGAGGTTCCACCCGTGGAGCAGGTCCGGATCGAACACCGCGCCGACGAGCTGGCTGCTGCCGAACGTGAGCACATTGATCTGGCCGCATTCGTTGTTCGCCAGCGGGTTGTCCAGGTTGCAGTCCGGCATGAAATCGCCGTTCGCGTCGGTCCACGGGCGGTTCACCGACGGGTTCAGGAAGCCGCTTGCATTGCCGCCTGGAATCCGCAGCGACGGGTTGGCGCTGTACGCGAGGTTGCTGACGCTGGCGCCCTGCAGGTACTTCCCGAGGCTCACCTTCAGCGCCGTCTTGCCCTTGCCGAATAGATCGTACGCCGCACCCATGCGCGGCGTGATGTCGTTGTAGCCCGTCACGCCGTCAGTGCGCGGGAAGCTGGCGCCTGGGAAGAACCGGGACGCGGGCTCGGTCTGAGCGGGGAACCAGCTCCACGGATGATCCCAGCGCACCGCGCCCTGCAGCGTCAGGCGCTTGATCGTCCACTGGTCTTGCGCGAACAGAGAGTCCTGCCGCGCGCTCGCATTCACGATATACGGGTTCGCGTACTCGGTGATCGAACCGAAGGGGAAGACCGGCCTGCCGCCGAAGAACGTGTACGCGAGGCTCCGCGTGTTGGTGTGCATCTCGCGGTCGTCCTTCCAGTAATTGCCCTGGTAGCCGAACTTCATGCTATGCGAACCGGTCACGTACGACCCCGTAAACGTCCAGTTCGTGCCACTCGTCCTGTTCACGAGCCAGTTCTGCGACCGGTACACCATCGCAGTGGTCAGCGTAGGCGTAATCGGAGCAGCCAGATCGGTGACGCGGATCAGGTTCTCGGTCGGGTTCGGGTTGAGTTCGCGGCCGCCCCACTGGTAATAGGTCGTACCGATTCCTGCTTCGAGGAGCAGCTTGTTCGTCGCCGGCGACGTCCAGTGCCCCTGTACGACGCGCTGCGGGCTGAATTCGCCGTGGCCATCGGCTTCGGGCGACGTCGGGAAGATGAAGTTGGGCGACCCGGTCAGCGAGGTCGTACCCGAGCAGGTGCGGCAGACCGGCTGTTCATCCCACACGAACGAGAACTTGTTGCGCGGCGTGGCCTGGTACGTGATGCGCGGCGTGTAGTTCTCCCACAGCCGATCCGAGTACGCCGGCCGGCTCAGGTCCGGTGCGTACACCCACGAAGAGAGATCGCTGTCGGGCTTGCCCGCGTTTTGGTTGTAATAGACGTTCAGCGTGTCCCGCTGCTGGCCCTGTACGCGAACGCTCAGATAGTACCAAAGCTTGTCCTTCTTGATCGGGCCGCCGATGGCCGCATTGACGTCGTACACGCGGGACACCGGTGTCGGCTGCGTGGCGCCGCGGGCCCTCAGCTCATCGGTGAAGTTGTCTGCCTGCATCCCCTCCGAGAAGCCTGAGACGTAGGCCAGGCCCGACAGGCTGTTGCCGCCCACCTTCGGGACGATGTTGACGGTGAGGCCGGCGGTCTCGAACTCGCCCAGACCACCCGACATGGTCATCGTCACTTCCTGAGCGTTCCCGATATCGGCAATGAAGTTCGGTGGCTGGTTGCCACCCGGCGGGTTGCTGATGTTCAGTCCATCCACGGTCAGACGCGATTCGACGCCACGGCCGCCGTGGATCGGAAAGATCGCGAACACCGGACCGGTGCCGATGTTGCCGAGGTTGGTCTGCAGGCCGGGAACCATGGGGAGGAGACCGCTGTAGCTGCGGACGCCCGGCATGTTTCGCATCGTCTCGTTGTCGAGCGTCAGTTCACGTTTGGTACTCACCGTGTCGACGATCGGTGATTCGCCCGTCACCGTGACCGTCTCGCTGACGCCGACGCGAAGTTCAGCGTCGACGGTGGTTACAATGGATCCGCTGAGGATCACGCCGTCGTGCTTGAGGGTCATGAATCCCGGAAGCGTGAACGTCACCGTGTACGTGCCGGGCCGCAGGTCCTCGATGCGATACCGGCCGCTGCTATCGGTCACGGCCGTACGCGCCTTTTCGATGAGCTCGGGACTGGCGGCTTCAACGCCGACGCCGGGGAGTACGGCGCCCGACGGATCCTTCACGACGCCGGCAATCGACGCCTGAGCCCAGGCAGCGGTGGGTGCCACGAGACATACAACAACGGCGGTCACCAGTCCACGCATACAGTCACCTCGTCGCTAGCGTTACTGTTTTGGCTTGTGCGCCCGCTGGAAGTGAGAGCCTCGGATGAATTTGAGAAGTGCGTAATTGTTCTTGTGACAGGCGTACTCGGGCATCGCCGGCGCAAGCATCAGCACCAGGCCGGCCGCCATGAGATGCCGCACCGGGAGGCTTCGTTGAGTCATTGCCGAATCCCCGTCTTGGCGCCCCGACGTTGACGGCATACTACACCGGTGAGAGGTCGGGTGCGACTACAAACGGCGGCGACGAATTCTGGCCGAGCAGGTGGAAGAGAACTTGGTTCGGCATCTGCGGCGCTGGCACCGTACATCAGCAGGTTCGGGCTCATCGTCCTGGAGCTTCACGCCCTGCCGCGCGAGCTCACAGCCGCGAACCTGGATCGGACGCCCTGCACTTCTTGACGACGAACGATCGCGGGCAGTTTTCCATCGCTGAGTTGGCGTGACCACTGGAGTGGACTGTCGGCATTGGATCGTGGCGCTCGCGCTCGCGCTCGCGGCGCGTCCGCTCGGAGGCGCCCGGCGCACCGATCACCAGCACGCTGCGGACGCCGCCACGCAGGAGGCGCCTTCGTTCAGCGACGTCGCGGCGGCGTCAGGAGTGAGCTTCACGCACTTCAACGGCATGTCGGGCGAGTTCTACTACCCGGAGATCATGCCGCCAGGCGTCGCGCTCTTCGACTACGACAACGATGGCGACCTGGACGTGTTCGTGGTCCAAGGGCGGATGCTCGGATCGAAGCCGATCGATCGCGCTTGGTTTCCGCCGCGCGAGAGGTCGGCACTCCGCAGCCGCCTCTTCCGGAATGATCTCCAGGTGACCGCCGACGGCCGACGAACGCTGCATTTGACCGATGTGACAGAGGCTTCAGGCATCGACGCGCGCGGGTACGGCATGGGCGTCGCGACCGGCGATTTCAACAACGACGGCTGCATCGACCTGTACGTGACGAATCTCGGATCGAATCAGTTGTTGCGGAACAACTGCAACGGGACGTTCAGCGACGTGACCAGGGCGAGCCGCACCGAGAGTCCTGGCTGGAGCGTCTCGGCGGCGTTCGTGGACTTCGATCGCGATGGATGGCTCGACCTGTTCGTCGGACACTACGTGAACTACCGCGTCGAGGGGAACGTGAAGTGCTTCGGCCTAGCGGGCGGCTCCGACTACTGCCCGCCGCATGTGTACACCGCGCAGCGGAGCAGCTTGTACCACAACAATCGCGACGGCACGTTTACCGACGTGACGGTCGGCGCCGCCCTGTCGACCGAGTTCGGCCCCGCGCTGGGCGTGGCGACGGCCGATTTCAACGGCGACGGATGGATCGACATCTACGTCGCCAACGACGGTCAACCGAACCAGTTGTGGCTCAACCAGCGCAACGGCACCTTCAAGAACACGGCGCTCCTGGCGGGCGCCGCGCTGGGCGCCGACGGCGAGGCGAAGTCGAGCATGGGCGTGGACGCCGGCGACTTCGACAACGACGGCGACGAGGATCTCTTCATCACCGAGCTCACGGGCCAGGGCGCTGATTTGTACGTCAACAACGGCGCCGCCGTGTTCGAGGAGCGCAGCGCGCGCGCCGGGCTGCGTCAGCCGACCCTGCCGTTTACGGGATTCGGCGCCGCCTGGCTCGACATCGACAACGACGGCTGGTTCGACCTGGTGACGGTCAACGGGGCCGTCACCCAGAACATCAATGCCGCGGCACGACGAGAGCCGTTCGCACTGCAGCAGCGCAAGCAGGCGTTCCGAAACTTGGGGAACGGGCGGTTCGAGGAGGTCACGGACCGCGCGGGTCCGGCGTTCGCGCGCGGCGAGGTCAGCCGCGGCGCCGCGTTCGGCGACATCGACAACGACGGCGACATCGACCTCGTCGTCGGCAACGCGAGCGGTCCACTGCGGCTACTGCTCAACGGGATCGGTCAGCGCCGGCACTGGATCGGCCTCCGGCTCGTCGGCCGGGATGGCCGGCGCGACATGATCGGCGCGCGGGTTGCCGTGACCCGGTCCGACGGTCGCACGGTGTGGCGTCGCGCCCGGTCCGACGGGAGCTACGCGTCGGCCAACGATCCGCGCGTGATCGCCGGGCTCGGCGACTCGAATGGTCCCGTGAACGTTCGCGTCATCTGGCCCGACGGGCTGACGGAGACGTGGTCCGGCGTCGCGATCGACCGGTACGTCACGATCCGGCAAGGCACCGGCCGATGATCGCTCGACAAAGTGCACGCGGAGCGAGCGCGATCACCGCGGTTCGTGCGTTCTCAGTTTTCCTTCTCGCGATTGGCTGCCGTGCACCGAGCAGGCCTCCGCTGCGCGCCGTGGCGCTGCCGGATCTCGCGCGCGCCGCCGAGTCGGTGCAGATGCAGCTGCGCGAGCGCTACGGCGCGCTGACGCGAACGACTGCCGATCCGAAGGCTTCGCCGAGCGACCTGGCGAACGCGTACGGCGCGATGGGTACGCTGCTGATGGCGGCGGAGTATCGCGAGGAGGCCGAGGCGTGCCTGCTCAACGCGGAGGGTCTAGACCCCGACGAACTCAAGTGGCCCTATTACCTCGCGCATCTCTACAAAGACCGCGGCGAGGCGACGAAGTCGGAGGCGGCGTTCGAGCGGGTGCTGCGGCTGCAGCCGCGCCACGTGCCCGCGCTCGTCTGGCTCGGGGATGCCTACCTCGATCAGGGACGTCCCGAGGCCGCGCAGCCGTTGTTCGAGCGCGCGCTCGCCGAGCAGCCGCAATCGATCGCCGCGATCGTCGGGCTCGGCCGCGCCGCGCTCGCCCGATCCGACTACGCCCGCGCGGCCGAGCAGCTCGAGCGGGCGCTCGCGCTCAATCCGCGCGAGTCGTCGATTCACTATCCGCTCGCGATGGCGTACCGGGGACTCGGGCAAGAGGAGAAGGCCGAAGCGCACCTGCGCCTCCGCGGTCCCGGCGCGATCCGGCCGACCGATCCGCTGATGCTCGAGTTGGAGACGATGCTGGAGAGCGCGGTCGCGTACGAGGTGCGCGGCGCGAAGGCGCTCGACGAGCGCGACTGGAAGGCCGCCGCCGCGTACTTCCGGAAGGGCATCGAGCTTGCGCCCGGCGAGCCGTCGCTGCATCACAAGCTCGGCACGGCCTTGTTCATGTCCGGGGACGGGCGCGGCGCTGCGGATCAGTTCGACGAGGCGCTGCGTCTGTCGCCGCGATTCGCCAAGGCCCACTACAGCCTCGGCGTGCTGCTCGCCGCCAACGGGCGCACCGCGGACGCGCTCGAGCACCTGAACGAAGCGGTGCGGGCCGATCCGGCGTACGCTGAGGCGCGGGTCCGTCTGGCCGACGTCCTTCGCCAGAGGGGACGAGCCGCCGAATCGCTGGCGCGCTACGCCGAGGCCGCCGCGCTCGACCCGCGCGCCACCGACGCCCCGCTCGGCTACGCGCTGGCTCTCGTCGATCTGCACCGCTACCGCGAGGGGCGCGATCGGCTGCTGGACGGTATGAAGCAATATCCCGATCGGCCGGCTTTCGTCCACGCGCTGGTCCGGCTGCTGGCGGCGGCGCCTGACGCCACCGTGCGCGACGGACAGGCGGCGCTCCGGCTGATGCGCGAGGTGCTCGCGCGGGAGCCGCGGAGCGTCGAAGTCGGCGAGTTAATGGCGATGACGCAGGCGGAACTCGGGCAGTTCGGTGAAGCCGTCACGTGGCAGCGCGAGGCGTTGGCGTCCGCCGTGCGTGTGTCGCGTCCCGACCTCGTCCGTCGCTTGACGGATGCCCTTGCGCGGTACGAGCACCGCCAGCCGTGTCGGACTCCGGCGCTTGACGAGGAGCTTGCCCACTAGACACTTTCTAAACACTTTTTCTAAAGGCAGTCGTGCATCACACGGCCAGTCCGCTGAGCTTCTATGTGTCGCGGATCCGTTTGATAAACAGACACCCGGCCACGTCGTTTATACTTTCTCGGAGATGGCGCCAAACGACGGTTCGGGACGGCAGTTCCGTATACCGTCGGCGCAGGAGAGAGACCGGTGAGTACGAAACTGTTCGGCGTGATCGCCGGTGTCGCGCTGCTCGTTGGAACTGCCGCCCCAG
>JBKPDW010000511.1:0-8622 GCA_046728115.1 Acidobacteriota bacterium | reverse complement strand
GTGAGCGCATGTGCGGCGCGGCGCTCGACGGTCTGGCGCAGGCGCGCATCGACCCGCCACACGCTCCAGGCCTGTCCCGTCAACGCCAGCGATTCCTCGGCGCCAACCGTGGCTTCCATGTACATCTGCCGGCCGTTTTCGGCGAGCGGCAACGTGAACTGCGCCGTCGGCGAGAGCGGAAGCGTCCGCAGATAGAACAGCAAGCTGATTGGGTCGCGTGCGTTCGGGGCTAGCGGAAAGGATAGCGACTCGCCGCCATTAATCGTCATGCGCACGGAATGGCCCGTGGAATCGAACACGAAGCGTCGCTCAGCCCGCCGGCCGCCCTCGACGATCGTTTCGTCATGGGTCAACGGCCGAAGTTTCGCATCGGTCGTGGTCATCAGCGTGGCGTCCGCCTCGAAGAACGCCGACACCCATGAGGCGGTCTTCCCCGCGACGAGGAATCGAAACTGTCCGTCGTCGGCCGCCACCACCGACATCGTAGCCTCGCCGGCAGGAACGCCCACCGGCCCGGTCGTCCAGTTGACGCGATAGATGATCTGCTCGCCCACGCCGAACGGAACAGGGCCCGGGTCCGGTACGGGCACCTCGGCACGCGCGCTGATGTCGTCGCTGATGCCCGCAGTCCAGACGAGCTCGTAGATGCTCCGCTCATCGAACCTCGCCCGTTCGACGAGGACCCCCGCAAGCGACGAATCGATGGCCAACGGATGTTCACTGACGACGTACTCGACGCCGAGGTCGTGGAGCGATTTCAGGGACTCCGCCGACGGCAGCCGCTGGACGACGTCCACGAGTGCGGCGAAGAAGGGCGGCGTTATGCCGCTGTACCCGTTGACGACCGGCCGTCCGTGCTCGAGCGACTCAAGCATGCACGCCGTATTCGCCGTGTCGAACACCATCGGCACGCATACCACGGCGCCCGTGCCGGGATGCGCTTTCAACCACGATCCGACCGGCGTCGACAGCGCCGGCGCCGGTGCATACGAAATTGCGCCGTTGAAACATTCGAGCGTCACGACTGTCAGCGCGGACGCAGCAACGACGCTCGATGGATGGCGCAGCCGCTCGTCGAACACGCGCACTGCAACGGATGCCAGCATCGCTATCGCGGACAGTGCGAGCACGCTGAATCGAGCCGGCGCTCGGATCGCCTGCATGCCAGACAGCGTGTTGTACAGAACCGCATAGAGCGGTCGGATGCCGTCCGGACCGAGCGAGAGCACAACTCCAACCAGACCAAGCGCGGCGTAAACGTGAACGTGCACGCGTGTGTCGCGCGAGGCACGCAGCAGCGCAAAGCCAGCCAGGATCAGTGCACCGAACCCCGGAAAGAGCCCTTGTTCGGGACCGTCCTTTCGCGGCAGACGCTCAGCCGGCGCGGGGCGCAGCCATCCGGTGCGGCCGTACAGCGCGTTGGTGACTGGCGCCTGTAGGTAGCTCGCGAGCACTGCGCTGCCGTGCGTCGCTTCGTAGAGGTTGCGGCCGGCTCCCGACTCGCGCGCGGCGCGGAAATACGGCAGCGCCCAAGGGAGGGCGATGAGCATCGCGGCGATCATGGCCACGACACCGCGAAGCAGGAACTGCGCTCTTCGCTTGGGTCCCGGCGAGACGGCCAGGACGAGCGCCGCTACGGCGAGACCCACCGCGCCGATCACGCCGTAGTACACCGAGCTGACCAGTTGCAGTCCCGTCGTGATGCCGAGGCCTGCGCAGTCACGCCACCGTGCCTTTGCGCGCAGGCGATGCAGGAAAAGCAGCGTCAATGGCAGCCAGTACAGGGATTGCAGCTGCAGGTGAATGAGATGGGTGAAATGGTAAGGCGCGAAGCCGAAGATGACACCGCCCACGTACGCCGCCGGCTCATTGCCGACCGTTTCCCGCACGAGTGCGTGCATCGCGCAGGCCGATGCGACGAGCGATGCGACGAACAGGAGGTTGTAGCAGAACACGAGGTGGCCCGTCACCGCGTACACGGGCCACAACGCGAGCGCCTGGAGCAGGAGATGATCGGAGAACGCAAGTGCCTGGCGGGCGGGATAGAAGATCTCCGCGTCGAAGATGCGTCCGTTGAAGAGCCACGACGGGTGGGCGGTAATCGTCTGCAGATCCCATCCGAGCGTCCACAGATTCAACGCCGGATCGCCCGTCGCCTCCGGCGCGGCCAACCGCAACGGCATCTGCAGGACGAGCGGCCACGTGAACACGCCCGCCGCGAGGCTGTAGACGATCGGCGGGAGCAGTCGTCTCCGCACGATGCGTCAGCGCGACGCGAGCCAGCGCTCCACGGAAGGGGCCTGCGACGCGCGGAGCGCGATGCAATTACCGATCTGTTCGAGTGTTTGATCGAGTGTGCGCGTGGCGCCCGGGAGCGGATGGGCCGCGAAGAACGCCTTGATGTCATCTCTGGACTTCGCGTCGCAGAACGATCCAGCGGCGCGGACCAATGTGGTATCGCCGCCAAAAATCGCGATCTTCGGCTCGAGCGCGGTCCAGTGCTCCTTGACGAATGCCCACGCTCGCACGCGCGCCTGTGGACTGCTGAGAAAGAAGCGTGAGAGATAAAGCGACGCGTCCTGGCTGCGCAGCTCGGACGTCAGCGTGCGCTGCAGCCCGCGATCGATGAGCGCGGTATCGCGGAATCGGGCAAGCGCGTTCAGATATCGATAATGCTCGTCGGGTGGCGTACCGGCGCGGTCGGTGGCGGCCGCCAGCGCGTCGAACAGTCTGGCGTCACCATGTTCCGCGGCGGCCGCCGTCACCGCGTCGGCGGTCGCCGGATCCAGCGGAGGGCCGCCGGCGAGCGATCGATCCAGCGCTGCGCGCGCCTTTGAGGCCACGTCGGGATCGTTTCCGGTGGTGCCGAGCGCCAGGATCACACCGGCGCGCAGGGCGTGCCGATCATCGGGCTCCGAGCCGGTCGCACTGAACCCCAGCTCCTGATAGAGCGGCCTCAGGAGGTCACGCAGGAACGCCTCGAGCTTGACGGCCGATTCCGGCGTCGACAGGTAGTCGCGGAGGTAGGCGAGACGCGCCGTGATGTCGTCGACGATGCCGCTCGTGTGCTCGTGTCCAAACTCGGCGACGAGCGTCAGGTAATCGGCTGCGCTGTGCCGTCCGGCGCGCACGAGCGCCCATTCGTCATCCACGAGCGAGAGACGTTCGGGTGCCGTGAGATCGGTCTCAACATGCGGCGCCATCTCGCGGAGGGCCGCGGGCGAATAGAGGGTGCGGTAGTAGCCGCGCGCTCCAGCGTTTGCAAAGACCCAGGAAACGCAGGCGTGCGCCACGGTCACCGTCTCGCGCGGCTCGGACAGCAGATGGCACGCCGGCTCGGCAGTGCCGCGGGCCGCGAAGCAAATCGGCATCTGCCAGCGTCCGGTGGTGGACGGCCGCACATCGAGTGTAAAGCGGCTTTGTGCGATCGTCGCGTGTGTTTCTGTCTTTGCGGCGTTGCACGCGATGTCCGACACCTCGACGAGCGGCACACCGGGCTGGTTCACGAACGTCGGAAGAATCCGGTCCACGGGCTTCCCCGAGGCTGACGCGATCGACTTGGAGAAGTCCTCCGACGTCGCATTCTTGTATTGATACGTCTGCAGGTACGCGTTGATCCCCTTCTTGAAGGCGTCGGCGCCGATGTAGTGCTCGATCATGCGGAGAACCGCGGCGCCCTTTTCGTAGGCGATTGGATCGAACGCTTCGTCGATTTGCGCTGGAGTGTCCGCATCCGCGTGAATCGGGCGCGTCGCGTTCAGCGAATCGAGACCGAGTGCGCGCTGGTTCTCGCCCGCTTCGTCCACGCCGACATTCCAGTCTGCCCGCGCCGCTTCGAGCGGCTTGTTCGCCATCCAGGTTGCAAATCCTTCGTTCAGCCAGATGTCGTCCCACCACGCCATCGTCACGAGATCGCCGAACCATTGATGCGCCATCTCGTGCGCCAGCACCGACGCGACCATCTTGCGGGTGGACACCGACGCTGTCTTGCTGTCCGCCAGCAGATCGGTCTCCCGGTAGAAAATCGCTGCGGTATTCTCCATAGCGCCGGCCGCAAAATCGGGGACGGCCACGACGTCGAGCTTGCTGAAGGGGTACTTGATCGAAAAGTAATTGTTGTAGAAGCGCAGAATCTGCTGCGCCGATTCGAGCGCGACCCGCGTCAGGTGCTTCTTGTCCGGCGTCGCGCAGATGCGGATCGGAACGTTCTCCGCGCTGCCCACCGTGCATTGGAAGTCGCCGACCGCCATCGCCACCAGATACGTGGACATCCGAGGTGTGGTCGAAAACTTGATCGTGTGCCGAGAGGCCGCGGGTCCCGGGGTGTCGGACAGCACCTTGCCGTTGGAGATCGCCATGTCCCCGCGATCGATCGTCAGCGTCACGGCGTACGTCGCCTTGAAGGCCGGTTCGTCGAAGCCGGGGAAGGCGCGGCGCGCGTCGGTCGCTTCGAACTGCGTGGCCGCGTAATTCCGATTGCGTCCTCTGCTCAGGTAGAAGCCGCGGAGCTGATCGTTCAGGATCCCGCCGTAGCGGATGTGGATCTCCGCCGGCCCGCGTTCGATGGGCTTCGGCACCACCAGCGTGGCGGTCTGCGCCTGGGCATCGGTCGTGACCGTTGCGCGCTGTGCGTCCGGCCCGGTGCCGATCGTGACCTCGCGAAACTCGATGTCCAGGGCATTGAGCACGACGCGGGACGTGGGTTGCGCCGCTTGGACGCGGATGGTCTCGGTTCCTTCGAAACGGCTGTGCTGGAGGTCGACCACGAACGCGAGATCGTAGTGCTCGGGCGTGACGGTGACCGGAAGCCGTTGAGCGGCTGCGGCTACGGGCAAGGCGGCGAGAACGAACGCCAGGGGACTGAAGCGCATGACCCAGTCTACTGACAAACTTGACGTCGTACCCAGAACGGCGGTAAAAAGGAGGCAGGTGATCGGTCAGGCCTGCATGTGTACCTGCGGTTGTTGCACGGGCTCTTCAGAGCCCCTGCGCCGACGGAGTCTACGTGCATGCCGATGATCACACCGTGATCTAGTTCAGCAGACGGGGACGACCCAAGGCCCGGGAGCTCACGAAGCTTCCCGGGCCTTTTTGTTTTTGGGCCGCTATGCGTTGGAGCGGGCCTTGCCGGAGCGAAATGCCTGATCTGTTGCCGGTCTTTTTGAATCTGACGGGACGAGCCGTGGTGCTCGTCGGCGGTGGCGGCGTGGCGTCCGGCAAACTCGATCAACTCGTGGCCGCAGGTGCTCGTGTGCGTGTCGTCGCTCCCGAGATCAACCGGGCCATCGAGAACCAGGCCGGCGCAAGAGTCGAGCTGCTTCGTCGGCCTTTCGAGCCAGCCGATCTGGACGGCGCCTGGTTCGTCATCGCCGCGGCAACGCCGTCGGTCAACAAGGCCGTTGCGGCAGCGGCCGAAGCCAGGCACGTCTTTGTAAATGCGGTGGACGATCCGCCCAATGCCAGCGCGTTTTTGAGCGGCGTCGTTCGACGTGATGGCGCGACGATCGCGATTTCGACGAGCGGCGACGCGCCGGCATTGACTGCGCTCGTGCGCGAGGGCCTCGATGCGGTGCTGCCGCGCGAGCTCGGTTCATGGATGAACACGGCGCGTAACGTCCGCGCAGCCTGGCGACGCAACGGAGTGCCTATGGACGAAAGAAAGCCGCTGCTCCTGCGGGCGCTCAACGAGATCTATGGGGGCGCCCGGCCCGAACGCGAGGGTTCCCGCCTTCGCCCACACGATGAGGCAGGAACCTACAGCGGGGCGGGCCGTGCCGCAGAACGTGCCGAGGCCGCACCCGAGCGGAACGTGGGGGAGCCCGAGGTCACAGCGGAGCGGACCGTTCCGTGGTTGAACTCGCCGGAGGATTCGTGGCCGTAAAGGGACATGTCTCGCTGGTCGGCGCCGGTCCGGGTGATCCCGGATTGCTGACGCGCACGGCCATCGTCCGACTGAGACACGCAGACCTCGTGCTATACGACGCGCTGGTGGACGAACGCATCCTGCGGTACGCGCGCAAGGCGCAGCGCTTTTTCGTGGGCAAGCGCGCCGGCCGCCATGCGCTGACACAGAACGCCATCAACGCCCTGATGATTCGATCGGCGCGACGCGGCAAGCAAGTCGTGCGCCTGAAGGGCGGCGATCCGTTCGTGTTCGGACGCGGCGGCGAAGAAGCCCTCGCATTGCGACAGGCGGGCGTCTCGTTCGATGTCGTTCCGGGCGTCACGAATGCCGTTGCTGCGCCTGCTGCAGCGGGAATTCCGGTGACACACCGCGGTCTCTCGTCGGCGTTTCTCGTCGTGTCCGGTCACGAACACGCCGCTTTCACGTCGGCCATCGGCCAGCTCGAGCCCAATGGGATCACGCTGGTCGTGCTGATGGGGCTGGGACGGTCTTCGACGATCGCGTGCGAGTTGATCGATCGCGGTTGGTCACGTGGGACACCGGCGGCGATCATCGTCGACGGGTGGACGCCCGATCAGCAGGTGTGGCGCGGGACGCTCGACGAACTGGCGATCGATCGTGCGGCCATAGACCGGAACGGAGCTGGAACGATCGTGATTGGCGATGTCGTGGCGGTGGGAATGCAGGAAGCTCGAGGTGTAAGAGCGGGGGTCCGGGCTTAGGGCTGGGGGTACCGATGTCAGTGGTGGATGATCCCAAAACGTTCGGCCGTGCGCGGTTGTCGTTCGCCAGTCAGGCCGACATCGACGAGTTCGTGACGGTGCTCGAACGCTACGAGCGTGGCGAGATCACACCGGACCAATGGCGGCAATTCCGTCTGGTGCGTGGCACCTACGGGCAGCGTCAGGCCGAAGATGCGCAGATGCTGCGCGTGAAGATCCCGCAGGGTGTGCTCTCGAGCGATCAGCTGGACGCGCTCGCGGATGTCGGCGAGCGATATTCACGCGGGTTTGGACACATTACGACGCGCCAGAACGTGCAGTTTCATTTCGTGAAACTGCACGACGTCGAACCCGCCATGCGACGCCTTGCCGACGCGGGGCTGACGACCCGGGAGGCCTGCGGCAATTCGGTCCGCAACGTCACTGCGTGCCCGTACGCGGGCGTGGCTGCGGACGAGCAGTTCGATGTGACGCCGTATGCCGAAGCGTTGACGCGGTACCTGCTGCGCCATCCGCTCAGCTCGACGCTCCCGCGGAAATTCAAAATTGGCTTTGAAGGGTGCGCGATCGATCACGTCATGGTCGGCATCAACGACCTCGGGTTCCGCGCCATCGCCCGCGATGGTGGCGCGCGAGGATTCCGTGTGACAGCCGGCGGCGGCACGTCCATTCTTCCCACGTCGGCCGGCGTGCTGCACGAGTTTCTCCCGGCATCGGAAATTTTCCGCGTCGCGGAGGCCGTGCTGCGCGTCTTCGCACGTCTGGGCGACTACGAACACAAACAACGCAACCGGATGAAGTTCCTGATTCGCTCGCTTGGATGGACGAGGTGGCGGGAGGAGTACGAGCGCGAGCTCACGGCGTGCCGGCTGCGTGGCAACGTGCCGACGCTCGAGATCGATCCGCCGGACGAAGACAGGCCCGACTGGATCAAGGACGCGCCACCGACTCCGGGGTTCATCGCTTCGCAACTCGCAGTGGAGCGTGTGAGTGGCCCAGGCGTCACGCCGCATGTCGTGCCGATGGTTCAGGCAGGCGACGATGTGTTCCTGCGCTGGCGGACGACGAACACACGATCGCAGAAGCAGTTCGGGTACGTGATGGGCGTGGCCTCGGTCCCCCTCGGCGATTTGACGAGCACCCAGATGCGCATCCTCGCCGACCTGGCTCGGACGTACGGCGACGGTTCCGTTCGCGTGACAGTCGATCAGGATCTGTTGTTCCGTTGGGTGAATGTCTCCGACCTCCGGCAGTTCTATCGCCGGCTGGCCGCGGCCGGCCTCGGCCTCGATGGCGCCGGTACCATCGCCGATGTGACCAGTTGTCCGGGTGCCGAGAGTTGCCGTCTGGCCGTCACGCAGTCGCGCGGCCTCGGACGTCTGCTCGAAGAACATCTGCGTTCGCTTCCGGATCTCGTGGCGGCGGCTGATGGTGCGCGGATCAAGATCAGTGGCTGTCCGAACGGGTGCGGGCAGCATCATGTGGCCACCATCGGCTTTCAGGGGAGCGTGCGACGTCTCGGATCCCGGGCGGTGCCGCAGTACTTCGTCATGGTCGGCGGCGGTGCAACCGAGGAGGGTGCTGCGTTTGGGCGGCTCGCGGCGAAGATTCCCGCCCGGCGGCTGTCGCTGGCCGTGGATCGCTTGATCGGTCTCTACGCGCGCCGCCGCGCCCCCGGCGAGTCGGCCCCGGCCTTTTTCCGCCGTGTGGACCTCGGCATCGTCAAGTCCGAGCTTGCGGATCTCGAGCGGCTCGACACCGTCGACGCGACGCCTGCGGACTTCGTGGATCTGGGTGACGCCGAGGAGTTCGCTCCCGTCGTGATGGAAGGGGAATGCTCGGCATAGCGAAATCGGGTCAATTGGGTGATCGAGCAACGGGATTGCTTCATGGCAATCAACCAATTCAATTACCCCATTTACCCGATGACCCGATGACCCGATGACTCGATAATGACCAAATCCACCTATGTGTATATGTCGATTTGCATTGGAG
>JBKPDW010000510.1:0-5761 GCA_046728115.1 Acidobacteriota bacterium | reverse complement strand
GATCACTGGCTCGCGTACACCAAGATGACTGCGACAGGGTCGGATCTGATGCTGGTGGAGAACTTCCGCTGACGTAGGAAGAATCCAGGCTCCGCCCCGGCTTGCAGCGAACCGAGGCCATCCAGCTGGCGAGCTGCCTGTACCTGCAGCATCACTTGAATCAACCGATTCAGTTCGTGGCATTCGATCAAGGAGTACTCGATGCGGCCTGCGCTGAGGGGAGTGGCTCTCCTAGCGAGGTCGAGCACTCGACGGCCGCGAGCTGTGCGGAGTTGGTCACCGCTTGGATAACGTGCTCGCGAGCAGGTCTGTGACGACCGTGTGGCGCCGGTCGTGGAATCGGAAGCCGGGGCACGCCGGCCGCGGCCCGCAGCGATTGACAGGCGCCGTCTCACTTCTTCGGGGGCTTGGTCGGGGCGCAGTGGCTCGCACACCAGAGATAATGCTCCGGGTCCGTATCCTCGAGTTCGTCGCCGCGCTTAAGCATCCGCGTGATGGCATCGCGGGCCGCGCCGTTTAGCCGGATCTTGCGCGCCTCCAGGAGTCGAAGTTCGCGCGGCACTATCTTATCTAAGCTCGGTCAAGGAGGGCTTTCCTGTTTAGGTCGCGCTGGCAAAAACGATTCGTGCCATGGACGTGAGGAAGTGCAGATGGCCAGCCCGAACGTTCCGAGTGCGATCCACCGCGCGCCGCAACCCGACGCAGGACACGCTCAATCGGCTCAGACGTTAAAGCTGACATTTTGCTTACTGGACCAGTCGAACTGGTTTCATCCGTCCCAGCGTAAACGCTAGCAGGCGACCACTCACCTGTGTGCCGAATCAGCCCGGCGATCGCCCGTACCCGGTTAAAATGTGTGCGAGGCGCCGACAGGGTTAGGGCACAATCCGGCCCCAAATTACTCTTGGCTCGATTCAGGTCTCGTAAGTGATTGATTCTAAAGCGGAGAGATGTCCGAGTGGTTGAAGGAGCACGCTTGGAAAGCGTGTGTAGGGGAAACTCTACCGAGGGTTCGAATCCCTCTCTCGCCGCCATTCAACGCACGCAGCAGGTAGCGCTGCAGGGCCGCTGCCTTCGACGAGACCGACTGTCGCGCTCATCGCTCTCCACGAGCGGCTGATCGCAGCCGCGAACGCACTCGCTCGAGTCACGCACCCGATCGTGCTCGTCGGCGGCGGCGCAGACTGCAGATCGTCGACGTGTGGCTGCCCGCGAGAACCCGATCGAACCGCACTGCGCGGTCGAGCGCATGTCCAGCACGCCTGTTCGGCATTGTCGACGAGGACGACCATGTTGCTCTGCGGGAAGGCCTGCGCGCCGTTCCGGTCGTAATTTGGCGGGTAGAAAATGCGGATTCTCGTGACCTTCGTCGGTGCGAGGCGGGCTTCGATCGGCGAGGCGGGCGGGCGCGCCTGGGAGGCGTCGGCCAATCTCGATGCGGTCACGAGCGCACCGACTGACGCGGGCATCACGGGCATCGGGCAGGGCGGATCGCCGGACACGATCCGCAACGTCGCTCGAAGCGTCATCGGCAAGAACGCATTCGACACCGAGATGATCTGGCAAGCGGTCTACATGGACAGCTTCTACTCGCCCGGCAAGGAACGGCTGCATGCGCTCGGCGCGATCGACCTGGCCCTCTGGGACATCAAGGGCAAGGCGCTGAACGCGCCGCTCTACCAGCTGTTCGGCGGCAAGGCGCGTGAGCACGTCGAGCTCTACGCGACATCAGGTGTGCCACCGGGCCTGGTGCCACCGGCGCAAGCGGCAGGCATGGGGCTGAAGGAGCGTGCGGCCGCGACGATGGCGGCCGGCTATCGCGTGTTCCGCGTGGACAGCGACATTCTGCCGAGCACCGGACAGGCGCAAAGTGGCGCCACCGGCGCGCCGGCAACGGGTGGTCGCGGTGGCGGCGCTCGCGGTGGTCTGTTCGACTCGAGATCGCGCATCCCTCTCATCATCAAAGCCGTCGAACAGATCCGCGAGGGCGTGGGGCCGGACGGCAACTGGATGATCGATCTGCACCAGAAGTTCGACTTCCACGAGGCCGCGGAGATCTGCAGACTCATGGAGCCGTACCGGCCATACTGCGTCGAGGACCCGGTTCGCGAGGAGCAGTTCCGGACGCAGATTCCGAAGCTGCGGCTGCTGACGACCGTGCCGCTGGCGCCCGGCGAAGAGTGGGGGACGAGAGCGGAGTTCAGCCCCCTCGTCGAGCAGCGCGACATCGACTTTGCCCGTGCATCGCTGCCGAACGTCGGCGGCATCACGGAGATGCTGAAGATCATGGCGGTCTGCGATACCCACAAGGTCGGCATCGTGCCGCATTTCACCGGCCCGATCGCGACCGCCGGCCACATGCACACGATGATGGCGTTTCCCGGTCAGGTGCTCATGGAATACAACCAGGGTGAGCGCCCGGTGCCGTATATGCCCGAGTTCCTCGAGTGCCGGAACGGTAAGGTGTGGCCCAACGATCGGCCCGGGCTCGGCGTGAGCGTCGACGAAAAGCAGCTCACGTTCGTCGAGGCGATGACCGAGGCTGCTCCAGGGTCGGCGCAGCGACGGCCCGACGGATCGCTCACACACTGGTAACCGCCGCTATGCGATCCACAACGGCTCTCTTCTGCCTGGCGCTCCTCGCCGCGTCGACCACGCATGACCTCGGCGCGCAGCAGGTCGTCACGATTACCGTAAACGCCGATCGCCCCGGGTCGCGAATCGATCCGATGTTCTACGGGTTGATGACCGAGGAGATCAATTTCTCCTACGACGGCGGCCTTTATGCGGAACTCATTCGCAACCGCACATTTCGTGACGACGCGAATGAGCCGGTGCATTGGACGGTGGTCAAGGACCGCGGCGCCAACGGCACGATCACGCTCGATCGAAGCCCGGTACCGGACACCGCGCTGACCACTGCGCTGAAGCTCGACGCCGCGTCGGTGCCCGCGAACGGACGAGTGGGCGCCGCGAACGAAGGCTACTGGGGCATTCCCGCCAGACCCTTTACGACCTATCGCGTGTCGTTCTGGGCGAAGGGGAGTGCGACATTCCGCGGACCGTTGACTGTCTCGATCGAAACCAACGACGGCACGTCGCGGTGGGCGTCGGCCGACGTCCCGCGGATTACGACCGAGTGGAAGAAGTACAGCGCGACGCTGAAGACCGGGCAGCTCACGCAGTCGACCACGAATCGATTCGTCGTTGCAACGCGCAATCCGGGCACGGTCTGGCTCAGTCTCGTGTCGCTGTTCCCGCCAACATACAAGAATCGTCCGAACGGCAACCGCCCCGACATCATGGAACTGCTCGCCGCGATGCAGCCGAAGTTCCTGCGTTTCCCGGGCGGCAACTATCTCGAAGGGCCTGATTTCGAGAACCGGTTCAACTGGAAGGCGACGATCGGTCCGCTCGAGCAGCGGCCGACGCACATGAGCCCATGGCGCTACCGGTCGTCGGACGGCCTGGGGTTGCTCGAATTCCTCGAGTGGGCGGAGGACCTCGAGATGGAGCCGCTGCTCGCCGTGTACGCCGGACTGCACATCGATCGCGGTGCGAACATCCTGACCGGCGACGCGCTGAAGCCGCACGTGCAGGACGCGCTCGACGAGATCGAATACGTCACCGGCAGCACCAGTACGACCTGGGGCGCGCGCCGCGGCAGGGATGGCCATCCGCAGCCGTTTCCGCTGCACTACGTCGAGATCGGCAACGAAGACTGGCTCAACGAAGGCACCGCGAGCTACGACGGCCGTTTCACGATGTTCTACGACGCGATCAAGGCGAAGTATCCGTCGCTGAAGATC
Organism: Acidobacteriota bacterium; assembly: GCA_046728115.1. Classification (GTDB taxonomy): domain Bacteria; phylum Acidobacteriota; class Vicinamibacteria; order Vicinamibacterales; family CAVVIG01; genus CAVSWN01. The sequence goes on along the minus strand of JBKPDW010000510.1, from coordinate 1,952 downwards.
ATCTCGACGATGAGGACGCGCGACACGACCTTCGTGCACAGCCGCCCGCCGGATCTGCTCGACGATCACTTCTACGTGACCATCCCGACCGCACTCGCGCAGGCGCATCTCTACGACGGATACAACCGCAGTGCCACCAAGGTGTTCGTCGGCGAGTGGGCGACGAACAACCCACGCACCGGCGACACGCCGATGATGGCCTTCGCTCTCGGCGACGGGGCGCTTCTCACCGGGCTCGAACGCAACGCCGATGTCGTCCTCATGAACTGCTATGCGCCGCTATTCGTGAACGTGAATCCCGGCGGCCGACAATGGGCAGTCAACCTCATTGGGTACGACGCGTTGAGCAGGTTCGGCTCGCCGTCCTACTACGTCCAGCGGATGTTCGCGACGAACCGCGGCGACGTGCTGCTGCCGGCGGTCATCGACCCGCTGCCGAAGCTGTCGCTCGATGAGATCCCGAAGGCGCCGCCGCCACCTCCAGCGCCGACGCGAGGTGGAGCGCCTCCGGCGGCCGGCCGTGGCCCTACGGGTCCAACCGGGCCGTTCGACGCCGTCTACGTCAGCGCGACGCGCGACATTGCGGCCGGCGACGTGATCCTGAAGCTGGTGAACGTGCAGGCCATCGCGCAGTCGGCGCGCGTCGTCCTCAAAGGCGTGGCGGTGGTGAGGCCTGATGCGACAGGTGAAGTGATCGCGGGCGAGTTGACCGCGATCAACACCGTTGCCGAGCCGACAAAAATCGCGCCGCGACCCGTGCGTGTCATGAACGCTGCGCCGGAGTTCACGTACGAACTCCCGCCGCACTCGGTTACTGTTCTGCGACTGAAGACTCGCTGACGTGAACTTCACCTAGGAACTCACGCAATCCGGCTCAGTCTTGGCAACTGTGGCGGCAACTAGAATGACCACTTTTCAGGCCGATCCCCTTACAGGCTTCCATTTCGCGTTCTTCGCCGCGCAATCGTTTACGCACCGGCGGCGCGCATCGCGGCGTGCGGCTGCCTCAGGAAAGACGGCGCACCGGCGAGGAACCACACCGCAATCACGCTGTCGAAGATCATGCAGCCGAACGCGGAACTCGGCATGAACGGCCAGATAGGATTGCCCCAGAGGTGATGGGCGATATCCCAGCACGCATGAATCAGCCAACCGACGCCGATCCATTGGTACGACCGTAACGCACGAAACCCGATCGCCGTGCCGATGACGGGGTAGATCAATTCCCACAGACCGAATCCGCCGCTCAAGTACACACCGCTCGCGCCGGCAAGGATGATCGCGTTGAGGGTACGACGAGTGGGTTCGGCGACGAGCGACATCGCGGCCACGAACAACACAGCGGCGAGAGCCGGTCCGACGTAGTCCATCACCGCGAGCGGTGCAGGGTGCATAAGCCTTCCTCCAGGCACCATCCTACGAAACGTGGCAGAATTCACCAGTGGCTAAAAAGACGATCATCGCAGGATTCACGCCACGGCGTACGAACGGGAGACGGCCGCATCTGGTCGCGGTCGTCGCGTTCGACGGTGTCGTGCTCGGCGACTTGTCAACCGCGTGTGAAGTGTTCGGTCTGGTGAAGAGGAAGGACGGGCGGGCGGCGTACGACGTCCGCGTCTGCAGCGAGTCGGCCGACGTCGAGTCGATGCACATCGCGCTCCGCGTGCCGTGGCGGCTCTCGTCGCTGGTCCGGGCCGATACGGTCATTGTGCCGGGTGTCAACGATGTCACTCGGCCCGTGCCCGCTTCGGTCTTGCGCGCCATACGGCGCGCGGCCGGGCGGGGCGCCCGCGTGGCGTCGATTTGCACCGGCGCGTTCGTGCTGGCGGCCACCGGGCTCCTCGACGGCCGGCGCGCCACGACGCACTGGCTTGGCGCCGCCGACCTGGCCCGTCGTCATCCTTCCATCGATGTCGACGCGAACGTGCTCTACGTGGACAATGGCCGCATCC
>JBKPDW010000509.1:0-11485 GCA_046728115.1 Acidobacteriota bacterium | reverse complement strand
CGAGAGTCCGGCCTCCCGCTGTTCTTCGGCTTCGAGATCCAAATGCGTCTGCAATTCACGATCGAGGTCGTCATTCATCTCACACCTTGACGGGCACGCGCATGACCCTGGCGATCGCCTTGGCGACGCGGTTCCAGTTCGATTCCTCGGCGGCGAGCTGCTTCCGGCCGGCGATCGTCAGCCGGTAGTACTTGCACTCGCGCTTCCGCTTTCCGAGTACTTCCCATTTCGCCGCGACCCAGCCCTGTCGCTCGAGGCGATGCAGCGCCGGATAAAGCGATCCATGTTCCAGGCGAAGGATTTCGTCGGTCGTGCTCTGGATGTGCTTGGCGATCTGGTGCCCGTGCGCCGCGCCAAATAACAGCGTGCGGAGGATCAACATGTCCAACGTGCCCTGCAGCAGGCCGGTCGTTTTCACGGTCGACAGTCTACCCTCATGAGGGTAGACTGTCGACCTTGAGAAAAGGTTGATCACGATCTTTTCGTTCTCGGAAGGTCGAAGTGTCCTCCGCGGTCGATCCGTCACACTTGGCGGCGTACAGGAGCCGATCGGTGGTGGCCAGCGCGTTGGCGCTGGTCTGGCCGTACGGCGGCACGACGGGGATGGCGCCGGCGCTGATGGTTACGGGGACTGGACCGAAGCCAGCCGCGGAGCCGACCATCGCCCGCATTACCGCCGCCTGCATCATCGCTGACCCGACTTAACGTTGAACGGTCGGCAGCCGATTCGACACCAACGCGGGCGTCTCGCGCAAATCCTCGAGCTGTTTGTAGAGGAAAGTTGGCGCAGTATTTATGCGGGTGAACTCGAAGTGCGCCCACCAGGTGCGCCCACCATCAAGGGTAGGAGGTCGGCTCGCTTTCCGACGCCGAGCGTGCCGAGCTCGTTGTCCCTGCGCAGAAAGACGGCTGACGCAACGGTGGCTGTGCGAATCACTTCATACGGATGTGGGACCGCTTCAGTCAGCAGTTCGAGTTCGCAATGGAGCGAGGTGCCGACATCTGTGCCAACCACCAGAGGCACGCCCGCCCGATGCGACGCGCCGGTGACCTTTTTTGTGAGCTGGTCGTAGGTGTGTCCAGGAATCCTAACAGTCGGCGGGACGAAGAAGCCAGAAAAGCAATGCGTTGAGATCTTCTCAACACGGAATTCATCGCGCGGAACCGCTGCGCTACTCCGCCCGCAACGCCGTCACCGGGTCCAAGACGGCCGCCCGCCACGCCGGCAACAGCCCGGCGGCCGCACCCAATGCGAGAAAGAAGATCGTCACAGACGCGAAGGTGAGAGGGTCAACCTCGGAGATCCCGAACATTAGCGCCTTCAACGACCGCGCCGCGACGAGCGCGACGGGCAACCCCATCGCGGTGCCGAGCGCCGTGAGCCCGAACCCCTCGCGCACGACGCCGAGCGCGACGGTTGCCTGGGTGGCGCCGATCGCGACCCGCACGCCAATCTCCCGCCGGCGCCGCGACACGGAATACGCCAGGGCGCCGTGCACGCCAATCAGCGCCAGCAGAGCGGCCAGGCCGCCGACCGCGGCGGCCACAGTCGCGCTCATCCGCTCGCTCGCCGGCGCGCGCGCCAGCACGTCCTCCAGGCCGACAATCTCCTGAGCGTACTCGCGCCCACCCTCGCGCAAGATCTGCCTCACGCCCGTCGCGACCGTCGCCGGATCGTCGGTTGCGATCAGGAGGTTCGGGTTGAACGCCGATTCCGCGATCAGTTGCAGCACCGGGCGATACAGCACGAGCGCCCGCGCGTCGCGGGGGTCTCCGCGTGTCGCATTGCCCACGATGCCGACGATGGCGATGTCCTGGTCGCCGGGCATGTTGCCGTATTTGACGTGACGCTCGAGCACGTTGCCGTCGGACGACAACGCCCGCGCCAGGCTCTCGCTGACTACCGCCACCGCGCGCGTCTGCGGCGTGTCGGACCACGTTGGTGCGCGTCCTGCCAGTAGCGGAATGCCCATCGTCTCGAAGAAGGTCGGCGACACGCGGTCGCTTGCGGCGGCCAGGCCACTCGGCTCCGCACCGACAAACGCAATCGGCATCGTCGACACGCTGACTCCGCGCGGAAAGCTCATCGCGAGGGCCGCGGAGCGCACACTCGGCAGCGCCGCAATCTTCTCCAGCATTGGCGGGTAATACGTTTCGCGGTGAGCGAGATTGTATTGACCGTTCGGGAGCTTGAAGACCTTGACATTGAGGATGCCGGCGGTTCGGATGCCGAGATCCACGTGCTGCAGAAGATACAAGGACCGCGTCAACAGGGCCGCCCCGACCACCATCACGACCGACAGCGCTACTTGCGCGACGAGCAACGCGCGTCCCCACTGGCTGGTCGTGCCGACGATGGTGCGGTCCCCGGTGATCTGCGCGCCGGCGCGGCGATGGATCGCGACCGAGATCGGTATCGCGCTCATGGCCACGCCGACGGCAACGGCGACGAGGCCCGTGGCGGCGAGCACACGCAGGTCCGGCGTCAGCGACATCGTGTACGGCACGTTGGCCGGTGGGATGAACGACGCGAGCATTACGACGACGACGTACGCCAGCGGGATGGCGAGCGCCGCGCCGGTGAGCGACAAGAGGAGGCTTTCGATCAGCATCTGCTGCGCGATGCGCCACCGCGTGCCTCCGAGGGCGAGGCGCACCGCCAACTCTCCGCTGCGCGCGGCGAGCCGCGCGAGCAGCAGCCCGCCGAGATTGACGCAGGCAAGCAGCAACAGCAGGCTGGTGAGGCCAAGGATCAGCGTGAGCGGACGCGCGTAGCGTTCCCGGTTCGTGGACAGCCCCGTGCCGAGACGCTCCAGACGAGGGATCGAGTCGCGCAGGTTAGCGCGCTCGGCCGGCGGCAGCGTCGCGGGCACGGCGACATAGAGCAGCGCGGGCCAGCGCGTGCGCACTTCGGCCGCGGCCTGGTCAAGCGTCACGCCCGGTCGCAACCGGCCGAGGATCGCGCTTGCGAGCTGACGGCGCCCGCCCGTGGCGGCGAGTACGGCATCGAACGGCGTGAAGATGTCCACACCGTAGTCCACTTCGAGCCCGACGAAGCCGCGAGGGAGCACGCCAACAATCGTGACGGTCACGTTGTTCACCAGCAGTGATTTGCCCAACACTGCGGGATCGCCCGCGAACGCGCCGGTCCAGAGCCGGTGGCTGATCACCGCAACGTGCGCGCCGGCACTATAGATTGGCGCATCCGCCTCGCTGATGGCCCGCCCCAGAATCGGCGTGACGCCAAACGCGTTAAAGCACTGCCCGGTGACGCGCGGCCGATGGTCGGCTCGACGCCCATCAGCGGCAGCAGGTTGCCGCTGATCAGCAGCCCGATCTTGAGCTTCGGTGTCGCCGTCGGATCGGTCGCGAAGCCGGCAGTGAGAGAGGTGAAGGCGGCCAGACCGTCGAAGCTGCGGTTCCTATCGCGGATGTCGACGTAGTCGCGGTAGGACGACACCAGCGAGCTGGCGTTGAGCGCTTCGAGCGAGGACCTCGATCCGACGCTCAGCACCTCGCCCGGCCGCGCGACTGGAAGCGGCCGGAGGAGCAGCGCATCGGCGAAGCTGAAGATGGCGCAATTGGCGCCGATGCCTATGGCCAGCGACAGCACGGCAACTGTCGTAAATCCAGGGCTGGCCGCCAGCATCCGGAACCCGTATCGGATGTCCTGCCAGAGCGTCATCTGCCACCTCGTTTCAGCATCGGGCTCGACGGACTCGGCCGCGTTCAACCGAGCGGTTAGTAGGGATCCGGGACGACCCGCTCCAACACCATCACGACTTCGAAAGGCCCCTTGGGTCCGCTGCCTTTGTTCGTGACGGTGAGCGTCTTTCCATCGGCGGACACCGTGTACCGTCCGGCCCTCAGCACCTGACCGTCCACGTCTGCACCGAGCTCGAGGGTTTGGGGATCCGGCCGGCTGCCGAACGTCATCGCGCCTGCAGGCACTCCTGGGATCGGACGTCCGCTCAAGTCGAGCAGGGGGCGGCGACGTCCGTCCGCGATGATCATCTGCGGGCGCTCGGCACACGCCTCACCGTTCACCACGCCGTATGCCACCATCAGGTACCCGGTGTCGGTGGGCTCGAACCGCAGATAGGCCTGCTGCGGCGCCGGCTGATCGACGTTCCACTGCGAGGCCTCGCTCTGCCTGGCGCGCCACGTACCTTCGAAGAAATCATCTGCCATGGTTGCCTCCCTCACTCTGTCTGCCCACGTCGAGACGTGCTCGCATGGCAGACGCAACGCGAGATCCCCAAACAGCCGAATCAACCCGACGACACCCTGCTGCTGCCACGCACGCGGCACGAGGTCTTCGCCGAGCTGCTCCAGTCCATCACCGCAGATCGCCCGGTACTGGTGAGGAAAGGCGCGCGCAATGCGCCGATAGGCGCGACAGCACCCCATCACGAACGTGCTCATGATCGCGCCGCCTGTCGGCGTCTCGCATCGAGCACCCGCACCAGATCCTTGAGCCGCTGACTTTCCAGATCGAGTACCTGCCGGCCGAGCAGCGTGAGCTTGTAATACCGACGACGGGCATCGTCGAGCTCAGGCGCTGGACGCTCGCCGGATTCGGCGATCAGACCGTTCTCGATCAGCCGTTTCAACGAGCCGTACAACGTTGCTGGCCACAGCCGCACCTTTCCGCCGCTCCGTTCCAGCACGTCCTGCATGATGCCGTAGCCATGCTGCTCGCCCTCGACGAGGCAGACGAGAATGTGGAACCAGTTGCTCTTGAGCGGTAGGAACGTGTCGGGCTTCGGTTTTGGCACGGCAACTGTATATCAAGTGATATGTATATGCGTCAAGTAGTAGGTGGTAACATCGTGTGATCGCCACGCGCACGATTCCCGCGAGCCATCTTGGCGGCGCGCAGCAAGTCTCACCGGCGCGCGGAGCGCTGGAAGGAACAACGGGCGCGTTTGCGCCCACCCCTCGCAAATCCTCGATCTTTTTTGGGAGGATGATCGGCTTAGTGTTGATGCGGGTGAACTCGAAGTGCGCCCACCAGGTGCGCCCACCACCGATGGAGCCGGTGGCCACCGAAATCGTTAGAGCAGACGGCAAGCCAACGGCATCCGCCTGATCGGACGCCCAAGTTAACTCGGGGGCACCGGCAGACTATTGCAACTTCCTCGATTTGCCTTGCGCGACAATCGTCCAGCTGCCGCCGCCATCCACCGACGTTTCGCATCTATCAGCGGAGGATGCAAAGTCTTTCGCGAATGATTCAGTGCACCGATTACTGCAGCTCCACCCAATTCCAGTCCACGTTACCGTGGTCCCGTCAATGGCGCTCGTGACGTATGTGCTGACGAAGGGCCCATTGAAGCCCCAGTACATGTATCTCCGCTCGCCGAAATCGTAGCCGAACACTTCCAACTGGGTGACGTTGCCGTGCGGCGTGCTGCATTCACGACGGCTCTCGATAAACGATCCGCCCGAGATCCACTGCCGTACCGTCTTGCACGCGACCCCCCGGTTGTCTGGTGCGGTCATGTCCTCGCCGTCGTAGGTCCAAGTGCCCAGATATCGACTGAGGCTCGCGAGTTCTGGCGACGGAGACTGGTTTTGCGCACGCCCGCGTGGCGCGGCAGCGATGACGAAGCACACTGCGGCTAAACACTGGAGCGGCTTCATTCCTGACGCAAGGCTGCAATCGGGTCAAGCCGCGTGGCGCGGCGTGCCGGGAACCATACCGCCGCGAACGCGACGACAAGCAGGATGGCAGGCACGCTGACGAAGACGGCTGCATCCCGAGGTGCAACGCCAAAGAGGAACCGGGCGAGCACTCGCGCCAGGGAGAACGCCGCGGCGATGCCGATGATGATGCCTACGACGGCGAGACTCATGCCGTGGCGCAGCACCATCATACGAATGCTGTTTGTGCTGGCTCCGAGTGCCATGCGAATCCCGATCTCCACCGTTCTCTGTTGAACGGAGTACGTGACCAGTCCGTACACACCGATTGCTGCGAGTAGCAGAGCAGAACCACCGAACATCGACATCAGCCACATGTCAAAACGCAATCGTGCGGTGGATTCGGCGACGATCTCCTCCATCGATCGAATCCGCGTCACGGGGAGTCCGCTCGCGCGCTGCAGGGCTTTTCTCGATAAACGGCGCTGCCGCGAGCGGTCGCGTTGCCGTTCGAGCCATCCACACGATCGGCAACAGCCGAACGTTCAACGCTGTCACGCCATCCGGCTCCTGCGCCATCGGGACGTACATCGCAGGCCGTGCCGGACGCGTCAGGCCGGTGTCGCGGACGTTGCCAACAATGCCGATGACCTGCCTGAGCGGCTCCTGATCGTATTCAGGTCGCATCCCCTTACCGACGATCAGTTGATAGTTCAGCGGATCGCTCGTTGGAAAATACCGGCGCGCCATTTCTTCGTTGATGATCACTACGCCTGGCGCGTCGGCCGTGTCCCGGTCCGTAAAACCGCGGCCACGGACAATCGGGATCTTGAGTACGTCGAAGTAATCGGGAGCGACGAACGTCCAACCTGCGAACCCCGTGTAGGCGAGATTCCCGGCCCTCGTCAATGTCTCGGGCGGCCGACCCGAGACGACGAATGGAAGCTGCCACACCGTCTCTAGCGGCATGCAACACGTTGCCGTTGCTGACAGAACGCCGGGAACGGTACGGATCTCGTTGACCGCGTCGCGCGTGAGCTGCGCGATACCGGTGCGAGTCTCAAATCGCGTCGCCGTGATCGATGTGCGCATCGTGACGACATTGTGAGCGTCGAAGCCGGCGTCGACGGCGCGCAGGGCCAACGATGTGCGAATCAGCAGCGCCGCCCCGACAACCAGCATGACCGCCAGCGCGACTTCGGTGACGACGAGCGCCGCACGCGCCCTCGTGCGTTGACCAGGAGAGTCACCGGCGCGTTTCATCGGGCCAACGAGGTCAACGCGAGATGCATAAAGAGCCGGCACTACGCCAAGGATGACGCCGGTCACGGCGGAAACAGCGAGGGTGAATGCGAACACTCGCCAGTCGATGCCCACGGCGGCGTTCGCTGCGATCCGTGGAATGGCGGCGGTCGTGTCCCCGAGTCTGAAGGGATTGTTGCCTGGATAGGTCGCCAGGAGGATTCGCACACCAATGGTGCCGGTCACCACTCCAAGCGCGCCTCCCACGAGCGAGAGAATGAGGCTCTCAGTCAACAATTGCCGAAGAATGCGGCTTCGTGCAGCGCCTAATGCCGCCCTGATCGCGATTTCCCGCGCTCTGACATCAGCGCGAACCAGCAAGAGATTCGAAACGTTGGCGCACGCGATGAGCAGAAGCAGACCCACGGCAACGACAAGGAGGTTGAGCGACGGTCGGATACTGCCGATCATGGCGTCGCGCAGCGGCTCAACGGTCCACGTGGTACGCGCGCTCAGGCGGCCAGGCGCATCGCGGCGAGCCGCGGCGACAGCGACGGCGAGTTGTGCATTCGCGGCGGCACGAGTCGTCCCCGGGGTCAAACGGCCGGTGACGGTAAACAGATTTCCACCATCGATTCTGCGGAGGTCCAGTTGAAAGGGCACCCAGACGTCGGGCTGCGTATCGAATTGCTCGGTGTCGAAGCCAGGGTCCAGGATTCCGACGATGACGTAGGGCACATTGCCAAGCGAGACGCGTCTCCCGAGGACCGTTGGATCGCTCTGAAATCGCCGGGTCCACAGCGCGTGGCTCAAAACGGCGACAGAAGGGCCGCCCGGCCGATCCTCTGACGCGTTGAACGTGCGACCGTTCACGACCGGGGCGCGAAAAAGGTGGAAGAACTCCGCGCTGACGCGCGCCACGGGGATTTGCTCCGGCTCCGCTCCTTCAGTCAGATTGACGTACTCGAGTCGATGGGCCGAGACATCATCGAAGACACTGCTCTGCTGTCGCCACGCGTCGAACGACTGTGCGCCGGCGATCGACGTCGACACTCCGCTCGTGGTGATGAAGCGAACGAGCGTCTCCCCGTCTGGCGCCTTGAGCGGTCGCAGGACGACGGCATTGACCACGGAGAAGATCGCCGTGTTGGCCCCAATGCCGAGCGTCAGCGTGAGGATTGAGACGAGTGCGAAGCCGGGCTGACGCCAAAAGGTTCGGAGCGCATACGCCGCGTCCTGCCAGAGTTCCGCCATGAGCCACCGCACCGAGTGATCCCGAACGGCCTCTTTCATTTGCATCACGCCGCCAAGCTCCAGCCGGGCGCGACGCCGCGCTTCCTCTTCCGTGATGCCTGTCCGGATCAGGTCGTCCACACGCTCATCGAGATGAAACCGAAGTTCTTTGTCGAGTTCATCGTCGCGCACACGATCCTCTAACTGACGGTCTTCAGCACCAGCGCAATCGCCTCGCTGATGCGGCTCCATTCCGTTCGCTCGATCTCGAGGCGCTTCGATCCGGCGCGAGTCAGCGAGTAGAATTTTGCGTCGCGGCCGCTATCGGCTATACCCCACCCTGACCGAAGCCATCCACGCTTTTCGAGTCGGTACAGCGCGGGATACAGCGACCCCTGATTGACGTCGAGGGCGTCATTCGAGGTCTGATTGAGCCGTCGGGCAATTGCATAACCGTGGAGAGCTCCAAGCGACACGATCTGCAGAATCAGCAGATCGAGCGTCCCCTGAAGGAGGTCGGTCTTGCGGGAAGGCCTAGACATTCGACACATGCTGCGCGCACAATAGGTCGAATGTCAAGGTATCGCTCTGTTGGCTCCCAATTTATCTTGGCTTGGCGTTGGATCGAGGTGACGCCGATCCGCGCCCTCCGGTAGCGAGTAGCGCCGGCAGCGTTTAGCAACGCGCGCCCGCCTCTCGCGAATCCTCGATACTCTTGAGAGTACCGTTCTTCTGGTGGATTTTCGTCTCGCGTCGGAACGTCATCAGACGCCGCGGCTGAGAATCCACGCGACGGCGCGGAGGCGATCCTGGCGATCCGGTCGCAGAGTCGTGCGTGCGCGCCCCGGGAACGCCGCACATGATGTCCGTGCCGCTGGCCAGACTGTGCCGCAGGGGTGTACATGGCGAATTCCAAATTCGTGAGCATTTGTTGCGCGGATCGCGATCTTGTTAGGATTGCGCGGTGCGCGACCTGACCGTCCTCATTCTGCATCTGCTGGCGACCGTCGCCCGCCTCGCCGGTCCCGGCGGCGCCCGTTCTGTCGTGGCCGAATCCGTCCTCGTCAAGCAGCAGCTTTTGATCCTTCATCGTTCTCGAAAACGGTCGCCCAATCTCCGTCCCGCTGATCGCGTCGTCGCCGGCTTATGTGCGCTCTTCATGCGTCCGGGCCGGCTGATCCGCTCCGCGATCGTCGTCAAACCGTCAACGCTGTTGAGCCTTCATCGAGCGCTGATACAGCGAAAGTATCGTCGGCTCTTCTCGTCCACGGTGCGGAAGAAGCCGGGCCCCAAGGGACCCAGCCAGGACGTCATCGCCGCCGTCGTCGACATGAAACGCCGGAACCCGATCTGGGGCTGTCCACGGATCGCGCAACAGATCACGCTGGCCTTCGGTATTCCCATCAACAAAGATGTGGTGCGGCGCATTCTCGCTGCTCGATACGACCCGAAACCACACTCGACGGGGCCGTCCTGGCTCACGGTCCTGGGTCACGCGAAGGACAGTCTGTGGAGTCTTGACTTGTTTCGCTGCGAATCGGCGGTCCTCCACACGCACTGGGTGCTGGTCGTGATGGATCAGTGCACGCGTCGCATCGTGGGCTTTGGCGTGCACCGCGGCGTCGTGGATGGCATCGCGCTGTGCCGCATGTTCAATCGAGCGACTCGAGGGCAATCCGCGCCGAACTGTCTCAGCTCAGACCATGATCCGCTGTATCGATTTCACCAATGGCAGGCGAATCTTCGCATCCTCGCCGTCAGGGAAATCAAGACGGTGCCGTACGCGCCGCTCTCGCATCCATTCGTTGAACGGCTGATCGGCACCATTCGGCGCGAGTGTCTGGACCGCACGCTGTTTTGGACGGCCGCGGATCTGGAGGTCAGCTGCTCGATTTCCAACGCTACTTCAACAGCCATCGAACCCATGCGGCGCTGGATGGGCGCACGCCGGCACCGAGCGTGGTCGCAGGCTGTACCCGCGCGAATGTCACTTCGTATCGATGGCAGCCGCACTGTCGCGGGCTGTATCAGACGCCGATCGCGGCGTGATGCGTGGTCGACGGACGTGCCCCGGGCAACTTCCGAATCTCGTGCCGTGTCGACCGCTCGGACGCGATCGCGTGCTGAGTCTTCTGAGTGAAGCCTGGCACTGATGCGGATACGGACTCGGGAGGACTCACATCAAGGAAGTTCCTCCGCCGTCATAGAAGGCGATTAGGAATTCGCCACCCACAGGCCGAGCCATGGGACACTACAGCTTTATCGGGCGCCTGGGAGACGATGACACGACCGTCAATCCTTCATCGCTCGCGGCGTCGGTGAGCCGCTCATCGAACGCGACAAACGGCACCGACTGTCCGAGCTCGCGCTGCAGGTAGAGGCAGCTCGCGAGTTGCACGGCGTCGCCAGCCCGCAGACGGTGGCGGAGAAGAAGCGCCCGCGCCCCCGCGATGATCTCCGGTGTGCACTCGACGAGGATCAGCGAGGCGAAGTCGCTGTCTAGGGATGCCAATGCCCGGTCCCGTTCCTCCTGCGTGAAGGCCCCTTCGCGGGCCCGGCGGATCAGCGCGGAGGCGACTTCGACTTCCGAGAGGCGACTTGAGGCGCCGCGATCCACCTTCAACAATCGCCTAATAGACACGGTCGCTTGCTCGCGGACGTACCGCTTGACCAAGGCGCTAGCGTCAAAGTAACGCGTCAGAAGCGATCCTCGCGGTCCTCGCGAACGGCGTCGGACAGCGGGCGTCCACGACTCTGGATCGGTCGGAAGGCGGCCATGACCTTGCGGTGGGGGAGGGTGACCGCTCGCTTGCTCGATAGTTTTGTTAGGATCGCGGGCAGGCTAGTGTCGGCCTGGAGGGGCCGCAATTCCGCCACCGGCTCTCCCCGGTCGGTCACCAGCAGCGTGCGCCCTTCACGGACGCGCCGAAGATAAGTGCCGAGTCGAGTCTTGAGTTCGCGGGCTCCGACGACTGTGCGCTCCATGTGGTCATTGTGCCTACATCGAGAGCATCCGTCAAGTAATCTGTGCTCCCAGAATGCCTATCAACATGACAACCTCTTCGGAACGTTGCCCTTTTCTTGCCCTTTGCGTGCAACAAAAGCCGGCCAAGCGCGGCAAACAGCGGCATGAAGCGAAACCGAAAAACCGTGCGATTTCTCAAGGGGCGACGCACGCTCCGGCGACGAGCAGCCATGTCCAGCAAAGTGCGGCTAACGATGGTTTTTCCGCCTCTCCAGAAACCGTCTCGAATGAACGAGGTCAAGCCGCGTCGGGTTCGACGATTTGCAGCCCCAGCTTGGCCGCTCGTTTTTTGAGGAGCTGGACCTGTTGTTCGCGGTGGCGCTCCTCGTAGTACTGCAG
>JBKPDW010000508.1:0-24268 GCA_046728115.1 Acidobacteriota bacterium | reverse complement strand
AGGTGCTGCGGCGGTATCAACTCTCGTTCACGTACGTTGATACGGCCAGGCTGGACGACGTAGAACGCGCGTTTGCCGCGTCGACGCGGATGCTGTTCGTCGAAACCCCCACCAATCCGGTCATGCGGCTCACCGACCTGGCGGCTGCGGCCGCGCTCGCGCACCAGCACGGCGCGCGTCTCGTCGTCGACAACACGTTTGCGAGTCCCGCTATCCAGCGGCCCATGGAGTTCGGTGCCGACCTGGTCGTTCACAGTACGACCAAATATCTGAACGGCCACAGCGACAGCGTCGGCGGCATCGTCGTGGCGCAACGCGACGATGACATCGGATGGCTGACGTTCGTGCAGAACGCCGAAGGCGCCATCCTCGGGCCGTTCGATTCGTGGCTCGTGCTGCGGGGCACCAAAACATTGCCGCTGCGTATGCAGCAGCACAGTGCGACGGGACTGGCGCTGGCGCAGTTCCTCTCGAGACACAAGAAAGTCAAGCACGTCTTCTACCCCGGGCTTCCAACGCATCCGCAATACGACCTCGCAAAGCGCCAGATGCGCGGCTTCGGTGGCATGCTCGCCTTCGATCTCGGGTCGCTCGACGCCGCGCGACGCCTCTTGAACAGCGTCCGGCTGCACGCGCTGGCCGAGAGTCTCGGTGGCGTCGAGACCCTCATCTCGCATCCCGCGACCATGACGCACGCGTCGGTGCCGGCCGACCGACGCAGGGCCATCGGCATCACCGACGGCCTCGTGCGAATTTCCGCTGGGCTGGAAGACATCGCTGATCTCGAGGAAGACCTCGACCGGGCGCTCGATGCCGTATGACAATCCGTTCCTGGACTCTGATTCTCTGTTCGTGGTCCGTCCCCGAGCACGAAGTTTCACGCACCAAGGACTGACAGTGTTTGAGCTGCTGTTACACGCCGACAGAACGCTTCTCGATCTGGTGGCCACGTACGGCACGTGGGTGTACGCGATTCTGTTCGGGATCGTCTTCGCCGAAACCGGGTTTGTGGTCACGCCGTTTCTTCCGGGCGACTCGCTGCTGTTTGCGACCGGTGCGCTCTGCGCCACGGGCGTGTTGAGCACACCGCTGGCCCTGGCGCTGTTGGCTACCGCGGCGTTCACCGGCAACGCCGTGAACTACGCCGTCGGCCGCATCGTCGGACCCCGTGTGTTCAGCGCCACGGATCACACGGGCATCTCGCATCGACTGCTGAACCGCGAGCATCTGGCGCGCGCGCACGCTTTCTTCGAACGGTACGGCGGCAAGGCCGTGATCCTGGGGCGGTTTGTGCCGATCGTGCGGACGTTCGTGCCGTTCGTGGCCGGGGCCGCTCAGATGCGGCCGCACGCGTTCGGGATGTACAACATCATCGGGGCTGGCACATGGGTCGGTTTGTGCGTCGGCGCGGGCTTGCTGTTCGGAAACGTGCCGGTCGTGAAGCGCAATTTTTCGCTGGTCACCATTGGGATCGTGTTCGTCTCGGTCCTCCCCATGGTCGTGGAGCTTCTTCGACGACCACGCGGGCGGCGAGCGTTATAGTTTCCGGGGCACGTTTTCGTAATGGCGTTCAAGGAATAGGAGGATGTCGTGAAGCACATGTTTGTGGCAGCTATGCTGTGCGCGGCAGTCGGCATCGCGTCGTTTGCGGCGCAGACGCAGACGCCTCCCGCGCAGCAACCGCCGCCGAGCGCGGACCCCTACGCGAACAACGCCCAGCCTGGCGCGACCCAGTTCCCGCTGGCTGCGCCGGCCGGCAAGGACAGCAACGCGCGAATGCAGGCGCCTGCAGGCGCCGTCAATCAGGGGCCGTTCGATCCCACGTCGTGGAAGTACGGTCCGGCATTCAACCCGCCCGCTGGCTCGAAGATCTGGAACCCCGTCAAGGTGAAACTGATGCAGGGCGGCAAGGTGACGGGCGGCACCCTGTTCAGCGCCACCGATCCCGCCACGTACTGTGCGATGGCCAACGCCGGTTACGACTTCATCTGGACCGAGATGCAGCACGATCAGCACGACTGGCAGGCGGTGGCGCGCATGTGGCGCACCTGTCCGGCAGCCAAGGCGGTGCCCGGCGTGCGTGTGGCGTACACGGACGAACGCGAAATCCAGCACGCACTCGATGCCGGCGCGCTGGTCGTGGTCGTGCCGACCGTCGACACGGTCGAAGAAGCGATCGAAGCACGCAACTGGACGTACTTTCCACCGCTCGGACGCCGCAGCAACGGAGGCGGGCAGGCGTTTGACGCCGCCGTGTGGGGCGGCGTGCCCGGTGGCTATCGCAATACGATCAACGACAACATCGTGCTCGTGTTGATGATCGAAACGCTCGAAGGTTTGAAGAACGCCGATGAGATCGCCAAAGTACCCGGCGTGAGTGCGGTCTTCGCGGCCAGCGGCGACCTCGGCAATTTCTCGGGCTATCGTCAGGGCACTCCCGACTACGAGCGCGCCATCAACATCGTTCACGATGCGGCCCTGAAGGCGAAGGTGAAGCTCTGCGGCCCGCTCGCATGGCGCGATCGTCCGGACTTCACCTGCTTCCAAGCGGGCAGCGAGACGGCGGCGATTGCTCGAGGCGTGGCCGCCGAGCTTGGGCCCCTGGCAAACACTCAGGGAAAACCCGAGGTCGGCCCATTCGCTGCAAGAAGCCAACATTGACACGGACAGTTCAGAATTCAGAATCTGAAATCAACCTGAACTCTAAAATCTGAATTCTGAACTGCCCTCAAGGCTGTACGGCGAGCTTTTGGCGCGCGATGCGCCTGAACCGTCTCGTCGGGTTCAAAGATCCGATCACCGGCCAGACGCGCCAGCCGCTCGGGGCGTCGTGTTCGCCGGCGGCGACGGCGCACCGACGTGCAGGGACACTACAGCGAAGTCTCCACAGCAACCCACTGCCGGTACGCCTCGCTGCTCTCGCTCGTCGCAAGCACGATCCACTCGGGTAGCTCGTACGGGTGCAGCGCTTTCACTCGTGCTTCAAGGGCGGACAATCGTTCGCGCGTCGTTTTGATCACCAGTTGCCGCTCGGCATCGACCTCGACATTTCCCTTCCATCGATAGGTCGATCGCATCGGTCCATGCACGTTGACGCAGGCCGCGAGTCGTTCGTCCACGAGCGTCCTGGCGAGCGCATCCGCGCGCTCGTTGTCCGGCATCGTCGTCAACACAAGGATGAGATCGGTCATTTGACGCTTGTACTTTCTGAAAACTTGTTGTAATGTGGGGCCGCGTGCCGAAACATGACTCGCAACGCACGCCCAAACGCCGCGCGAGGGAATCGAAGCCGCCAGAACGGAACCGCCGATTCGTTCATTGGATCGTGCTCTTCGTCGCGTCTGTCATCATCGTTGACGGACTCGTGGGCGACCGCGGATTGTTGGCGATGCTGCGTGCCCGCCACGATTACGACGTGATGTCGGCGGCGATCGCTCGGCAGCGAGCCGACAACGCCCGGCTGCGCGATGAAATCCGGCGCCTGACGAGCGACCCAGCCGCCATCGAAGAAATCGCGCGGCGCGATCTTGGCCTCATCAAACCCGGCGAACGCGTGTTAATCATTAAAGATCTTCCTCCCGCCAAGCCCTGAAGCGACCAGCTCTGAGAATCGCAGCCGCGCCATACGCAACGAGTGCACTCGAAACGCTCAGAAGAGCGCCAAGCTTCGCTTCGTCGAGGGCATCTCCAGCCGGAAATGCCGCTGTCGCGAAGAACAGCGCGACAGTAAAGCCGATTCCAGCGGTGCATCCGATGACGATCACGTCGCGCCAGCCCAGACGCTGCGGCAGTTTCAGCCCCGCGAACACCGCCACGCCGACCGCCGCGCCGATGCCTATCGGCTTCCCTGCCAGAATCGCCGCCAGGACGGCCCACGTGGCAATACCGTAGCGTTGCAGAGGCACGCCCGCATTCGCCAGTCCAAAGAAAAACAGAATGATCTGGACCGGACGCTTCCAGTGAAGCTCGAAGCGGCTGAGAGCATCGCGCGCTGACGGCGGCGCTTCGACAAAGAGGCCCCGATCGCGTGCGGCGTGCGGCAGGAACGGAATGATGGGGACCAGCGCCAGGGCCGGATGCAATCCGCCAAGAAACAACGCGGCCCAGGACGGCACGCCTCCGGCAAGCACGTAGGGCCAATAGACGTGCACTCTGTTGCGTCGCAGGAGGTAGGCGGTAACCATTGCGATGATCATCAGCGTCACGCCGATTCGGAGCTGCACCTCGCGGACCGGATAGAAAAGCGCAAGGATCACGAGCCCAAGCGCATCGTCTGCGATGGCGAGCAGCAGCAGGAACGGGATCGCGGGATGCCGGCGAAAGATGCCTTTGGCCACGAGCAAGCTGAAGGCGATGTCGGTGGCGCACGGAATCGCCCAGCCGCGTGAGAGATCGGGCGCGCCCATTGCCTTCACGTAGAGCGCGTAGATTGCCGCGGGCGCGACCATCCCGCCGATGGCTGCAACTCCAGGAAGGGCGGCTCGGCGCCACGTGTGGAGCGCGCCGCCCGGCCCCGTGGCCTCGACGACCTCCTTGGTGGCGAGCGCGAAGAAAAGCACCATCCCGATGTCGTTGACCGCGAACTGCAACGCGTGAGCCACACGCGTATAGGTCGCGAGTGAAACGTTCGCCCATACCAGCGCAATGACCGCGCCGGCCGGAAGCAGGAGGGAGTGCTCGATGACGGACTCGACGAATCGACGGCGCGCGGTCAACAAGGTTCAGGTCTCAGGTCACAAGTCTGAAGTTTCAAGTCTCGAGTCTGAAGCGTCAAAGATTCACGTCAGACGAATGCATCTTATTCGCGACGCGCCATCGGGCATAATCAAGTCTCGAGTTTCAAGGGTCAAGTCTCGAAGCACTTCAGACTTCAGACTTGAGACTTCAAGTTTTCTGCGATGCGAGCCTTCCGCGCCGTCAACATTGCCGACCTGCGCCTGCTGGCGAAACGCCGGCTGCCGAGAGTCGTGTTCGACTACATCGATGGCGGGGCCGACTCGGAATTTACCCTCCGCGAGAACTGCCGCGTGTTCGACGATGTCGTGTTCCGCCCGCGAAACGCGGTGTCGACGCCGCACTGCGATCTGCGCACCGACGTCGTCGGCACCTCGCTGGAGTTGCCGTTCTTGCTCGCGCCGGTCGGGAGCAGCCGATTGTTCTATCCGCGCGGCGAGGAAGTAGCGGCTCGAGCGGCCGGGGACGCCGGCACTGCCTACATCCTGTCCACGTTGTCGGGCTGCCGGCTCGAGGACGTAAGGGCGGCCACGAAGGGACCCGCTTGGTATCAGCTGTACATCGTTGGTGGGCAAGCGGTCGCCATGGCAGGCCTCGACCGCGCGCGGGCCGCCGGGTTCAGCGTGCTGGTCGTGACCATCGACACTGCCACCTCCGGCAATCGCGAGCGCGACATCCGCAACGGCACGAAGGAGCTCGCCAGTCGTATGCCTCTGAAAATGTTGCCGTTCCTGCCGCAGATCGTGGCGCGACCGCATTGGTTGGCCGGGCTGCTCGGTGATGGCGGCATGATGAAATTCCCGAACGTCGTGCTGCCCGATCAGGGACCGATGCCCTACGCCGACGTCACGGCCGCGCTGGCAAGCGCGATGGTCTCGTGGCGCGACTTCGACTGGATCCGGAAAGCGTGGCAGGGACCGATTGTCGTGAAAGGCGTGCTGACCGCCGACGATGCCCGCCGATCGATGGACGAGGGCGCGGCCGGCGTGGTCGTCTCGAATCATGGCGGGCGGCAACTCGATGGCGTCTCGACAACTCTTCGCGCTTTGCCCGAAGTGGTGGCCGCCGTGGACGGACGTATCGACGTGCTGATGGACGGCGGCATTCGCCGCGGCAGCGACATCGTCAAAGCGCTCTGCCTCGGGGCGAAAGCCGTGCTCATCGGTCGCGCGTATGTGTACGGCCTGGGGGCTGGCGGCGGCGACGGTGTCACCCGCGCCATTGACATCATGCGCACCGATTTGATCCGGACGCTCACTCTTCTGGGCTGTCCGTCCGTGAGTGCTCTCGACCGGTCATACGTCAAGGCACCAGGCTGTTGGGACCGGTAATTTGACAACCCGGGTCGAGCAGACTGAGCCGTCTCATCTGCCCAAGCAACCTGACCGGCCCCTTCCACCCTTTCTGCCCATGCCGCTCCGCCTACCTCTTCTCATCGCACTCGTGTCGGCACTTGCGGCATTCGTGGTGGGCGTTCACTGGGGAACGTTCGCGGCGGGCGGCTCCGACTCGTCGTGCTACTTGAATCAGGCGCGATTGTTCGGCCACTTCACGACACACATGGAGCAGCCGCTGATCACTGCCGCGCCCTGGCCCAACGCAGCATGGACGTTCACACCGGCGGGCCACATGCCGTCCCCGGTAGCCGCCAATCTGATCGTGCCGATCTGTCCGCCGGGGTTGCCGCTCGTGATGACCGCGGCGCACGTCGTGCCATTCGGTGAGATGCTGGTCGTTCCGTTGTGTGGAGCGTTGGTCGTCTGGTGCACCTACCTGCTAGGTCAACGTCTCGACAGCGCGCGAACGGGAGCAGCTGCGTCGGTGCTGGCGGCGTGCAGTCCGATTTTTCTCTATCAGGTGGTCCAGCCGATGACCGACGTGCCCGTCACAGCGTGGTGGCTGCTTGCGCTCGTGCTCGCGATAGGGCCAGGCGACGATAGCAGACACCCACTTGCGGCCGGCCTGGCCGCGGCGGTGGCCGTGCTGACGCGGCCGAATCTCCTGCCGCTGGCTTTGATCATCGGCTCGTACCTGGCAACCGTAACAACGGCAGCGTCCGGCCGGACCTCACGGCTATCCGGCTTTAGCCGGACCTCACAGGTGTCCGGCCCCCGCCGGACCTCACCGGATCCGCCTGAGGGCGAACACCACCTGGATTCCCTCTGGTTCATTCTCGGCCTCGCACCAGGCCTGGCTCTTCTGGGGATGCTTCAAGCGCGAATGTACGGATCGCCGTGGGCAACGGGCTACGGCGCGCCGCACGACCTCTTTCAAGCCAGCAACGTGCTCGAGAACTTCCGCCGGTACTCGGGCTGGCTGATGGACACGCATACCCCAGTCATCCTGCTCGGCGCCGTCGCGCCTTTTCTGATCCGTCGCGCGGCCGCATGGCTGTGTCTCGCACTGGCTGTGGCGACGTTCGCTGCCTATCTTCCCTATCGCGTGTTCGACGACTGGTGGTATCTCAGGTTCGTCCTGCCTGGCATTCCGCTGATGATCACGCTCAGCGTGATCACCATCGTGCGCATCATCAATCCGCTTGCGAATTCGTTCTCCGCCATTCAGCTGCGCCAGACACGGCTCCTGGTCCTCGTCGTCTCAGTGATTGCCGTCGTCTGGGTCAACACAGCGCGCAAGCGTTCCGCGTTCAACCTTGCGCAGATGGAGCACCATTTCGTCGAAGCGGGAACGTTCTCGGCGCAAAAGCTGGCTGACCGCGCGGCCGTACTGACGGTGCTGCACAGCGGCGCCGTGCACTACTATTCAGGCCGGCCTACCCTCTCGTGGGACACGCTTCAGCCCGGCGCACTCGACAAGGCGCTCGGCTTTCTTCGGTCGCAGGGCCTCACGCCGGTGCTGATGTTCGACGCGACGGAAGAACCCGCGTTTCGCGCCCGATTCGAACGCGCGAGCCTGATTGGGCGGCTCGACTGGCCGCCGATGGCGCGCATCGGTCGAACCGTCCGGGTGTACGACCCGGCGGACCGGGCCCGGTATTTCGCAACCTTCTGATCGCTTCAACCGTCAAACTCCAATCGTGGGAGACATCCGCTACGCCATTCGCTCGCTCCGGAAGCAGCCGATGTTCACGGCCGTCGCAGCTCTGACGCTCACGCTCGGGATCGGCGCGAATACGGCGATCTTCAGCCTCCTCTACCAGATTCTGCTCCGGCCGCTCCCGTACGCGAATGCCGATCGGCTCGTGTATATCTGGAACACGTATCCCTTGATGGGCTTGCCGCAGGCATCGGTGTCGATCCCCGACTACATCGATCGCAAGACGCAGGCGCCGGCCATCGAGGACACGACGCTCATGACCGGACGGAGCGTCAACCTGACTACCAATGCGCAGCCGGAGCAGCTGCGTGCGCTGGCGGTGACGCCATCGTTCTTCTCGACGCTGGGACGTCAGCCGTTCATCGGCCGCGCGTTCCAGGACGACGAAGCCCAACCCGGAGCTGACAAGTTCGCGGTTCTGACCTACGGGTTCTGGACCTCTCATTTCGGCGCCGATCAATCCATCGTCGGCCGCGACATTCGACTGAATGGCGAACCGTACCGCGTCACCGGGGTGCTGCCGGCCGATTTCGAGCTGCCAATGACCAACATCGCGCTGCTCGTCGCGTTCTCGTTCACGCCGGATCAAATGTCGGACAACGCGCGGGGGAACGAGTTCAGCATGATGATCGCGCGGCTGCGTCCGGGCACGAGCATCGGTCAGGTCGACGCGCAGATGAAGACGATCGTCAATCGCAACCTCGATCGGTTGCCGACGCGGCGAGCGTTTGCCACATCGAGCGGGTTCGGCGGCTACGCGGTGCCGATCCGTGAGCAGCTGGTTGGCGACGTCCGCGCACCGCTGTACGTGCTGCAGGCCGGCGTCATCGTCGTGCTGCTGATCGCCTGCGCCAACGTCGCAAGCCTGCTGCTCATGCGTGCGACCGGCCGGTATCGCGAGCTCGCGATTCGCACGACGCTCGGAGCGGGACAATGGCGGCTGGTCCGTCAGCTGCTGGCGGAAGGCATCGTGCTCTCGACCCTTGGCGCAGCCGGCGGCCTCGCGCTCGGTCTCGCCGGCGTGCGAGGGTTGGTTGCGCTCAGTCCTCGTGACATTCCAGGCATGACGGGCGCGTCGCTGCACCCTGCCGTCCTGGCATTCACGATTGCGCTCGCGCTGCTGACCGGCCTCGTGTTCGGTCTCGTACCCGCTCTGGTCGTCAGACGCGGGAACATGAGCACGCTGCTGAAAGAAGATACCGCGCGCGGTTCGGCCAGCAAACGGACCGGATTCACACGGGCGGCGCTCGTGGTGGCCGAGACCGCGCTTGCGCTCGTACTGCTTGTGGGCGCCGGACTGCTGATCAAGAGCTTCGCGCGTCTGCAGGATGTCAACCCCGGATTCTCGTCGGAGCGGGTCCTCACGGCGCAGCTTTCGCTTCCGGCAACCCGCTATCCCGATGCTGCGTCCCGTCGAGCCTTTTACACGCGGCTCCTGGATCGCGTTCGTGCGATGCCCGGTGTCACGGCGGTGGGTCTGACGACCAACGTGCCTTTCAACGGCAACGTCGCCTCCGGGTCGTATTCGATCGTTGGCTACACGCCACCACAGGGAGAGGCGCAGCCGCACGGACGTCAGGAAGTAATTGGCGGCGATTACTTTCGCGCGATGCAGATTCCGATCGTCGCAGGACGGGCGTTTACCGACGCCGATTCGGCCGATGCCCCGCCGGTCGTCGTGATCGACCAGCTGCTCGTCAACCGGTACTTCGCGAACAAGAATCCCATCGGCCAGCAGATTCGGCGCGGCGGTCCGACGAGCCCTGCGTTCACCATCGTCGGCGTGGCGGGCACGATCAACAGCATCGACCTCGGGGAACCGGTAACGAAAGAACGCATCTACTACCCGCTTGCTCAACAGGTGCGGCCTTTCATGGCGCTCGTGGTGAAAACGGCAGTGGATCCGCACACGCTGGTCGGCCAGCTGCGATCGGCGGTCGCCTCGATCGATCCCGAACAGCCGCTTGCTGACGTTCGCACGATGGATGAATGGCTCTCGCGCTCGCTCGACACACGGCGCTCGCCGATGCTGCTGCTCGCGCTCTTCGGCGCCGTCGCCCTCGTGCTGTCCGCGATCGGCATCTACGGAGTGCTGGCGTTTGGCGTGGCTCAACGCACGCGCGAGTTCGGAATCCGGCAGGCGCTTGGCGCGGATCGCCGGGCGATTCTCTCGTTGGTCTTGACTCAGGGGATGCGTACAGCAGGCATCGGTATCGCGCTCGGGTTGCTCGGATCCGCTTTCCTCACGCGTTATCTGCAAACGCTGCTGTTCGGCGTAGGCGCCCACGATGCGTCTATCTACGCGGGGGTGACGATTACGCTCGTCGCGGTGGCGGCAGCTGCCTGCTATGTGCCCGCACGTCGTGCGACCTCGGTTGATCCCACCGAGGCCCTGCGCGACGTGTAACCGGCCTGACCTCCGTGCCCGGCGCAACCTCCGTCCCTTGTGGGTGGGACGGAGGTCGCCGCAGGAACGGAGGTCGAATAGGATCGGCGGCAGGAGGAAGCATGCTCGCCTGCCGTTTCACCGCCGTCCTCGTCATCGCCATCGGCCTCATGTCGCCGGTCTTCATGTCCGGCCAGCAGCGTGCGGCGGATGGCGTGATCATCAACGACGAGGGGCTGCCGCAGTATTCGACCTTCTCGATCTGCGCCATCGACCCGGCCACAGGACAGTCAGGCGCAGCCGTGACGACGCGCGTGCCGTTTGTCGGCCGCGCTGTGCCGCACGTCCGTGCCGGCGTGGGTGCCGTCTGCACGCAGGCGTCAACCGTCGTCGCCTACGGTCCGCGCGGACTCGATCTCCTGGCGAAAGGGGTCGAACCGCAGGCCGTGCTGACGGAGCTGCTCAAAGACGACGACCGGCGCGAGTCGCGTCAGGTCGGTGTGATCGATATGAAGGGCCGCTCGGCTGCACACACGGGAAAGCAGAACAGCAACTGGGCCGGGAGCCGGCAGGGACGCAATTACACGGTGCAGGCCAACACCATGGTCGGGCCGGAAGTCGTCGATGCGGTCGCGTCGCAGTTCGAGGCCACTGAAGGTACGGGCATGCCGCTCGCCGAGCGGATGATCCTCGCGATCGAAGCCGGCCACGCGCGGGGCGGCGATCGCCGCTGGGGCAACCTGCAGTCGGCCGCGATCAAGATCGCCGACCCGAACGATCCCGGCCGCGCCGGCGACTACGTCTCGCTGGCGATCGAGGTCGGGGAGAACCCGGAGCCGGTCGCCGAGCTCAAGAGGATCTACTACACGACGGGACGGCGGCTCGGGTACCGCAGTTTCTCGCGTATCGAGGGCCCGGACGTCGTCGAGCTGAAGCGCATGCTTCATACCGTCGGCTACTGGCGTCCTGAGCTCGCAACGTTTCCGGAGCCTCCCACGCTGACGCCGTTGTACGACGACGAAACGATCGCGGCGGTGGACAAGTTCCGCGCCGATCACAATCTCAACTATCAGGGCAACGCGGCGGGGCTGGTGGACGCGCGGCTGCTCGACGTCCTGCGTGCCAGGTACGTCGAGAAGAAACGAGTCGCGCGTCCCGCCGCGCGTGACGAAGTGCTGCGTGGAGAGTACGGACCGTATCGGGCGAATAACGATCTCCTCTACTACCACCTGGACGTTCGAGTCGATCCCGAGAAGAAAACCATCGAGGGCAAGAATACGATCAGTTTCAAGATGCTCGCGGACGCCACCAGGATACAGCTCGATCTCTACGCGAACCTCAACGTCGACAAGATTCTGTTCAACGCGACGCCGCTCGAGTACGAGCGGGAATTCAACGCGGTGTTCGTCGATTTTCCGGAAACGCTGAAGACCGGCCGCGAGTACTCGATCGATTTCTACTATTCGGGATCGCCGAAGGAGCAGGGACGATTTGGGGGCATGGCGTTCCGAAAGGATCCGACCGGCAAACCGTGGATCAACACCGCCTGCGAAGGTGAAGGCGCCGCCGTCTGGTGGCCGAACAAGGATCAGTGGCGCGACGAGGTCGAGCGCATGGAAATCAGCGTGGCCATACCGAACGATCTCGTGGATGTTTCGAACGGGAAATTCATCGGCAGGACCAACCTCGGCGACGGCTACACGCGGTGGGATTGGCTCGTGCAGTATCCGATCAACTCGTACGACGTCTCGCTCAACATCGGCAACTACACCCACTTCGCCGACAAGTTGGGCGATCTGCCGCTCGACTTCTACGTCTTGCCCGGCAGTCTCGATCACGCGCGCGTGCAGTTTGCCCAGGCCAAACCGATGCTCGAGGCCTACCAGAAGTATTTCGGCGAGTATCCGTTCAAGAAGGACGGCTACAAGCTGATCGAAGCGCCCTACTCAGGCATGGAGCATCAAAGCGCGGTGACGTACGGCAATCACTTCGCCAACGGCTACCTGGAGCGCGACTGGACCGGCGTCGGCGTCAGCCTGAAGTTCGACTTCATCATCATCCACGAGAGCGGCCACGAGTGGTTCGGCAATGCCGTCTCAGCCGCCGACGTATCCGATATGTGGATTCACGAGGGCTGGACGACGTACCTCGAAGGCCTCTACGTCGAGCACGTGTTCGGCCATGACGACGCGCTGAAGTACCTGAACGGCTACAAGTCGAAGGTTCGTAATCGCGAACCGATCATCACCAAACGCGGCATCCATCGGACGCCGCCGCAGGACATGTATTTCAAGGGCGCGCTTTTTCTCAACACGCTGCGCAGCGTCGTCAACAACGATGCCCGCTGGTGGAAGCTGCTGCACGACGTCTTTCAGCATTTCAAGTACCAGAACATCATGACCGAGGACATCGTGTCGTTCGTCAACGCGCAGCTTGGCCGCGATCTGACGCCGATTTTCGATCAGTACCTCAGGCACGAGAACATCCCCACGCTGGAACTCAGCTTCAACGACGCCGAAGGCTCGGTCTCGTATCGGTGGAAAGCCGACGAGCCGGCGTTCGCGATGCCGATCAGAGTCGGCACCCGAAAGAACTGGCAGATCATCGAGCCGACGACGGCGGCGTGGACGACGATGAAAACGCCGCTCGGTCAGGAGGAATTCGAGGTCGCGACGGACTTGTACTACGTCAACGTGGCCCGCCAGCAGGCAGCGAAGACAACTGCGCTACCGGCTCGTTGACTCCAGGATCGGCAGCGTGACGAACGATGGTAGCGATGCCGATCGAAAGATGGTGTGCGTCGCCTTCTGATAGTCGGACGGCTTTGCGTGGTAGATGTCCACGAAGGTCTGCGGATTGCGATCGAACATCGGAAACCACGAGCTCTGAACCTGGACCATCGCCCGATGGCCCTTCAGAAATGTGTGGTACTTGTCGCCGAGCGTAAACGTCAGCTTCGTGGGCTGATTCGGAACCATCGGCTCCGGTGCGCTGAGGCTGTTCCGGAACTTCCCTCGCAGAATGTCGCCCGCCAGCAGCATCTGAAAGTGCCCCATTTTCACGCGTGACGGGTTCGGCGACGGGTCGGGTGCGTTGCCCGGGTAGACGTCGATCAACTTCACCACCCAGTCGGCATCCGTCCCCGTCGTCGCAACGTTGAGCGTCACGTCGATCGGCCCGGCCACGGTCAGATTCTCGGCAAGCGGCGGCGTTTCGTACACGAGCACATCAGGCCGTCCGGCGACGAAGCGCTGATCCTCGACCATGAAGACATGCCCCTCGGTCGTCGTCACCTCCGCGGTGTACGGCACGGGCTTACCGGGGTCGCTCAGGTACGCATCAGCAGCCTCGCTCGTGGCGGTCGGCGGGGCGAACGCCAGCCGTCCGTCGGCCTGCAGGTACAGGTTCCGCGGACGCGCGGCCTTAGGCGGCCACTGGTCGTAGTCGTGCCACCGGTTCGCGCCGGTCTCGAACACGATCGCTTCAGGCAGATTCAAGCGATCGAGATCGTCGCGGTAGTGTCGGGCTTTAGCCGGACCTTTGTCCTTGAGGTAGAAGTTGAAAAACGGCAACTCAATCTCGGTGCGGTACCGCTCGGCGGTTTTCGACGCGAAGTCGATGTGGCCCAATGTCGCACCGTCGCCGCTGGCCCAGCCGCCGTGCTGCCACGGTCCTACCACCAGCGTGGTCTTGCTGCGCGGGTTCTTGTCCTTGAGCGCCCGGTACATTCGGAACGGACCGTAGAAATCCTGGGCATCGAACCATGCGGCGACGATCAGGACCGGATGGGCGATCCCGACGAGGTCCTTCGGCACGTTGCGCGCCTGCCAGTACTCGTCGTAGGTCGGATGCGTCATGTGATCGTGATACGTCGGCACATCGTCCGCGAAGTACTTCTCGGCGTTCGCGGCGGCGCCGAGCTCGAGGAAGAATCGATATCCGTCGGGTGTGCCGTAGTCGAACCGCTCGACCCGCCGCTCGGACGGCGCGACGCGCGCGCGTGCGTTCGTGGACATCCAGTTGAACCCGTACATCAACTGGTAGGCGCCGTTGGAGTGGTAGTCGTCGCCCTGGAACTGATCCTGCGGCGGAGCCTGCGGCGAGGATGCCTTGAGCGCAGGGTGCGCATCGATCATGCCCTGTGACACTTCCCACCCGGCCCACGAGATCCCGTACTGGCCGACGCGCCCGTTGTTGTTCGGAATGTTCTTGACGAGCCAATCGATCGTGTCCCAGGTGTCGGTGCTCTCGTTCGGCTTCGACGAACCCTTGACGATCGGCACGTGGTGGACGAACTCGCCCTCAGACTTGAACTTGCCGCGCGTGTCCTGGTAGACGAAGATGTAGCCTTCTCGAGCGAACTCGTTGTTCGGTCCAAGCACGGTGCGGTAATTCTCGGCTCCGTACGGCGCGATGCCGTAGGCCGTGCGAGTCATGAGCAGCGGATAGCGGCGCGACGCGTCTTTCGGCGAGTAGACGATCGTGAACAGCTTCACGCCGTCGCGCATCGGAATGTACAGTTCCCGCTTCGCGTAGTTCGCCTTCACGTCGTACGGCGCCTGCGCCGGCATCGCGGGAGCGAGCCAGAAGACAGCCGCGGCGGTCATGACGGCGAATGCGGATCGCACGCGGTAAGAGTATCACTCGCTTGCCTGAACAGCTCGCGGAACGTAATGCCACAATCCAATCGAAGGACGCAGCACGCCGAGCCGGCACGTACGACCCCAGTGCCCCAGCGACGAGGGGACCCTTGACGAATCCCCTCATCGCGTCCCGGGCGTCGTACATCATTCGGCGCGGAAGTAGATGGTCACTTTCATCTCGACTTCAACCGGCACGCCATCGAGGTAGGTGGTCGTGAACCGCCACTGCTTGACCGCTTCCGCGGCTGCGTCCGCGAAATCGCGGTCTCCTGTAGCCGTCATCAAGGGGTCGGCCGATTTCACGCGGCCATCGGTACCGATCCGCGCGCGAAGTTCGATTGTCACGTTCTCGCTGCGCCCGTCGGGATAGCGCGGCCTCGCGTCGTAAATCTTCATCGGCGGCTCGATGCAACCGCCGATCGTCGACAGATCGCATGGTCCGGGCTGACGCGGAGCGGTCGCGATGTCCTCACGAACCGGTCTCGGCGCCGGCGCCGCGGCCGACTTCACGACGTTAATAGTCTCTTGCAGTGTGCCCAGCTGAAGGGTAACCGGCTGCTGCAGCTGCTGCCCGGCCCTCAGCGCGATGCGATACTTCGGCTGAAAGCCAGGTGTAGGCACCTCCAGCTCGTAGTCGCCGGCAGGCAGACCCGAAAAGGCAAACAGCCCGTTGCCATCGCTGCGGCCCTGAACGGTTGCACCAGACTCCGTGTGGGTCAATGTCATCACCACATCCGGCATGACCCGGCCGATCATGTCCTGCAGCGTTCCGGAGAAACTCGCCGGCCCACTCTGCGCCCCCAGACCGGCCAGTGGCAGCGTCACCGCCAGCAGTCCGCTCGCGATCGCGATGGCCGCGGCGCGTGTGACGGGCCTGCGATTGCCTTCCGCGTTCAACATGGCTCGAACTCTCCTTTCCAGATTCGAACGACGCGCCATAGCCGGCGCGGGGGACATTTCGAAGCTCGTTCGTCGATACGCATTGAACGTCCGCGCCAGATCGACCAGTTCGGATGCGTACGTCGTCCGGTTGATTCCCAGACTCAGCACGGCATCGTCGCACGCGTGCTCGCTCTCGCGACGCAGCCGCGCGCACGCGATCCAGACGAGAGGATTGAACCAGTGGGCCGCGCGCAACAGACTCGAGAGGATGAGGACGGCCCAATCTCGCCGATGGATGTGAGCAAGTTCGTGGCCGATGACAATCCGCATTCGCTCGTCGCTCCACGTCTGGGCGCCGGCCGGCAGTATCACTTTTGGCGCGACTAAGCCCCACGTGACCAGCAGCGTCGGGTGATCGCTCTGCAACAAGGCGACCGCACGGCGAATGCCATACCGTCCCGCGATTTCATCGGCCGCGGCGGTCCACCTCGCATCCTCGTTGCCACGCGCGCGCGACGCCAACCACCACAGCCTCGAGAGGCCCATCGCCAGCATGCCGAGGTTCACGGAGAAGCCCACCCACCAGATCCACGCCAGAAACCGGACGCTCGTTTCCGGTTTCCGACGGGGCGCGCCGGTCGACGACGCAGCGTGGACGGGCGGCTCCGGCAGCACCTGCAGGACCGCGTCCGATACGGCGGCGGGACGCACCTCCCAGGCGGGTACGACGAAGCGCAACGCCGGCGTCGCCGCCGCGCAGAGGAGCGCCGCGGCCAGAATCCAGTGACGCAGCGCGGCCGATCGCCGCCGCAGCATCGCCGCCCCGGCGAGCGCGACGAAAACGATCAGCGAGACCTTGAGCGTGCTGTCGACGAGCAGCCGTTCAATGCTCATGACGACCCTTCCTTCCGCGCTTTCTCGATCAATTCTTTGATGCGCTCGAGTTCTTCACCAGAGACGCGCGTCCCTTCTCCGCCGAGCAGCGCGGCCACCGTTTTTTCCGCCGATCCGTCGAAGAACGTTTCCACGAGATGCCTGAGTGCCGACTTGCGCGCGGCGTGGTGCGGCAGAGCGGGCATGTACACGTAACGCAGTCCCTGCTCCTCGTGGCGCACGTGTCCTTTGTCCTCGAGCACGCGCAACTGCGTCCGCACGGTCGAGTAGCTTGGCTCGCCGGTGAGATCGGTCATCACTTCTCCCGCAGTGGCGCGGCGGCGCCGATAGAGGATGTCCATGATCTGCCGCTCGCGCCGCGTGAGCGTCGCGGCCGGCGAGGGATTACGGGGAGCGCCGCGTCTGTCGGTCATCGTGTTATGTATATAGCACTAATGTTAGAAAAATAACACACTAAATTTTGCTCGCGTCACCGGGGTCCTGCTCAGCTTGGCCCATGACCGACAGTGAGCCCCCTCTGTCGGGTGAGAGAACCGTGAAGGCGCTAACGCCGAGACGCGGCGCTAGAATGCCCCACGAGCACGCTGCCGTCCGACAGGCTGCGCACGTCGTCGCCTCTTAAGGGTTTCAGTTCCGAGTTCACGTCCGATGGATGACTTTCGTTACGCGCTGCGCGGTCTGAAAAGCCACAAGACATTTGCCGCGACGGTAATTCTGACGCACGCGGTTGGCATCGGGTCGACGACGGCAATGTTCAGCGTGCTCAGCGGCGTCGTCTTGCGGCCGCTGCCGCTGGCCGATCCGGGCCGGCTCGTGCAGGTGTCGCAATCGAGCACGCTCAACCCTCGCGGCGGCGAAGCGGTCGCCTGGTCGGCGCTCGACGTCTTTCGCGACGAAAGCCGGCTCTTCGAGGATCTCGTCGGTTACGACGTGTCAGCCAGGTTTCTTCGAACGGCCGACGGGGCCGAACGTGTGATGACGGTGCGGGCCGAACGCCGATTCTTCACCATGCTCGGCGTCCCGCCGCTCATCGGCCGCACGTTTCGAGATGACGATGACGCCGCGGTCGTGGTGATTGGTGAAGCATTCTGGCGGCAGCGCTTCAGCGGCGATCCTTCCGTCCTTGGCGCATCAGTCACGCTCGATGATGAACCTGTGACGATCATCGGCGTGATGCCGGCGGCGTTTCAGTTTCCGTACGGCGCCGCCTCGATTCTGCAGGGCGTGCGTTCCGAGACGCGCACGGATCTCTGGACCATCGCGATACGGCCAGCCAATCCACGCGTTCGCCTCAGCTACGTGACGGGCCGCTTGAAGGGCACCACGTCACCGGCCGCCGCCGAAGGCGAACTGGGGATGATCGCCCGGCGGTTGGCGTCGGAATCACCCGATTTGTATCGGGACCGCGGCGTTCGCCTCGTGCCGCTCGCGGAGGCCGTTGTGGCGCCCGCAATTCGGCGGTCGATCGTGCTCCTCTTCCTGGCGGTGGGTCTGGCACTGGTGCTGGCCTGCGTCAACATCTCGACTCTGGCGCTGGCGCGGATCGCCCGGCGGAGCGGCGACATCGCGGTGCGGATGGCGCTCGGCGCGAACTCGTCGCGGCTGGCGCGCCTGTTTCTATTCGAGAGCCTGACGATTTCGTTCGCGGGCGGTGCGCTCGGCCTCTGGTTTGCCTGGGCTGCGGCCCGTCAATTCATGCTGTCCTTCGCCGCGCAGGTCCCCCGCGCTCACGAGGTCGGCGTCGATTGGCGTGTCTTCCTGTTCGTTCTGGCAACATGCACGGCGACGGCCGTTCTCTCTGGCATCACGCCGGCTGTCATGGCCACGCGCATCGATGTCCGCACGCTGATCCAGGAATCTGCCGGTCATCATACGGCCGGCCGGCGTCAGCGACGCCTACGCGACACGCTCGTCGTCTGCGAGGTCGCACTCGCCTTCGTGCTCGCCATGGGTGCTGCGCTGCTCGTTCGCGAGCTCGTGCGCCTCCGCGACACGGATGCCGGCATCGACACGCGCTATGTGCTGACGGTTCATCTGGGGCAACGCATGACGCCGAGCACCGACGTTAGGCGTTTTTACGAGATCGCGCGTCGCGTCAGAGAACTGCCGGGCGTTCAGGCCGCGGGTTTGACGCAGCTTCTTCCCTTGCAGAACTGGGGATGGACGACCAACTCGACCGATTTCACGCACCGCGCCGGGGTACCGGCCTTCCCAATCGAGCTGCGGTATGTGACGCCGGGGTATTTCGAAGCGCTTGGCTTGAGGCTCAAGCGCGGTCGGCTGCTCACCGACGGCGATACGCGCGAAGCGCCGCGCGTGATCGTCATCAACGAGACGCTGGCCCGCCGGTACTTCGGGAACGACGATCCCATCGGCATCGACACAACCCGGGGGACCATCGTAGGCGTCGTCGCCGACGTGAGACAAGCCAGTCTCGACCGGCCCGCCGAGCCAGAGATCTACTACGCGATCGCGCAGAATTGGTCGCAGGTCTCAGAGCTCGGCACGTCGCTCGTCGTCCGTACGCATCAGCAGCCCGATACGCTCGCCGAGGCGGTTCGCGGCGTCGTCAAAAACGTTGATCCGAACCTGGCGATCTTCAGCGTCAAGACCATGGACGCGATCGTCGCCGAGTCGCTCTCGAGCTTCACGGCGGCTCTGGCGTTGATGACGGCCCTTGCCGTGCTCTCGCTCGTCCTGGCGGCGACCGGCGCCTCTGCCGTGATCGCGTTCGCCGCCTCTTTGCGCATGCGGGAATTCGCGATTCGGATGGCGCTCGGCGCCAGGCGCGCGAACGTGGTGAGTTCGGTTGTGGGTTACGGCGTTACTTTGACAGCGATTGGGCTGACGATCGGCCTGATTACAGCGATCGCCGCCTCGCCGCTGCTTCGCAATGTTCCCATAACAGTTCGGTCGCCGGACGCTGGCACGGTCGCGCCAGTCGCATTGCTGATCGGTGCGATCGCGCTGGTCGCGAGTGCGCTTCCAGCAAGACGGGCGGCCTCTGTCGATCTGATGTCGATGCTGAGGAAGGAATGACGCGGACACATTAAGATAGGGCTCCAGCAGAGGGGCGTTGATGCGCGCCGGACGGCGATCGTTCGAAGCTGGCGGGCTCGCCGCTGCCGCTGATGTCGCGTTGAGAGACGCTTCTGCGTCCACATCAAAGGAAGGCCAGCATGGAACTGACGCGTCGGGATCTCGTTGCTTCTTTCGCACTGTTCGCCGAGCTGATTGCGTCCAGCCGCGACGCCGCAGCATTGACGCAGACACCAGCCGCCGCACCTCGGCCTACCATCAAGTTCGACCTGCCGAATTTGACGATGGACGACTGGGAAGTGACGGTGAGCCATGTGGATTACGCGCCTGGTCGTGTCGGTGTCGCACATCGTCACGCGGGTTTTGTGCTGGCCTACGTGCTCAAGGGCGAGATCATGACCAAGATCTCGGGTCAGGGGCCCGCGAAAAACTACAAGGTGGGCGAGATGTTCTTCGAACCACCCGGCTCGATCCACGAGGAATCCGGGAACGCAAGCCAGACCGAGCCAGCGCAGCTGCTCGCGATGATTTTCGCGAAGAAAGGCTCGACGCTGACGACGCCCGTCTCAGGCCGCGGCGGCGAATAAGCTGCCAGGCACATTCGTCCTACAATCGGCCCGTACGGAAATACGTCGAAAAGGCGGTGCAACATGGTGAACAAGATGATCGCAGCGTTCGCGGTGGCCGCCGTGCTGGTATTGCGCGTAGCGGCGCAGGATGCACGGACCGTCATTGCCGATGCCTCGAAGGTCATGGGCGTCGACACGTTGAAGACGGTTCAATACTCCGCCACGGGTCTCGACTTTGCACTCGGCCAGGCCCCGAATCCGTCGTCTCCATGGCCGAAGTTCATCAACAAGAGCTACACGCGCGCGATCAATTTCGAGACGCCGGCCTCCCGGGTGGATCGCGTGCGGGTGCAGGGCGAAAACCCGCCTCATGGCGGCGGCCAGCAGCCGATCGTCGGTGAACAGCAGCAAACCCAAACGATCATCGTCGGCGCCGACACACCGTGGGCCCAGCAGCTCGAGATCTGGATGACGCCGCACGGCTTCCTTCGGGCCGCCGCAAAGCGAGACGCCACGCTCGCCACCAGGACGATGAACGGCAGGAAATACAACGTCATCACGTTCACGGGCGACAACAAAGCCAAGGTGAACGGCTACATCAACGATCAGAACCTGGTCGAACGTGTGGAAACGTGGATCGACAACGCGTTCCTCGGCGACATGCTGTTCGAAGCGACGTACGGCGATTACAAAGAGGAGAATGGTGTTCGATTTCCGCGCCACATCGTCCAGAAACAAGGCGGCTACCCGATTTTCGATCTGAACGTCAGCGATGTGCAGGTGAACGCGGCCGTCAACATTCAACCTGCCCAGGGTCGCGGCGGCGCGGGCGCGGCCGCTCAGTCGAACGAGCCGCCTCCGTCCGAGCGGCTCGGTGACGGCGTATATCTGATTACCGGCGGCTACGCGGCGATCGCGGTCGACTTCAAGGATCACATCACGATCATCGAGGCCGGTCAGAGCGAAGCGCGCGGGCAGGCCGTGCTGGCCGAAGCGAAGCGGTTGATTCCCAACAAGCCTGTCACCTACGTCGTCAACACTCATTGCCACATCGATCACTCGAGCGGCCTGCGCGCCGTCGTCGGCGAGGGCGCGACCATCCTCACGTATCAGCTCAACAAGCCTTACCTCGAAAAGACCCTGAGCATGCCCCACACGCTGAACCCCGACAGGGCGCAGACTTCGGGCAAGAAGCCGGTCGTCGAGGCCGTTGGCGAGAAGAAAGTGTTGACCGACGGAACGCGCGTGGTCGAGCTGTACCACATGCAGAACTTCGGGCATCACGACGGAATGCTCCTGGCGTACTTCCCGAAGGAGAAGGTGCTGCTCGAGGCTGATGGCTACAATCCTCAGGCCGCGACTGCGACGCCACCGACGCCCGCCAGTCCGTACACCGTCAGCCTCTACGACAACATTCAGCGTCTGAAGCTCGATGTGCAGCGGATCGTCCCTGTGCACTACCCTGCCGACAACAGGGTCATCACCATGGCCGAGCTTGCGAAATGGGCTGGCAGGAGTTCGTCATGATTCGAAAACTTTCCGTCGTCGCTGCCGCCGTACTCGCGGCCTCGTGCACGCAAGCCGCACCGGAGCAGCAGATCGTCAATGACGCAGCCGCGGCGCTCGGCGGGCGCGATCGGATCCTCGCCGTCAAAACGCTCGTCATCGAGGGCGAAGGCATCAACGGCAACCTCGGTCAGGACATGACGATGGATGCCACGTCGCAGGCGTTCAAGCTGACCGACTACAAACGCAGCATCGATGTGGCCGGCGGGCGCGGCCGGATCGAGCAGACGCGGACGCCGAATTTCGCCTACTTCCAGGGGCCGCAGCCGCAAAAACAGGTGCTGGGCATCGATGGTGAGACCGGTTACAACATCGCGCCAAACGGCACGGCGACACGGGTGGCGAACACCGTTGCCAGGGACCGGCGCGCCGAGCTGCATCACCATCCTCTCACCATCGTCCGCGCTGCCCTCGATCCGGCGGCGAAACTCTCGAATCCGCGCGACGCCACCGGTCAGCGGGTGGTCGACGTGACGACCGCCAGCGGCCTCGCGTTCACGCTCGCGATCGACAGCGGAACGAAGCTGCCTACACGCGTCGTCTCGATGACCGACAACACCAACCTCGGCGACGTGGCTATCGAGACAACGTTCTCGGACTATCAGGACGTCAGCGGGTTGAAGCTGCCGGCGCACCTGACGACGAAGACCGACAAGTATCTGACGGCTGATGTGCGCGCGTCGAAGCAGACGGTCGACGGCGACACGGGCGATCTCTCGACGCCGGCGCCCGCCGCGTCAGCCCCGCCAGTCACAGGCCCGCCCCCGGCGACTGTCACGTCGGACGAGATTGCCAAGGGCATCTGGTTCCTCGCCGGGCAGTCGCATCACAGCGTCCTCGTCGAGTTCGGCGACCACCTGATGCTCATCGAGGCGCCGCAGAACGACACGCGGGCGCTGGCGGTGCTGGCGAGGGTGAAAGAGCTGCGGCCGGGCAAGCCGCTGACGCAGGTGGTGAACACGCACCACCACTTCGATCATTCAGGCGGCCTGCGCGCCGCAGTCAGCGAAGGGCCGACCATTCTTACGCACGCGCTCAACGTGCCCTTCTATCAGGAAGCGATGACGCGCGCGCACACGATCGTGCCCGATGCGCTGGCGAAGAACCCAAAGCCGCTGAAGATCGAGGCGGTCGAGGAGGAAAAGACGTTTCAGGACAGCGCCATGACGGTGAATCTCTATCACATCGCTGGAAGTCCGCATGCAGACACGCTGCTGATGGCGTACTTTCCGAAGCAGCGGATATTGGTCGAGGCGGACGTGTTCAGCCCGGGATCGGCTGTGCAACCGTATGCGGCCAATCTCCTCGAGAACATCAGCAAGCGGAACTTGAAGGTCGATCGCATCGTGC
This sequence comes from Acidobacteriota bacterium, assembly GCA_046728115.1. Taxonomy (GTDB): domain Bacteria; phylum Acidobacteriota; class Vicinamibacteria; order Vicinamibacterales; family CAVVIG01; genus CAVSWN01. Next base: position 1,148 of record JBKPDW010000508.1, on the reverse strand, counting down.
CGATTCACGGGACCATTACGCCGTTCAGCGAGTTGGTGAAAACGCAGGCAGCGACCCACTAGTTCTGGCGCTCGAACAAGTACCAGCATCTGGACTAGCCACGAAAACACGAGATCCGGATTAGCTTCCGTGTTGTCGTGCTTTCGTGGCGGATCGAAATGGTCCCGAAATGACGGGTACACGTCCCCGATCGAGATGAATCAGAGAGTCGTCGTCATCACAGGCGCGAGCGGCGGCATCGGCGCCGCAGTCGCCGAGCTCCTGGCAACGCGCGGCATGGCCGTTGCGCTCGTCGCACGGCGAAAGGAGGCACTCGAAGCCGTTGCCGCGCGGTGTGGTCCCAACGCACTTGCCGTCGTCGCCGATATGGCGGGTCGAGCAGATGTTCGGCGTGTCGTGGAAACTGCGCTCGCGCGCTTCGGCGCGATCGACGTCTGGATCAATAACGCTGGTCAGGGCATCACGCGCCAGCCGTCGGAGCTCACCGACGAGGACATCGATGCGATGATGCGCGCCAACGTGAAGACCGCGCTGTACGGCATGCAGGAGGTTCTCCCGCATTTCAAATCACGCAATGCCGGCCACATCATCAACATCTCGTCGATGCTGGGACGGATGCCGTTTGCAGTGCCGCGCTCCGCGTACTGTGGGGCGAAGCACTTCCTGAACGCACTCACGACAACGATTCGCATGGAGATCCAGCAAACGCACCCTGGGATTCAGGTGACGCTCGTGTCTCCGGGGGTAGTCGCGACCGATTTCGGCGTGAACGCCGTCTACGGAGGCGTGGACTCGCGTCAACTGCCAGAGGCGCAGAGCGCAGCAGGTGTGGCCGTCGTGGTAGCGGACGTGATCGAGTCGCGCAAACCCGATGTGTACACGCGACCAGGAGCGCAGGAACGCGTCGCCGCGTATTACGCGTCCCTCGGCACCGACGGCTGACGCCTACTTGTCACCCGCCGCGGCAGCCGACGTCGGCCTCGCGCCGAGCTCGCGCAGCCTTGCTCCGGGCTCGTACACGAGTTGCTGCAGCGAGCCTTCACCGTTGCCGTAGATCTCGTAATCGAGCGTGAAGATACATTCAATCACGAGAGACTCGCGCGCGCGACCGCGGTGGTGTCAGGACCCGATCCGCAGGCGTATGGGCC
>JBKPDW010000507.1:0-23010 GCA_046728115.1 Acidobacteriota bacterium | reverse complement strand
ATTCAGCGAGGATCAAACACGAAGAATTGAGGCCGTCGCTCGTCATATTGGGTGCACCCTTAAGCGAGTCATTGAACTTGAACGGCAATCTCGTCGAGATTCCCTGACAATTTTGCCAACTCTGAATCAGCTTGAGCGGTTGATACGGCCAGATTCTGGAATCGGCGCGAATTCAACCCAATTCTCGTTGCTCATCATTGAGATCATTGACTTCATGAGGTTGAGCCACGCGCCTGAGCGTGACGTGAGGGATGACATTCTTCGGCATGTCGTATCACGCACGCGGTGTGCGCTGCGCTCTACGGACATTCTTTTTCGTAAGACCGAACATGAGTTGGTCGCGCTGCTGTATTCGACCGACGCAGACGGAGCCAAGGCCGCGGCCTCCCGAGTCAGACACAGAATAGCCGAACAACCAGCATCACTCCGTAATGGCGGGACTTGCGCCGTACATGCCTCCGTGACGACCGTATGCGCACCTCACGACAGGCTCTCGGTTGTGGAGTTATTGTCGGCCGCAAAGCTGAAGACGATCCCGAATATTCTCGAGGAGACGTCTCAGGTTCGCTGAGGGTTCACCGCCGTTCCCTACACCATTCCTGTCGATTGCACACAAATTGACGACTGCCGTCGATTTCTGTTTTACCCACACGCCTTGGCACTTCACAATTTGCTTCTGATAGCTAAAGGAGCCCGGAATGAGTTCTCTAGAACGCGCGACATCTCTTGCAAATGTCGGCCTGTTCTTGGACGCCTTACGAATTTTGGACGTTGGCTCCATCGGCCGGGAGAACAAGACTGACGCCGATGTTCTTCGCGCCGACCTTCTCGAGCGTACCGGCAACCACCGCGACGCGGCCAAACTGATAGACGCGATCCTCAAATCCAGGACCCTTAGAGAGATCGATCGGTGGAGTTGCTATTTGACCCTCGGTCGGATCGCAGCTGAGGAAGGTCGATTTGATGTCGCGGCAGGTCACCTTCAACGCTCGATCAGAATTGCATTGTTGGAGAAGGACTTTGCCCGAGCGGCATGGCCTCAGCTGCGTCTTTTGATTATTCTGTTTGATGCATCAGGTCAAGAGGCAGTCGGACCGCTGGTCTCGGACTTGCGCGCGAACGCCGCACGGTCTGGCGACCCCCTCGTTCTTGCTGCGCTTCATATTCATATCGGTGAAATGGAGACCAAACGAGGTCGCCTGTCAAGCGCGTACCGTCAAATCGGCCTTGCGCACAAGACCTTGGAAACGTCGCCAAACGCGTGGCTTCAAGCGATGGCGGAACAGAATCTGGCAAATCTCGCTTGCTTAAGATTGAATTTCGAGTCAGGAATCGGACACGCTGAGGCGGCAGCACGTCTTGCGGAGAAGGCGGGTTGGGCTGCTGGATGTGCGGCAAGCGCGGCGACTCTTGGCAACTTGTACTTCTACTCCGGGCGGTTCGAAGAGGCCGCGGCATGCAGTTCTCGTGCTCTGAATGGATTCACGAAGGGCAGTGACAATTTCAGTGGCACACTTGAAACATTGGCACGAATCCGCCTGGCCCAAGGACGACTGGAGGATTGCGACGATGCTCTAAGGCAGATCGAAGAATATTCATCGAGCGAAGGTACTCGGCGGCGTTTTGTCTACCGCCACACGCTCTTGACCAAGGCACGAGCTTTCCACCTTAGAGAGTTCGATGCTCAAGCTGAAGAATCTCTTGACGAAGCGATTCGGCTGGCATCCGACACTCGGGACGATTGGTTGCTTAGCTCTGCCCGTTTGGCAAAGGCCGAGCTGTTGGCCGGCACGCGAAATCCAGGCGAGATGTTGCCCATATTCGATGCCTTAACCAGCCAAATCGCAACGCAGCCTTTAGATCGCCATGCCGCCTTGGAGAAAGCCCTTGCGTGCGGGCTAATGGCTACCGGCGATTTTCAAGCAGCCCGCGAGCACGTTACCCGCGCGCGAACCATTTATGAGGCGGTTGATCATCGCCTCGGGCTCTTGGAGCTGTCGAATAATTCGACATTATCGGGCGCTGTGCATTCCGTGAAGTATGGTTGCGCCGAAGTGACGGACGTGGACAGCGCCATTTTTGCGAAACGCGGAATCTTGCAGAACGTGTCTGCCTGCATCAATCATGTCGGTCATCCGAAACTGCTTGCCAGGGAATTGCTGGATGTGGCAGCCACGTCCGGATCGATCGAATGCGGCCGTGCGCTTTACCACCCCGCACATGCAGAGGACGAAATAATTGCCGACTATAAGTCAGATAATCTTTCAGAATCCCGCCTCGTACGTCGAATCGTTGTCGGAACGGACCAATCTGGGCATGTGGAACTGATCCTCTATCCGAAACCCGATATTGAGTCACTGGCGACGATTAGCGCCCTATTGATGTTACTTACAACGCTCCACGAACTCGAAGCCAGTCGGATCGAACGCGAAGAACGTGCCACAATCTGGCCAGCCGACGATGTGGCCGCCGGCGACGACAACGCGATCCTCTCCGGCCACCTCCGCGAGATCATGGCACTCGCCCAGCGCGTCGCTCGCACCCGCGTCAACGTTCTCATCACCGGCGAGAGCGGCACCGGCAAGGAAATCATCGCGCGCGCCATCCACAACTATTCGCCACGCGCCACCAAACCCTTCGTCCCCTTCAACTGCGCCGCCGTCCCGCGCGACCTCGTCGAAAGCCACTTGTTCGGTCACCGCCGCGGCGCCTTCACCGGCGCCGACCGCGACTACGCCGGCCTCATTCGTAGCGCCCGCGACGGCACACTCTTCCTCGACGAAATCGGCGACCTCAGCCTCGACCTGCAGCCAAAGCTCCTGCGATTCCTCGAATCTGGCGAAATCGCACCCCTCGGCGAGCCCGGCAGCTTCAACGTCGACGTCCGCATCGTCGCCGCCACGAACACCAAACTCGAAGAAGCCGTCCGCGACGGCCGCTTCCGCGAAGACCTGTTCTATCGCCTCAACGTCGTCCGCCTGTCGCTCAAGCCGCTGCGCGAGCGACGCGACGAGATTCCCGGCATGGTTACCACCTTCGTCGCCCGCGCCGCCCGGGAATTCTCCAAGGGCCGCCTCGAAATCGCCGAGGAAACGATGGAGCGCCTGCTGCTCTATCGCTGGCCCGGCAACGTCCGTCAGCTGATGAACGAACTGCGCCGCATGGTCGCACTCGCCGAACCCAATTCGACACTCGGCCCCACCATGATCTCTGCCGACATCCTCGACGCCATGCCGATCTTCCAGACGAAATCACCGAACGAAATCGCCGTACGCCTGACCGAGAAGCTGATGCCGACGCTCGCCCACGTCGAGTGTGAGATGATCAAAGCGGCCATCCGCGACCATCATGGCCGTGTGGACGCCGTCGCTAAGGCCCTGGGAATTTCGCGGAAAGGCTTGTATCTGAAGCGTCAACGACTTGGCCTCTAGCTTCCATCTCGGCCCGGAGCAGCACCTCGATCGAGTCGACCAGGACGCGCTGCGATCCGCCGACCGTCCTGACCGTCCGCAGACGGCCGTCGCGGATCCGGTAGTAGATCGTCCGCCGCGAGACACCCAGCAACTCCGCCGCCTTCTCCAATAACACCGATCGCGCCATGCGTCCTCGCATCGCACGTTCGATGCCGGGCTCGTCGGTCCTTCATCGCCCGGCAAACCGGGGAGTCTTGCCCGATCGGCCCGTCGAGAGCGGGTATGGCCTACTCGCCGGGTAGTTGATTCCCGCGTGTTGCCGCACAGCCGATCGCGATTACAATCCGCCAGCCGGGGGCCGCGCGCTGAAAACACCCGCATGGAACCGTACCCTGGCATCTGGCCCTGGACCCTGGGAGAGCGTGTCATGAATGGACTGATGATGGATTTTCCGCTGACGTTGTCAGCGATCTTCCGCAGGGCCGAACAGCTCTTCGGCCGCCAGGAGATCGTCTGGCGTCTTCCGGACAAATCCCTGTGCCGATACACATATCGCGATTGGACGACGCGCACGCGGCGGCTCGCACGCACCCTCATGGATCTGGGTGTGCGGGCCGGCGATCGGGTCGCGACGCTCGGCTGGAACCATGGGCCGCATCTCGAGGCGTACTTCGGGATCCCGCTCGTCGGCGGCGTCCTCCACACGCTCAACCTGCGTCTTCATCCCGACGAACTGGCCTACATCGTGAACCACGCCGGCGACCGTGCCGTGCTGGTGGACGAGAGCCTGCTCCCGCTGTGGGATCAGGTACGGCCGCAGGTCAATGTCCCGACAACCATTGTCGTGCACGCGAGCAAGCCGCGCACGAACGGCGATCTCGATTACGAAATGCTCCTCGCCGCCTCCGAGCCGCTGCCCGATCTCCCCGAGCCGCACGAAAACGACGCGGTCGCGATGTGCTACACCACGGGCACGACCGGCGCGCCAAAAGGCGTGCTGTATTCGCACCGGGCGATCGTCCTCCACACGTTTGCCTTGTCGACAAACGCCTGCATGGCGATCTCCGAAAGCGACACCATCACGCCGATCGTCCCGATGTTTCACGCCAACGCATGGGGGATGCCGTTTGCCGCGATCATGAACGGTGCGAAGCTCGTGAACCCCGGACCGCACCTCGATCCGGCGAGCGTCGTGGACTTGTTCCAGCGCGAGCGTGTCACGATCACCGGCGGTGTGCCCACCATCTGGATGGGTGTCTTGCAGTACCTCGATGCGCATCCAGGCCAATTCGATGTGTCCAGCGTGCGCGCGATGTACGTTGGTGGCTCAGCCGTTCCGCAGGCGATGATCGAGGCGTTTGATCGGCGCTACGGCCTTCGCATCATTCAGGCGTGGGGCATGACGGAGATGTCGCCGCTCGGCACCGTCGGGCATCTGCCATCGTGGTTGCTCAACGCGCCCGACGCGGACTGTTTCGGATTTCGCGCGAAGCAAGGGCGTCCCGCGCCGTTTGTCGAAATCCGCGGCCGCAACGAAGAAGGTCTCATCCCCTGGGACGGTCAGACGATGGGCGAGCTCGAAGTCAGAGGACCCTGGATCGCGTCCGCGTACTACGACCGTAGCGATTGCGACGACCGCTTCACCGACGATGGTTGGTTCAAGACAGGGGATATCGTGACCATCGATGCGGACGCCACGATTCAGATTCAGGATCGATCGAAGGATTTGATCAAATCCGGCGGAGAATGGATCAGCTCGGTCGCGCTCGAATGCGCGTTGATGGGTCATCCGGCAGTGGCCGAGGCGGCGGTCGTTCCCGTCGCGCACCCGAAATGGATCGAGCGTCCGCTTGCCGCTGTTGTCCTCAAGCCCGGCGCTGCCGCGTCGCCAGCTGATCTTCGCGCGCATCTCGCTGCTCAGTTTCCAAAATTCTGGCTGCCCGACGCGTTCGAGTTCATCGACGCGATTCCCCGAACATCTGCCGGCAAGTTCAAAAAGAGCGAGCTGCGTCAGCGATTCAGGGATTACCAGCTCCCGGATTGATCGATAGAAACTCACTCGCTTTCGGAATGGAAGATTCGCTCTCGGTCGCACAGACAGGCCGCGAGCAACCGCCGCATGTGCTTTCAACGGTTGAGCTCTGCGTCCATGCGTCGTCGGTACGCACGTTACGTGCGCGTCCATGCATGCGCGCTGAGTCGTGCGAATCGGTTCAGTTAGATGAAGGTAGCCAACCCGACGTTATGAGAGCTGCATAATGCTGAGCTGATAGATCAAAAGAACGACGCGCGGGGGGTGCGTGTCAGCCCAACGGTGGGCGCTCGACGTTGAGCGCGCGGCCGCCCTGCGTGACGTCAAATATCACCGCCATGCCGAGCGTCAGATCGTCGAACTGGAGCCGCAGGACCATGGTCTCTCTTTCAAATGGATGCAGTTTACCGTCTGCACCGAGGATCACGCCGCGGTGGTTGCTCCGATCGAGCGCGGTGATCGTGCCCGTCATTCCGGTGTGTTCGAGGAGTATCAACGGGTGCAGATAGTACAACAAACCGATGGATCTCAGCTGAAGATTCGTCAATCAAACTTCCGACCACCCGCCCTTCAATTCTCGGTCTTTTGACCGATAGAGTCGGGCACCGGCACCACGATGAGCCGATCGGTCTTTACGTCGAGCACCAGTTCGAGGCGGCAAATATGGCAACGATAGCGCTCGCCCGGGCGAGGTCGTTCCTCGTGCGGGCTGTGGCGAATCTGCAGCTGACACGCAGGGCAACGCCACGGCATGGCAGGAGGCGTATTCTCCACCTCTGCCAGCCGTTGGTCAACTTCTCCACGGCCTACCAGCCGTTGGTCAACGGGCCCGAGCGTCGCGAAACCTCACGCTATGGTGGATTTGGTGATTTTTTTTCTAGGTCCGTCATCGCCACATCGTGTATAGTTTTGACGGCTCAAAACAGCCCGAATGGCGACTGAAATCCCTTCTGCCCCGGCCCGTGGCTGGCGACTCGACAGGACGAATCCGAGTCTGCCTGAGGTGCACGCTTCGATACCGATACCGCAGACCGCCGGATTCTGGCGAAAAATGCTGGCGTTCGCCGGACCTGGTTATCTGGTGGCCGTCGGGTACATGGACCCTGGCAATTGGGCAACTGACCTTGCCGGGGGCGCGCGCTATGGCTACACGCTGCTGAGCGTCATCGTGATCTCGAATGCGATGGCGATCCTGCTGCAGGCGCTGGCTGCGCGCCTGGGCATCGCCAGCGGTCGCGATCTCGCGCAGGCCTGCCGAGACAGCTACTCACGACCCACGACGATCACGCTGTGGGTCCTCTGCGAAATCGCCATCGCGGCGTGCGACCTCGCGGAGGTGATCGGCGCCGCAATCGCCTTGAACCTCCTGTTCGGGCTGCCGCTGGTGTGGGGCGTCTGCCTGACGGCGCTCGACGTGCTGATCGTTCTCTTTCTCCAGCACAGGGGCTTTCGATACGTGGAGGCGCTGGTCATTGGACTCATCGTCGCCATCGCCGGATGCTTCGGCATCGAGCTGTGGCTGGCGCGGCCAGACTGGACCGCAGTGGCCACCGGCTTCATCCCGCGCGTCGAGATCGTGCGCAATCCCGACATGCTGTACATTGCGATCGGGATTCTGGGCGCAACGGTGATGCCGCACAATTTGTATCTCCATTCGTCGATCGTTCAGACGCGCAAGTATCTGGACAACGTCGCGAGCAAAGCGGAAGCTATCCGCTTCGCCACGATCGACTCGTCGTTCGCGCTCATGTCAGCGTTGTTCATCAACGGCGCCATCCTGGTGATGTCGGCAGCGGTGTTTCACGGCAGCGGCCATGAAGCCGTGGCGGACATCGGAGATGCGTTTCAGCTGCTCTCGCCGCTGCTCGGCCTCAAGGCGGCCAGCATCCTGTTTGCGGTTGCTCTGCTCTGCTCCGGCCAGAACGCCACGCTCACCGGAACGCTCGCCGGCCAAATCGTGATGGAAGGATTCATCAACCTCCGGTTGCGGCCGTGGCTGCGGCGGTTGATTACGCGCCTGATCGCCATCGTGCCAGCCGTCATCGTCGTGGTGCTCTACGGGGAACGCGGATCCGGTCAGCTGCTCATCCTGAGCCAGGTCATCTTGAGCCTGCAGCTGTCGTTTGCGGTAATCCCGCTGGTGATGTTCACCGGCGACGCTCACAAGATGGGCTCGTTCGCCAACCCCTGGTGGGTGAAAGCGCTCGCATGGCCGGTGGCGATCGTGATTGCCGCGCTCAACTGCTATCTGTTGTGGCAGACTTTTGCTGGGTAGGTCATGTACCGCCGCATTCTGGTCGCGGTCGAGAACTCCGGCGCCGATCGGACGATTCTGAATCACGTCACCAGTCTCGCAAAAGTCACCGGCGCTGAACTGCTGCTCATTCACGTGGCGGACGGCTGGGCGGCGCGCAACTTCGATCAGCTCAAGCTGCGCGAGTCCGAGGAAATGCGATCGGATCGCGCGTACCTCGAAGGCCTTCGCGAAGAGCTGTCTCAACAGGGCTTCAACGTTCAAACCAAGCTGGCGATGGGCGATCCGGCGACCGAGCTGATTCGCGCAACCGAGGAGCAGGACGTCGACCTTGTCGCCATGTCCACACATGGCCACCGCTTTCTCGCTGACGTCGTCCACGGCACCACCGCCGATCGGGTTCGACACCTCGTGAAGGTGCCCGTGCTGCTGCTCCGCGCTCAGTGATCCCAGTCGCGGCCCTCGAAGGGCCGCGGCGCAATTGTCCTCGCTGCCCGTCCCACACGTCCTGCGATCCACCTGCCGGCCGCCCTGCGCTAAGACTCTGTGCTATAAAGTCCTTGTCGATGACCGCTGCTCCTGAGCCTCTTCACGCGCATGCGATGGAGAACCTGCGCTTCATCCGCGAGGCGATGGAGCGTGCCAGCGCGTTCACGGCCGTACCGGGCTGGGGCGGTGTCCTGATGGGATTGAGTGCCGTCGTGACGGCTGTCGTCTCCGGTCCGCCGGACGACTCGATCCGGTGGGTCGCCGTCTGGTTCGTGGATGCCGCCGTCGCCGCGACGATCGCGCTGGTCGCGATGACCATCAAAGCGCGGCGATCGGGCGCGCCCCTCTCGTCGGCCGCCCCCGCTCACCGGTTCGCGCTGGCGTTCGTACCGCCCCTCGTCGCAGGAATGGTACTGACCCCTGTGTTCGCCATGATGGGTCTCAAGGCGCGATTGCCCGGATGCTGGCTGCTGCTCTATGGCACCGCGGTCGCGACAGGCGGCGCATTCTCCGTACGAATCGTACCGATGATGGGGCTGGCCTTCATGACTCTCGGCGTCATCGCGTTCGTCGTCCCCGCCGCGTGGGGACATTGGTTGATGGCAGCCGGCTTTGGTGGCCTGCACATCGGATTTGGACTGGTGATCGCGAGGAGGTACGGTGGGTAGATCCGTCAGCAGTCGTTCTTCGTCCGTGGCGAAGGCAACACTGGGCGACTCGAAGGGCCGGCAGTCAGCGCTCGCCAGTCGACCTTCGAGCGTGGTCAGAGCCACACCGAGCGAATCGAAGGGCCGGCAATCACCACTGGAGCTCGATCGACTGATTCACGAACGCCTCCGGCTCGGCATCGTGAGCGCGCTTGCGGTCAACGATCGGCTGACGTTCAACGATCTGAAGCGATTGCTGAAAACGACCGACGGCAATTTGAGCGTCCACGCGCGCAAGCTGGAAGATGCCGAGTACATCACGTGCGCCAAATCCTTCGATGGGCGGATGCCTCGCACGGAATTCCGGCTGGCGCCAGCCGGTCGACGCGCACTCGAAAAGTACCTGGGACACATGGAAGCCATCATCAAGGCGGTGCGCGACTAGAGAGCGTTTGTCGGATCGCTGTAGCACGCGGTGATGGCTGTTCAGTCAGCGAATGCTGCCGACGGCCTCTCCGACGGCCTCGCAATCGAGGGCCTCGTGCGGACCGCGTTGGAACGAGCGTGAGCCACTCGAGTCATTCGCCAGCTGTCATGCGAGCCGTTTACCCTTGATCCTCTCGAGAATGTTCAACGGCGATCGCGCGGGTTCGCGCATCGCCGCAACCGGCAGCAGAAACGTCTGTTCCAGCTGGTATTGACCGGCCGTCGCGGCATGACTCACCTGGTCGGTGAACGCCATCCACGTGGATCCCGCCGGGAATTCCACTGCGGTCTGCGGCGACTCAGTCTGAAACGTGTTGTCCTGCTTCATCCGATCGTGCAGCTGCAGCATCAGCGCGTCGTAAGGCGAGCGCGGCGTCTTCGTCACGCGGACGAACGCCAGCAGCGCGCCGGTGCCGGGAACCGGAAGGCGCAACCGATCGGCAAACCTGCGCGCAACCGCTTCGAATTCGTCGCCGATACGCCATGCCCGCGGCCGGCCCGCCGGGTTGACGTTGGCGAACACGCGGAGGATTCGCTTGCCGCCGGAGGGCGTCGCCGGAAACGCGTCAACGTGCAGGCGTGTGTCGTCCTTTCTCCACGACGTCACGCGGCCCGCAATCTCGGCGGGACGAAAACTTGCGCGCGCGCGCGTGATCTCGCGTCGATACCCGGGAAACAGTCGGTTTACCAGGTCGGCTGATGCGTCGCTGAATCGTCGAATGAATCCGCGCAGCACTTCGGCGTTGCCGCCCGACACGCTGGTTCCACCAAGCCGATCAGCGGCCGGATCGTAGCTGGCATTCTTCGATCCGCCGAGGATGGCCGGCGTAAACAGCGCCTGCTCCGCTGGCTCGACCGTAAAGGTCAAACCCGGGCAGAACACAACATCGCCGGACTCGAGGGCGGACTGCACATCCGGCCCCCCCTCAGATGGCTCCCCGTGCCAATCGAGTTGCTCCAACCTGAACAATTGAGATTTCAAGGGACGCTCAGTGTACCGCGGTCGAGGCACGGGTCGTGCACCACCAGATGGCATGCGAACCCGAACGCTTCAGGTTGTCATTGCCGTCTTACTCTCCATCGCCACGCTCGGTGGTGCTTCTCAGAATGAGACGCGGACATCGCCGCGTTCGTCCGCACAACAGCGTCACCCTCGCGCGACGCCGCGTCGTCCGGCGTCACCACAGCCGGGGCTAACACTTCCCTGCGGCGACTACATTGGATTCCAAGTGCTGCTCGACCGGCAGGGGTTTTCGCCGGGACAGATTGATGGACAACCTGGCGACAACTTCGCGCACGCGCTGGCGGCATTTCAGATCGCGAACCGGATGTCGGCGTCCGGGTTCAGTTGCGACGCCTGGGCCGCGTTGATCGGCGAATCCGACGAGCGAACGATTACGACGTATACGGTCACAGCCGAGGACGCGAAAGGGCCATTTCAGACAGAGATTCCGCGCCGACTGGCCGATCAGGCAAGCCTGCCGGCCCTTGGATATCGATCGACGCTCGAACTCTTGAGCGAGCGTTTTCACGCATCGCCGCAACTGCTGCATCGGCTGAATCCGGCCACGGTGTTTGCGGAGGGCGATCAGATCCGCGTACCGGCAGTCACGCCTTTCGATGCCGAGCGGAAGCCGGTGTTCGATCCCGACAACGGCGATCTCGTCATTCAGGTGACCCGCGACGACTCGTCGCTGCGGGCGCTGCGCGCCGACGGTACGGTGGTCTTCTTCGCGCCGGTCACAACAGGGAGCGACCACGATCCGCTGCCAACGGGCGACTATAGAGTGACCGCCGTCAACTGGCGTTCGACGTTTCACTACAACCCGGATCTCTTCTGGGACGCCAATCCGAAAGACTCGAAGGCGACGATCAAACCCGGACCCAACAACCCGGTCGGTGTGGTGTGGATCGCGCTGAGCCTGGAACACTACGGCCTCCACGGAACGCCCGAGCCAGGGGCAATCGGTCGCACCGCTTCGCATGGGTGCGTTCGACTGACGAATTGGGACGCCGCCCGTGTGGCCGCGCTCGTAAAGCCTGGTACCCCTGTGGAGTTTCGATGAAGAAACGCGCGACCCGTCGTCCGCCGCTCGCGGCGGTGGTGCTCTCGTTCGCCGCCGGTGTGCTGGTCGATTCGGTACTGCGAACCTATGGCCCTCCGCAGCCCGTCGACACGCCTACGCTGATCGCTCCCGCGCCGACGTCAGACTCGCCCGCGGCGACCCGCGACGTGCCGCCCTTATCGTCAGTCGGGACAGCGCCGTCAACACCAGCGCCCTCGCCCACGATCGGCCGGCAGCCTCAGGATAGTCCCGAACATCGTCTGGGGACGACCGGCACGTCCGGGTTTCAGCTCCCAATCGAGGGCATGAACCTCGAGGCCGTGAAAGACAGCTTCAACGAACGGCGCGGCAATCGCCCACACGAGGCGGTCGATATCCTCGCTGCCCGAAACACGCCGGTCCATGCGGTCGGGAGCGGATCGATCGCAAAGCTCTTCGTGAGCAGGGAAGGCGGCCGCACGATTTATCAGTTCGATTCGTCAGGACGGTTCTGCTACTACTACGCCCATCTGGAACGCTACGCGGAAGGTCTGCACGACGGCGATGCGGTCGCGCAGGGCCAGGTGATCGGCTACGTGGGAACGTCGGGCAACGCGCCCCCCAACACGCCGCACCTGCACTTCGCGGTGTTCGAGCTGGGTGACGACCACAAGTGGTGGAAGGGTCAGGCGATCGATCCGTATCCGCTGCTCAAGCGAAAAGCCAACGGATGAGTTGATGCGTCTAAGATCGCATGATGCGCGGCGCAGGCGCCTACCTTTTCCTCGCCTCAGCGTTCGCGGCCAACATCTTCGCGCAGGACTCTTCTTTCGGGCGCACGACGGGCGCAGCCGACGGCGCAGTCCGTGATTCAGCGATTGAATCACTCGTGAGGGATGCCCGCGCGGCTCCGCCCGAGTTCGCGGCCGATGCGCTGCTGCGGCTCGCCGCATCGAAGAGGGTCGATCCGGACTGGAAGCGCGAACTGCTCGAGGAAGCCTATCTTGCGGCGTACTCCGCGCCGCTTTCGTATTCGCCGGCCCGCGTTGCAGCGACAGGGTAGCCGACGGCGAGGCACTGGACGCCTTCAACGCCGAGCTTCGGCGCCGCGACGTGCGTCCGGAAACGATCTCACCGCTTTCGTCCGCCGATTGGCATCCGTCCGCAACATTGGGCGGCGTCAGACTCGATCGCTTCTGGCAGTCGCTGGAAGGGCGGCGACTGTACGAGGCGATGGTACGGTTGCGAGGCCCGGGTCGAACCCCGCTGCCCGAGCGGCTCCGCCGAACGGAGGCGTGGCTGATGCAGGCCGAGCGCCTCCTCGACGACCTCGAGCACTGGAGCGGTACGCGCGAAGCTCGCGAACGCGATTACCTCTATCAGAAGGCGGCCGTCTACTCCATGCTCGTCGATCTCGTGCCACCCAGCCCCTTGCGCATCCGGGTGATTCGGAGCCTCGTCACCTTCCTGCGTCAGGCCGATCGGGATCGCAACAGCCGCTCCTTGTGGTTTGCGTTTGCGAATCGGGTGATCGAGCTGGTGCGCAGTCCGGATCGCACGTACGTGCTCGACGCGCTCGAAGCGTCCGGCCATCCAACGCTCGTCCTGTACGGCCGGCTGGAACGGACGCTCGTGGCCGAACGGCGTTAGGTTCGGTGTCAGATCCGGCGAAGCAGACATACCCCGGCCCAGGGCCGCGAGCCCGCCGGTCCGGTCCCTTCGGGCATCATCGCGAACATTCGCAGCATCAACGGAAGGCGTTTCAAGCCGTGAGCCGTCTTGAGCATTGACTTCACCTGCTCGGGCTTCCACCCGCAGCGCTCGAAAAACGACGGTCCCTCAGGCGGCGCGAACACGTAAGGCGCACCGGCCTCGGCCATGATCGTCCCCATGCGTTCTTGCAGCATCTTGAGCAGCCCGGGCGACACGATGTCGACGATCCATTCCGCAAAGCTCGCGAAGCTCGCCAGATCGCGACCGAGCGCACACACTTCGTCAGCCATCAGGTACACCAACAGGCCTTCGGATACGATCAGTGCGCGCGTCGACGTGCGGTCCAATCGCTGGAACAGCCCGCGCCTCGCATCGGCGTTCGACAGATCGAGCGGTATACGTTCGAGCGCGCACCGGGGCGTTGACGCCGCAAGCACCGTTTCCTTGTATTGAAAGATCTCCGGCAAATCGACTTCGATCCACCGCAGCGTCGCCGGCAGATCCATACGATAGGGCCGTGCATCGAGGCCGGCCGCCAGGTTCACGACGAGGTCCGCGCCCGCCGCGACCGACGCCTCCACCATTCGATCGATCGCATAGGTGCGCGCGATGAAGGACCACGCATTCTGTTCTCCAAACGGCATCGCGCGAGCGATCTGTTCTCCGCGTTCGCCAGCCAGCGCTCTGGCAAACGGATCCCGGAAAACCGCGTCGGGCTGATCGGTTTCGCGGGCCCGATAAACGGCTACCCATCGCGCCGTGTCGGAAATGTCGCGAATGATCGGATCAGCCATCGACATTCATCAGCCGGAATGCATCTTCAATTGGCGAATGGAAACGCGTCGGAGTTCGTCCGTTTATCGACTCGCCATTACGCCAGCTCGCCAATTCCGCAGCGTCATATAAGAAAGACGTAAGAGACATCAAATGACGTTCTTCGCGTAAATGCGTCGACCCAGGTGCCAGTATCCTCGGCAGATGTCGATCGCATCCGGACGGGAGTCTACCGCCGTGTCGAGATACTTGTCGCTCATCTGTATAGCAGCTTCTGTGGCAGTGAGCGCGTGCGGCAGCACGCCGTCCGCTGCAGGTCCTGACGGCGGAAGCGGCGGACGGGGCGGGCGCGGGGGTCGCGGCCGCGGCGGCGACAGCGGTCCGGCACCGGTGGTGACGGCGAAGGTGAGCGAGAAGGACGTGCCGGTCGAAATCGCCGCCATTGGCAACGTCGAAGCCTCGACCACCATTTCGGTCCGCTCCCAGGTTACAGGTCAGCTGCAGCAGGCCTTGTTCCGCGAAGGCGATTTCGTGAAGAAGGGCCAGGAGCTCTTTTCGATCGACAGGCGGCCGTTCGAAGCGGCGCTGGCTCAGGCGGAAGCCAACGTGACGCGCGACAGGGCGCTCCTGGCGCAGGCAGAAGCGCAGCTGATGCGCGACGCCTCGAATGCCGAGTACATGCAGCTCGCGTCGGAGCGTCAATCCCAGTTGGCGACGCGCGGCATCATTTCGAGGGATCAGGCGGAGCAGGCGCGCGCGCAAGCCGACGCGACCACCGCCGTCGTCAAGGCGGATCGCGCCGCGATCGACAGCGCCAGAGCGCAGCTCGAAGCTGGGGTGTCGGCGGTCGACATGGCGCGCGTGCAGCTCGGGTACACCGTCATTCGATCGCCCGTCGACGGGCGTACCGGCAATCTGTCCGTCAAGGTCGGCAATCTGGTGACCGCGAACAACACCGAGCTGATGACGATCGCCCAGGTGCAGCCGGTGTTCATCACGTTCACAGTGCCGGCGGTGCACCTGGCGACCGTCAAGCAGCATCTCGGGCACGATCCGCTGCCGGTGACGGCGGCGCCGCAGGACGGCGATACGCAGACTGCGCACGGAACACTGACGTTCGTCGACAACGCCGTGGACACCACGACCGACACCATCAAGCTCAAGGCGACATTCGACAACGCCGATCGGCGTCTGTGGCCAGGGCAGTTCGCGCGCGTCACGCTCCGGCTTGCAATGCTCTCGCAGGCCACGGTCGTGCCGTCGCAGGCTGTTCAGACCGGTCAGGACGGTCAATACGTGTTCGTCGTCAAGCCGGACTCGACCGTCGAGCAGCGGCCGATCGTCACCGCGCAACGCGCGGATCAGGATGTGGTGATCGACAAGGGCATCAAAGTCGGCGAGACCGTTGTGACCGAAGGACAACTGCGGCTCGAACCGGGGTCGCGCGTGACGACGGATCTCAACGCGGCTGGCGGTCGTGGACGCGGCGGTCGCGGCGCGGGCGGCGGCGGACGCGGACGGGGCAATCAATAACGGATGGGCATTGCAGAGTTCAGATTGCAGACTCAGTTCGCGAGTCGGCCATGAAAAATCGAAAAATCTGAAATCAATCTGAACTTTGAATTCTGAAATCTGAACTGCCATCGATGAATCTCTCAGAGGTTTTCATCCGACGCCCGATCGCGACGAGCTTGTTGATGCTCGCCATCGCGATGTTCGGCGTCATCGCGTACCGCGCCCTCCCAGTCAGCGATCTGCCGCAGGTGGACTACCCGACGCTGAACGTGAACGCCTCTCTGCCGGGCGGCGACCCTGGCACGATGGCGTCCGCGGTCGCCAGCCCGCTCGAGCGTCAGTTCACGACGATCGCCGGCCTCGATTCGATGACGTCGCGCAGCGGGTCGGGCAGCACCAACATCACGTTGCAGTTCGATCTGGACCGCGACATCGACAGCGCCACGGTCGACGTGCAGACGGCCATCGCCGCCGTAATGCCGCTGCTGCCGGCCGGCATGCCCTCGGCGCCATCGTTCCGCAAGAACAACCCGAACGATCAGCCGATCATCACGATCAACATGACGTCGAACACGCTGCCGCTTCCCGTGCTCGACGACTACGCGGAGACGATGATCGCGCCGCGCATTTCAATGGTGAACGGCGTCTCGCAGGTCCAGGTGATGGGCGCCGCCAAGTACGCTGTCCGCGTGCAGCTCGATCCGGACAAGCTTCATGCCGAGCGCATCGGCATCAACGAAGTCGATCAGGCGGTGCAGAACTGGAACGTGAACCTGCCAACCGGTCAGCTGTTCGGACCGCACGCCACCTACAACATCAAAGCCGGCGGACAGTTGATGAACGCCGAGGCGTTCCGTCCGGTGATCGTCACGTATCGACGCGGCGCACCGGTCCGGCTCGAGCAGGTGGCCAACGTCATCGACAGCGTGGAGAACGTTTACAACGGCAACTGGTTCTACAACAGGGATGCCGCCGGCAAGACTCGGATACAGCGCTCGATCATGCTGCAGGTGATGCGGCAGCCGGGAACCAACACGATCGAAGTGACCGATGCCGTGCGCAAGCTGCTGCCGGTCTTCGAAGCCCAGCTGCCGCCGTCCGCCCACCTGACGCCCCGGCAGGATCGCTCGCGCACCATCCGCAAGGCATTCGCCGACATCCAGGTGACGATGATCATCACGCTGACGCTGGTCGTGGGGGTGATCTTCCTGTTCCTGCACAACGGGTCCGCCACCCTCATCCCCGCGCTCGCGCTGCCGTTTTCGATCCTGGGCACGTTCGCCGTCATGCAGATGCTGCACTTCAGCCTGAACAATCTGTCGATGATGGCGCTCATCCTCTCGATCGGGTTCGTCGTTGACGATGCGATCGTGATGCTCGAGAACATCGTGCGGCACATGGAGAACGGCGAGGGACCGTTCGAGGCTGCGCTGAAGGGATCGAAGGAGATCGGCTTCACGATCCTGACGATGACCACGTCGCTGGCTGCCGTCTTCATTCCGATTCTGTTCATGAGCGGCATCCTGGGCCGGCTGTTCCGCGAGTTCGCCGTTACCATCACGACGGCGATTCTCATTTCAGGCGTCGTCTCGATCACGCTGACGCCGATGCTGTGCAGCCGGTTTCTGCGCGTCATCCACAGCAAGAAAGGCTTCGCCGGCCTGATGGACCGTGCTTTCGATGCGCTACTCAGCGGCTACGAATGGAGCCTGCGGAAGGTGCTGCGGTATCGGCTGGCGATGCTCGCCGTGTTCGTGGCCGTCATGGGCGCGACGGTCTACATGTATCGCATCGTTCCGACCGGGTTCATTCCCGATCAGGACAACGATTCGATGTTCGTCAACCTGCAGGCCGCGCAGGGCACGTCGTTTTTCGACATGGCGAAATGGACGCAGCAGGTGGCGGACATCGTCATCAGGAATCCGTACGTGGACTCCTTCATGGCGAGTGTCGGCGGCGGACCGGGCGGCGGCGGACCGGGCGGCGGGGGTGGCGGCGCCAACAACGGACGGCTGATGGTGCAGCTCGTGCCGCGCGCGAATCGGCCGGTGTCCGCGCAGCAGATCGCGCAGCAGCTTCGGCCGCAGCTGCTGCGCTTCCCCGGGTTCCGCGGGTTCATCGGCCTGCCACCGTCGCTTCAGATCGGCGGCCGCATGGGCAACCAGAACTTCAGCATCATGATGCAGTCGATGAACACCGACGACCTGTACAAGTGGGCGCCGCAGCTCGAGCAGGCGATCGAGGCGCAGGTGCTCGAAGTGCAGGACGTCTCGACCGACATGGAGATGAAGAGCCCGCGTATCAACCTCGTGATCGATCGCGACAAGGCCGCCGCGGTTGGCTTGAACGCCACGATCATCCAGAACTCGCTCTATGACGCGCTCGGGCCGAAATGGTCGTCCACCATCTACGGCAACACCGCACAGTATCGCGTGCTGATCGAGCTCGATCCGAAATACCAGGGATCCGCCGATTCGCTCGAGAAAGTGGCGTTCCGGACGCAGTCCGGCATGCTCGTGCCGCTCGAGTCTGTGGTCAACTTCAAGGAGACGGTCGGCCCGCAATCGATCAACCACTCCGGCCAGCTGCCGTCGGTGTCGGTGTCGTTCGGTTTGAAGCCAGGGGTTTCGCTCGGCGCAGCGACGGAGCACGTCAAGCGCGTCGCCGATCGTCTGCTGCCGCCGAATATCACGACGAGTTTCGAAGGACAGGCCAGGGTTTTCCAGCAGTCGATGACGAACCTCGGGCTCCTGCTCTTTGTCGCCATTGGCGTTGTCTATATCGTGCTCGGCGCGCTGTACGAGAGCTACATCCACCCGATCACGATTCTCTCGGGACTTCCCTCGGCCGGACTCGGTGCGCTCATCACGCTGTACCTGTTCGGCAACGAGCTGAACATCTATTCGTTCGTGGGATTGGTGATGCTGATCGGCATCGTGAAGAAAAACGCGATCATGCAGATCGACTTCGCGCTCGAGGCGGAACGGCAACACCGCAAGGCGCCGACCGACGCCATCTACGAGGGCTGCGTGATTCGCTTCCGGCCGATCATGATGACGACCATGGCCGCGCTGCTCGGCTCCATCCCGATCGCACTCGGGTACGGGTCCGGCGGCGAAGCGAGACGCCCGTTGGGGCTGGCGGTCGTCGGCGGGCTCGTCGTCTCGCAGTTGATCACGCTATATCTGACCCCTGTCGTCTACACGTACATGGCGCAGATATTCAAGACGCGGCAGATTCCACAGCTCGAATTGGGTAATCGGGTAATTGGTAATTGAATGTAGAAAATGAGCGCCCCGTGTTCCAATCCCATTGCCCGATTACGAAACTACCCAACTACCAGATTGGATTGTTGTGAACATCTCTGAAGGCTTCATCAAACGTCCCATCGCCACGAGTCTCCTGATGGCGGCGATCGCGTTGTTTGGGATGGTCGCCTATCGCTCGCTGCCGGTGAGCGATTTGCCGAACGT
Organism: Acidobacteriota bacterium; assembly: GCA_046728115.1. Classification (GTDB taxonomy): domain Bacteria; phylum Acidobacteriota; class Vicinamibacteria; order Vicinamibacterales; family CAVVIG01; genus CAVSWN01. The sequence goes on along the minus strand of JBKPDW010000507.1, from coordinate 4,169 downwards.
GGACTTCCCCACGCTGCTCGTCACCGCGCAGCTGCCGGGCGCGAGCCCCGAAACGATGGGCGCGTCGGTGGCGACGCCGCTCGAGAACCAGTTCTCGATGATCGCCGGCCTCGAGTCGATGACGTCTGTCAACTCGCTCGGATCGACGCAGATTACGCTCGAGTTCGATTTGAACCGCAGCCTCGACGGGGCCGCGGTAGACGTGCAGGCCGCGATCACGCAGGCCGCACGCCTGCTGCCCCAGGGCATGCCGACGCCGCCGACGTTCACGAAGGTGAATCCGGCCGATCAGCCGATTCTGTATCTGGTCATCACGTCGACGACCGTTCCACCCTGGACTCTCGATGAGTACGCCGAAACGCGCATCGCGCAACGCATCTCGATGGTAAGCGGCGTCGCACAAGTGCAGGTGCTCGGCAGCCAGAAATACGCCGTCCACGCACAGCTGGATCCCCATGCGCTGGCATCGCGGCAGATTGGCATCAACGAAGTCGAAGCCGCGCTGCGGGCATGGAACGTCAATACGCCGACCGGCAGCATCATCGGGCCGCACAAGGCCTTCACGCTGCAGGCCACCGGCCAGCTGATGAACGCCGACGAGTACAAGCAGATGATCGTGTCGTACCGGAACGGCGCGCCCGTACGCCTGGACGATCTCGGCGACATCGTCGACGGCGTCGAAGACCAGCGGACGGCGTCGTGGTTCTACACGCCGGACGGCCAGCAGCGCGCCATCACGCTGGGCATCCAGCGTCAGCCAGGTACCAACACGATCGCGGTTGCCGACGCGGTGAAAGCGCTCCTGCCCCAGTTCAAGCTGGAGCTGCCGACGAGCGTCCACATGGACGTGCTGTACGACCGGTCAGACACGATTCGCGAATCGTACCGCGACGTGCAGTTCACGATGGTGCTCACGCTCGGGCTGGTCATCATGGTGATCTTCCTGTTCCTGCGGAACGTCCGCGCCACCGTCATCCCGAGCCTGGCGCTGCCGTTCTCGATCATCGGCACCTTTGCGGTGATGTATCTGCTCGGGTACAGCCTCGACAACCTGTCGATGATGGCGCTGATCCTGTCCGTCGGTTTCGTCGTGGACGACGCCATCGTGATGCTGGAGAACATCTATCGCCACGCGGAAATGGGAGAGGATCCGCTGACGGCCTCGCTCGTCGGATCGCGCGAAATCGGCTTCACCATCGTGTCGATGACGCTGTCGCTTGCAGCGGTGTTCATCCCCGTGTTGTTCATGGGCGGCGTTCTCGGCCGGTTGTTCCGCGAGTTCTCGGTCACCATTTGCGTCGCGATCCTCATCTCAGGTGTCGTGTCGGTAACGCTGACGCCGATGCTCTGCAGCCGCTTCCTGAAAAAACCTACAACGCATCGCGGGGACGGAGGTCGATTCCAGCACGTCACGGAGTCGGCGTTCCAAAGCATGCTGCGCGGCTACGACCGCACGCTGCAGATCGTCCTGCGCAACCGTCCTGCCACGATGGCCGCATTCCTGGTCGTACTCGCCCTGACGGCGGGCTTGTTCGTGATCGTTCCCAAAGGGTTCATACCCGAACAGGACACCGATCAGATCGCCGTCACCACCGAGGCGGCGCAGGGCACGGCGTACGACAAGCTGGTCGAATATCAGAACCGCATCGCGGAAATCATCAGCCGCAATCCGAATGTCGAGGGCCTCGTTTCGACGGTCGGCGGGCAGGCCGCGAACACCCTCGGGGGTCCGAACCTGGGTCAGATCGTCGTGCACTTGAAGCCGCGTGGCGAACGATCCGAGCTCGCCAACGACATCATCGGGTCGTTGCGTCCTGAGATCGCGACCGTGGCTGGCATGCAGGTCTACATGCAGAATCCGCCGACCGTCCGCATCGGCGGTCAGGTGAGCAAGAGCCTGTATCAGTTCTCCATGCAGTCTCCGGATCGCGAGGCTCTGTACGATGCCTCGCGAAAGCTGTTGAAGGCGCTCGGCGCACGGGTGCCGGGCATCGAGGACCTGACGAGCGATCTTGCAGTCAGCAGCCCCCAGGTCGATGTGCAGATCGATCGCGACAAGGCGGCGGCACTCGGCGTGACCGCCAATCAGATCGAAAACGCGTTCTACGACGCATATGGGCCACGGTGGGTTTCGACGATTTACGCGCCCGTCAACGAATACAAGGTGCAACTCGAGCTCGCACCGCAGTTCCAGGCCGATCCGTCGGCGCTGTCGCTGCTCTATTTCAAGGCCGCTCCGCAAGGCGGGACCGGCGCGGCGGGTGGCGCCGGTGCGCCGGGTCTCGTGTCGGGCGTTGGCGGAGGCAATCCTGGAGGCCTGGCGCCGAACCCGAATGCGTCGGCTGGCACCGTGGTGCCGCTCGACACGCTCGCAAAAACCACACAGGTTGTCGGTCCACAGACCGTCGCGCACAAGGGTCAGCTGCCAGCGGTGACCATCTCGTTCGCGCTCCAGCCAGGCGCCGCCCTCGGCACGGTCCTCGGCCACGTGGCCGAGGTCGCGGCGGCGACGCTGCCGGAAGGCGTCAGCGGTCAGTTCGAAGGCGCCGCCAAGGCGTTCGAGAGCTCGCTGGGCAATCTCGCCATCCTGCTCGGGATTGCCATCATGGTCGTATATATTGTGCTCGGGATTCTCTACGAGAGCTACATCCACCCGCTGACGATCCTCTCCGGCCTGCCGTCGGCCGGCTTCGGCGCGCTCGTCACGCTGATCCTCTTCCGGATGGATCTGAATATCTATGCGTTCGTCGGCATGATCATGCTGATCGGGATCGTCGAGAAGAACGCGATCATGCAGATCGATTTCGCGCTCGAAGCGGAGCGTGGCGGGAAGACGCCGGAGGCCGCGATTTACGAAGGCTGCCTGATCCGATTCCGGCCGATCATGATGACGACGATGGCCGCGCTGCTGGGCGCGGTGCCGATCGCGCTCGGCTACGGCGCCGGCGGAGAAGCCCGGCAGCCCCTGGGACTCGTCGTGGTCGGCGGTCTGCTCTTTTCTCAGCTCGTGACGCTCTATCTCACACCGGTCGTCTACACCTACATGGCGCAGGTGCAATCGTGGATGCGGTCGCGGCAGAAGACGCCAGTGCTCCGGCCCGCGACGGCTGGCAAGTGACGCCGGGCTGCGCCGCATCGTACGGGCGGCGTATTGCGTGTCCTGAACGAGATCCTCGATCAGCTTCATCGCGAGCCACTACCGTGTGGGGACTCGCGCGCGGAGCTCTTCAAACCAGTTGAGCACGATGATCATGCTCGGCGGCGTCGCTTCGCGGACCGCCACCACTTGCGCACTCTTGATCACGAGAAACTTTTGCCCATCGGACCATACATCGAAAATGCGGCCCGGCTGCCCCGCGCTTCCATAACGACCGGCAAAGAGCCTCGTCGGATTGCCATACCGAAACATGGAGGCCGCATCGATCGGAACGCTCATGATCTCGGCCTCACCTCCGGGAAGCTGGACCATATAGAACAGTTCGCGTCCCGAACGTGCCCAGACAGGACGGCCACCACCATCGGTCGTGATCTGCCAGCGACCCGCGTTCACCTCGGGGAACGGCCGCACGTACACCTGCATCTGCCCGGACTCGTTCGATTGGTAGGCCAGCCAACGGCCGTCCGGTGAAATGTCGGCGTTGGCCTGACTGCCGCTGTCCTGCACGAGCGGCGTTGGTTCCGTCCCGCCGTCGAGCCGCAGCAAACCGAGATCGATCCCGCCCGCGAGCCCGACGACGGCTGTCTTGCCGTCCGGCGACACGGAAAACGGCGTGACGAGAGTCGTCGTGGTGTTCGTCAACTGCTCGGCGGCGCCGGTGTTGTCAGCCGGCTGCCAAAAGACGCTCGGGATGCCAGCCCGACTCGACGAGTACATCAGCCGTCGTCCATCCGGGGTCCAGACGGGATTCGACTCGATTGCTGGGCCGAAAGTCAGTCGGCCGAGGCGGAAGCCGTTCTCATCACTGTGAAGAGCACCGCGCGTCCGTCCGGCAGGAGTGCAGGGAAGAAATGATCGATTTCGCCGTGCGCCGTGTCCGGTCTCGTCAGGACCCTGGGCTCTCCACTTCCTGGCGGGACGATCCACAGGCCGGTCGAAGCGTCATTGCTCGCGAAGACAATCGTGTCGTCGGATCCCCAGCTCGAGCCGCGAGTACCGCCGACAACAGGAC
>JBKPDW010000506.1:0-5458 GCA_046728115.1 Acidobacteriota bacterium | reverse complement strand
TCCTTCCCCGCTGGCTCCTTCATCGTCAAACGCGATCAGCCGTACAGCCGCCTGGCGAAAACGCTTCTGGAGAAGCAGGTGTACCCGGATCCGAATCTCCGCACCTACGACGATGCGTCCTGGACGATGGGGTTGATGAGTCAGACCGACGTAAAAGAGATTGCAGACAAGAAGATCCTGGACCTTGGAGTCGAACCGGTGAAGGAGAAGGAAATTCATCTTGCCGGCACCGTCACCGGTAACGGTTCGACGTTCGCTGTCGCGCACTATGGATCGAACAACATGGTGATGCTGCGTTATCGACTCAAGGATTTGAAGGTTCAGGCGATCGAGAAGGAATTCAAACAAGGTGACACGACGCTCCCCGCTGGGTCGTTTGTCGTGACGGGTGATGCGGCCAGGGTGCGAAGCGCTGTCGAAGCACTGGGGCTCACAGCCATCGCGCTTTCTGCGGCGCCTCAGGTCCCAATGCATGACCTCGACTTACCGCGTGTGGCGATTTACAGCATCTGGGGCAACACGCAGGACGTCGGCTGGGTGCGGTACGCGTTCGACAAGTTCGAGGTGCCGTACGACCTCATTTACAAGGAGCGTGTGAAAAAGGGCGACCTCAAAGCCTCCTACGACGTCATCGTCATGCCGAATCAAGGCGGCAGCGGCAAGCGCATTGTCTTCGACATTGAGAACCGCGGACAGCCGATCGCGTACAAGAAGAGCGACCGGTTCAGGAACCTCGGGATCTACGGCGAGTCCGACGACATCACAGGGGGAATGGGTCTCGACGGCGCGGCGCAATTCGACAAGTTCGTGAAGGATGGCGGCCTGCTGGTCACGCTTGGCGGCGCCAGTTTCTTTGCTGCGGAATTCGGAGTCGCGCCGCGAGTCGATGCCGCGCGGCCGTCGGCGCAGTTCTACGCGCCGGGCCCGATCGTCGATGCGGAAATTCTGCAGCCGGACCATCCGATCTTCTATGGGTACGACAAGAAGGTGATTCCCGTCCGATATGCCAGCGGACCGTTGCTGAGCGTTCAGACGGGCGCCAATCCTTTCGACGGGCCGCCGCCTGCTGGACCGCCGCCCACGCCGCAGAGCGTGCTCATGCGATACCCTGGCGGCGACGATCACGTGCTGAGCGGCCTGATGCGCGGCGCTGCCGAAATCCGCAATCGGGCGGCCATCGTCGATCAAGCGTCGGGCAAGGGCCGCGTGATTCTGTTCGCGGGGAATCCGTGCTACCGATGGCAGAACTTCGGAGAGTTCAACATGCTGTTCAACACGGTGCTGAACTTCAACGACATCAGGACCACGGAGAGGGGGGCCGTGACATCGGGTAATTGAGTAAACGGGCAAAGTAGTCGATTGGAGATTGAGCGTTCAATTTGACCAATCAATTACCCCGATTACTCGATTACCCAATTGCCAAATTTACACGCCACTCGCCATGTACTTCCTGACGGCGGCGATCGTCTTCTCCACGTCGGCGTGCGTGTTGTAGAAGTGCGGCGAAAAGCGCAAGCCCGGCCGATCCTGACCGCCGCGCGTCGCGCAGCCGATGCGATCCTTCTGATAGAGGGCCGCGGATAGCTTTCGCACATCCAGATTGCCCGGCTGGAACGACAGCACGGCGACACGGCGCGACGGCTCGGGGCTCGTCCAGATCTTGATGCCGTCGATCTTCTTGAGACCGTCGATCAGGGCGGTCGTGAGCTCGCGCGAACGCTTCTCGATGTTGGCACGTCCAACCTGGGTTTGCAGCTTCAGCGCTTCGCCGAACGCGATCATCGCCGGCTCGTCGCGTTGTCCAAATCCCTCGAACGTGCGCGACACCCCGACGCGACCGGGGTACGCACTGAAGATGCTCGCCCAAATCTTCGACTGCGCGCTCTTGTTGATGTAGAGCACGCCGTTCTCCTTCGGTCCGCACGGCCACTTGTGCGCGCTGCCGCTGTAGAAGTCGGGCTGGATGTCGCTCAGATCCACGTCCATCAATCCGAAGCTCTGCGCGCCGTCCACGAGCGACAGGATGCCGCGCTCGCGAGCCAGCCGACACAACTCCCTGGCGGGGAACAGATCCCCTACCGTACTGGTCTGATGCGTGAACGAGATCAGCTTCGTCCGCGGAGTGATGGCCTTCGTGAACGCGTCAACGTAGTAGTCGAACCCGGGATGCGGATTCGGAACAGGTACGTCGATGACCGTGAAGCCGAAGCGCTTCGATTTCTCCTGCCACGCCGTGTGATTGCTCGGATGGTTGTCGGCAGTCAGGAGCACCTCGTCGCCGGCCTTGAGATCGACGCCCGTGGACACCAGGTTGTTCGACTCGCTCGTGTTGCGGGTGATGACGATTTCGTCGGGCGTCACGCGCAGGAAATCGGCGAGCAGCTTTCGCGTGTTCTCGCGCCCGTCGCCGAGCTTGGCGCGGTTGTCCATAGACGGATCCTGATCCATGTCCTTTGTCATGGAGTACAGCATGTCGAGCACCGGGCCTGACGAGGGACACAGGTTCGCCGCGTTCAGCATCGTCAGCTCGCGAGGCATGACGAACTGATCGCGTACGGCCACCCAGAACTTTTCGTCCGGCACCGCCGGAGTTGGTGGCAGCTTGTCGGCAGCCGGCCAGTCTATCGTCGGCGTCACGAACGGCACGGCGCCGCTGAAGGCGAGGAGCTTGGCGAAATCGCGACGGTTCATGGTGGCCTCCATCATGCGAATTGCTGATTGCTCATTCATGATTGCTGATTGGGGTTGTGGATGGTGACCAGCATCAGCAATCGGCAATCAGCAACCTCCAATTTACGAATATCCGTGTACTGCGGATCCCCTCTCCGGATCGGGGCTGATTCTACGCCAATTGTCGACGAGCCGGTCACGCAGGAGCACAGCACCGTACATCAGGGCCGAGAACACCGCAAACCCGGTCGCGGCGGCCCAGAATGGCAGGCTGCCTCGCCACAGCCAGCTGGCGTAGCCGTACGCCAGCTCGACGTGAATCCAGTAGATGAAGAGCGAGCTGCGCCCCATTTTCGCCAGAGGCGCCAGCCACGAGAATTCGAAGCGTTCGACTACAAAGCAAGCAGCAAGCGCAACCATCATGATGCCGGCGCGAATGACAAACCATGTCGGGGAGGTCGTCCAGAACGAGGAGCTTTGATAAATCGAAGGGCGCGCGGCGAGGACGAAGCCCATCGCCACAAGTCCGATTCCTGCAAGCGCAAGACCGGCGTGAAGTCTGCGTTCGGAGGTCATGCTGTTGGCCTCGGCCACGAGCGCACCGACCGCGGCACCGACGAAGACGAAACCAGCCCACGGAAACAGCGTGAACGTCGTGAATTCTCCAGCGGGCCGCACGTACCACTGCAGCCAAACCGGCAAGTGATCCACGGCCGTCGATGCGCGCACGATCGGCGTGATCATTGCGATCGCCGTTGCAACGCCGGCATACACGAACGCACGCATGCGTGCGCTCGCGCCGACGGCCCACACCAATGCAGCTGCTGCCATCGCAGGACCCATGACGTTCAGGATGTCGACGCGAAAGAGCTTGAGCGGCGTGCTCGGCGGACTGACGATGAATGCCTGGATGCGGAATAGAAACGCGAGGACGAAAATTTCCAGCCCGCGCCGGAACGTCGCTTCGACCGCACGTGCGCGGCTCCCTGTGCGCTCGGCCGTGCGGAAGGCCGCCATTGCTGTGCCCAGACCCGCGAGCCACAGGAACAGCGGGGCGGCGAACCCCCCGAACATCATGGCCACGCCGTACCCGACCGATGTCTTCGATTGAGGCCGCGTCCACGCGTCGATCGTGTGCGCTTCGATCATCAGCAGCACGGCGATGCCTCGAGCCCAGTCGATGTACTGAAGCCGGTGCGGCGATGCGGACACGCCCGCGATCTTAGCCTCAGCCTCAGCCACAGGCCACTGCAACGGTACAAGAGATGCGAGGCTCGCCGCATGACTCGCTTTCTGTGTCTCGCATCGATCGCCTTGCTGAGCTCGAGCGGCGCAGCGTCCAGAGAAGCTCAGGACGTGGCGGCGCGATTCCGTCACATCACCTTCCATCTCGGCCAGGGCGTGGAATTGCGCGTCGACGATCTCGCCGGTCGTCTTCGCAGCCAGTCTACGGGGCCCCCTGTTTTCGATGATGTGAAGTCCTACGTCCTCGACATCGACTCGGGCCGCGTCGCGATGTCGCCGGAGAGCCTCACGAACCTCATGAACAATGTCGTGTTCGCCGGACCCGGCTCTCCGTTGAGCAGTATCAAGGTGGGCATCGACGGTCAGGAACTCACGCAGACGGGTACGCTCAAGAAGGGCATTCGGGTTCCATTCTCAATGCGGGCATCGGTCGCGGCCACGTCCGATGGCAGGATTCGGCTGCACCCAACCTCGCTCAAAGCAGCCGGCTTTCTGTCGAAGCGCGTGCTCGATTTCTTCGGTCTCGAACTTGAAAAGCTCGTGAAGATGATAGAATCGAGTGGAGTGGTCGTAGACGGCGACGACTTGATTCTCGATCCGGGGCGGCTGCTCCCGCCGCCACGCGTGCAGGGACGCGTCACGCGTGCCTGGATCGAAAACGGTGCCCTGCTCGAACAGTTCGGCACACCATCCCGATCTCAAATCGCGCCGCCTGGACATCAGAGCCAGAACTACATGTACTACCGCGGAGGGACGCTTCGGTTCGGGAAGCTGACGATGACCGACACCGACCTGTTGTTGCTGGACGCGGATCAAAAGGACTGGTTCGATTTCTCGCCCGAGCAGTACCTCGATCAACTCGTGGCGGGATATTCGAAGAGCACGCGCTCGGGCGGTCTCATCGTTTATATGCCGGACTTGGTCGATCTGTCTCGGGGATCCACGCGACCGGCGCCTTCGGCTGAAACACCGGGCGCGTCGAAAAGACACCCTTGAGGAGCACCCATCCGAGCGGGAGGACGGCGAGCAGATACGTCAGCAGGTGCCCGAAAGTGCTGTCGGGCCCCCACGATTCGGTTCGCGCGTGGATGATCTCGCTGTATGGGAGGAATCCCTGTTCCGCCGTTTCGTGCACGCCCTGGATCGTCAACTGCACGACGAACACGAACAGGAAAATCGCCGTGGCCTGAAAGAACAGCCCGAGATTCACACGCCGGCCGTAGCGCGAATAGAGCCATGCCACCCCGGCCGCGCCGAGCACGCCAGCCGCTGCGCCGAGCGCCAGGTGAACCGTGTCGCGCAGCTGCATCAGGAGCAGCGCCGTTTCCAGTCCCTCGCGGCTGATCATCAACACCGTGAACAGGAACACGGCGGCAAACGCCGCCCACCCTGGCCGCGCGGATGACGATTCCAGCCGCACCTCGATGTCGCTTTTCATCCGCCGGCCCGTGCGCCACATGTGGACCGTCATCCACGTGACCGATACCGCTGCGACCACCGCGAGCGGCCCTTCCAGCCATTCCTGATTTGCGGCGCCGTACAG
>JBKPDW010000505.1:0-3746 GCA_046728115.1 Acidobacteriota bacterium | reverse complement strand
CCCCATTAATTTGCGCATTGACCACACTCCTCCAGGAGAAAGAACGTCTGCCGCGTTTGAAAAACTAGCCGACAATTCGCGCTCGTGCATTGAGGGTGCCAACGCTCACATCGGCGTTTTTTGTCGCGTCTAGCTCGTGTGACGACAGATCGAGCGTTCCTGATCGTTGATGTATTTCACGCCGCCGTCCGAAATTTCGGAGGTGTAAGTCGCACCCGATTTTCCTGGACAGCGAATTAGACTGACGACCAAGGTCGTCCAGGAGGGTCGAGATGGGTTCTGAACGAGACAGCGCCGCAGCGCCGGCAGGTGCGGAGGCGCCCGCAGAGATTCCGGAACGGTGGAGCGCCCCCACGGAAAGCCGAGCGCGTGTTGCGACTGTTGCGCGGCGAAGCGCTGGACGCGGTCGCGCGTGATAGCCAGGTGCCGGCGCACGAATTGGAAGAGTGGCGGCGCGTCTTCCTGGACAGGGGCACGCAGCGATTGAAGAAACGCGTGGATCCCGAGGAGCGGGAATTGAAGCGGGTGCAGGCGAAGCTGGGCGAGGTGATGATGCGCCTGGAACTCGCCGAAGGCCTGCTCGAAAAAAAGGATACGGACGGAGGAGCTGCGGAAGCACGCCCGATGACGACGCAGGCGAGTCCGACGACAGGGTGGCTGTATCTGCTCACGATGGTGTGTACCGTGTTCCGGGTACCGCGCGCGACCATGTATACGCAGACGGTCGTGCCCGTCGGCGACGCGCCGGGCAAACGCGGGCCGCACACGACCGGCAGCGATGCCGACCTCGTGGCGGCGATTCGGAGGGTCCTCGCCGAGACGCCTTTCCACAGCGAAGGCCACCGCAAGGTCCGCGCCCGGTTGCGAGCGCTCGGCTGGCGGGTCGGCAAGAACCGGGTGCTGCGCCTGATGCGCGCGCATGGCCTGCTCGCGCCGCAGCGGGCCGGCCACCTGCACGGCGACCCGGCGCACGCCGGCACGATCATCACCGCGGCCCAACGTTATGTGGGGAACCGACGGCACGCGGTTCTACACCGAGCAGGAGGGCTGGTGTTGGTTTTTTTGGTGCAATCGACCACGCGAGCGATGACATCGTCGTGCCTTTCAAGAAAGCTGATCAGGGCAAGGCGCGTGGAGGAGGGCCGCTGTGAGCGAGTTGAACTTCTTCCAGGGATTCGCAAGGTGAGCCATATTGAGGCCGGTCGAACACCGGCGCTCGCATCGTCTCCACGCGACTGCCGCGAACATCCGCGCAAGCGCCACTCCTGACGGCATCGAATTCCTTTGCTCCGGCATCCGTCGTGCAGGCTGGGACGGCGTTGCTCGGGTCCAACCTGAGTTCTGGCCCGATTGACGTTCGTTTCTCAGAGACGCTTACGAGCGCCACCAACGCTTGAACGCGATGAGCGGAACGAACCGCTCATCGCTGCTTTCGTTTCGCTTTTGAAGTTCCAGGCGATGTCGCGGAGTTCCGAATGATGAGATTGGTAGCCTTATTTACGGCGGCATACCCAATCGTCCTCGGTGGACTCGAGCAAACCGGTCAAAGGCAGCCGCTGGCGGCGTTCACGCGACTGGGGCTGACGCCGGCGGAAGTCGCGGCCGTTGACAAAGGCCGCGCCGTTGCCAAAGTACTCTCGTGGGGTGAGGCCTCCGAAGTGTACGTCTTTGGCGCCGTGCACATCACCGGTTCGCCGGACACCTACGTGAAGAACGCGCGCAACATCAAGCGACTCGCTGCCGCCAAAGGATACCTTGGGATAGGCGAGCTTCCCGGGACGTCCATCGACCCAGCCGATCTCAGCGGGCTCGTGCTCGACCCCGACGACATCAAATCCCTCAAGGGGTGTAAGGAGGGCGACTGTGACGTCCAACTCCCCAGCGCGTCGATCCAGGTATTCCGAGAATCCGTGAGGTGGGACACGGCGGACGCCGCCGATCAGGTCAATCGGCTCGCGCGAGAGATGCTAACGAACTTGATCCGAGAGTACCGGAAAGGCGGGAACGCGACGCTCGGCGAGTATCGCGACAACGAGAATCCGACGCGGATATCGGAGCAATTCGAGAAGATGATCGGCCGCGCCACGGCCCTACCCGACGTGATGCCCGAACTGAAGCAATACCTCCTACGGTACCCCGATGCGGATCTGCCGGGCGCCGACAGCTTCATGTACTGGGAGAAGGTGGAGTTCGGGATGAAACCCACCATCCGCGTCAATCACGCCGTCATTTACAACGTCAAAGCGGAGGACCGGGACATCAGCGTCGTCGCGATCAAGCAACTCTACGCGAGCCACTATTTCAATACCGCACTGGATCTCACCGTCTGCGTGGCGGACTCCTCGGCGCCCGGTGGTTTTTACCTCCTGACTCTCAAAGGGTCGGAGCAGGAAGGGCTCACGGGCGTCAAAGGGTCGCTCCTGCGCCAGGTTGCTGTGGGTAAGATCCGCGGGTCGCTCGAAAGCGCACTTGCCTCCATCAAGCGAACCATCGAGCAGTCAGCAGCAGCTGACAAGCGCTGACACTCCTCGCATCTGCGCGCTGCTTCAGGCACAGTTCTGAACAAACAGCCGGCAACTCATGCCGACCAACATCGACGTACAGCGGTTCACGTCCAAAACGAGAATCCTCGAACCGTCTCTGTAATAGACGACGTGTCCTCATCTCCGCCCTCCTCGACTTGTCTCCACCACAGGCAACGCCGTTATCCGCGTTTGCGGAACCGCATTGCCGGCGACCAGAACAACCATGAACAGAATTGCATGAGGATTAAGCGGGCATCGGCACCGTCCTCGAAATGATGCTCGTCTGGCAACTGCTCCAGGTGCGGCACCTCAAGGACACGCCGTTGATTCGGGTCGGTAAAATGTGGGCTGGCCCGATCGAGTGGGCGCGCGGATCGATGCTCTCGGTGGATCCTCCGCTGGCGCACGCCGCTGACATGACGATCCCGCTCTGCGTGGCGAACGCGGACGAGGCAGTGGCGCTCATGCGGCAGCACCATGCCGCATGGCTTCTCAGGAAGCGCGCGGCTACCTAGCGTCGTCGCCACTGTGTTCGACCCGTCCGTGGCTCCGGTTGCTCCTCGAGGTCGGCGACGAGACAGGCACCGGCGGTCACCCGGTGATCGAACCAGAGCACACGTTCCTCGCGTAGAATCCAGCCGTCCACATCATCACGAGGGGGCGTTTCATGGGTCGATTCCGTCGCACCCCAATTGTGACCCTCGGTCTCACGCTCTTCGCTGCGACTCTCGCCGTCGCCGGGCAGGGCAAGGCGCTCGCGAGCCCTCAGCTCACACCGAGCGAGATGGAAGCGTTCCTGCTGCAGGCGAAGATTGTCGACATCCGCGAGGCGGGTGGCGGCGTGACCGGTTCGCAGCGCGCCACATTGACGGACGGAGTGTTCACCCACGACGTGCACATCCAGTCCGTCGACATCGCCAAATCAGTATTCAAGGCGGGCCAGTACACCGAGCTGAACTTCAAGGATACGTATCGCTTCAACATCGCTGGCTACCGGCTCGCCCGGCTGCTGGGCATCAACGTGGTGCCGATGTCGGTCGAGCGCACGGTGAACGGCAACGTCGCGGCCGTCACCTGGTGGGTCGACGACGTCCAGATGGACGAAAAAGAGCGGTTGAAGCGCAGGACGATGGGACCCCAACCTATTCGGACGTCCAATCAGCTTCAGCTGATGTACATCTGGGACGAGCTGATTCAAAATCGGGATCGGAACCAGGGGAA
>JBKPDW010000504.1:0-2757 GCA_046728115.1 Acidobacteriota bacterium | reverse complement strand
TCATTGCGCGGGCCAAGATCACACCGACGCCACCCCCGAGGACGCACAACAGCAACGTCTCTGTGAGAAGCTGCCGAACCAATACGGCGCGCCCAGCCCCCATCGCCAATCGGACCGCAATCTCCCGGCGTCGACCGACCGCCCGGCCTAAGAGCACGCCCGCGACGTTCGCACACGCGATCACCAGTACGAGCGAGACAACGCCCATCAAAAGCCCGAGAAACGCTTCCGCCGCGAGGCGGAGACCCGCTGGTATGGGAGACGCGGCCGACACCCGCAACTGGGTGTCGCCGTTTTCGTCGGGATATTCCCGTTCGAGCGCGCGGCCGATCGCGTCGACCTCTCCAGCCGCCTGTTGCACGGAAACGCCTGCCTTTAGACGGCCGGCCACGAGCATCGTCGACGCGGCGTCCCGTCTCACGAAACTCGGGTCTGTGAACGGGCTCGCTCCGATCGGCAGCCAGACATCCGTCGCGAGGAAGCTCGCCAGCACGCTCGTTCCGCGAAATCCGCGGTTTGCGACGCCGACGACGGTGAACGAGTGACCATTCAGCTGCAGCGCCTGACCAATAATCGACGGGTCCTCGTTGAAGCGCCGTTTCCAGAAGCGATAGCTCAGAACGACGATTGGGCTCGCGTCTAACTCCTCACGATCGTGCGGACTGAACAATCGTCCAGCGGCTGGAGAAACGCCGAGTACGGTGAAGTAATTCGTGCTGACCACGTTGCCAAACAAGCTTTCGGAGCCGCTTGGGCTCGACATGGTCATCGATTTCAGGTCGAGTTGATAGCCGTACACGCCGTCGAGCGTCGTTGTGCGCCGTCGAATATCGTCGTAATTGGGATATGAGATCGGATTGATGCCGAAGGGACGACCATCCTGGGTTCGGCTGATATCCACAAGACGATCGGGTTGCGAGACCCCATCGGGTAAGCGAAACAGCAGTCCATTGGCCACCGTGAAGATCGTCGTGGTCGCGCCAATCCCACTGCCGAGCGACAGGACCGCAGTCAGCATGAACAGCGGATTACGCCGGAGGACTCGGATCCCGTAACGCGCATCGCGCACAAACGCGTCGACAAGAGCCCCGGCTCGAACGTCGCGAACCCGATCCTTGACGATTTCAACTCCGCCCAATTCCAACGCCGCCGCCCGACGCGCGTCCTCAGTGCGCATGCCCGCGCGCACTTTTTCATCGACTAGGAGCGCGAGGGTTGAGCACACTTCTTCGTCGAGATCGCGCTCGACCTGGTCGCGATGTGTGAGGTTATGCCAGATGTTCGCGAGACGATTGATCAGTCGCACGTCAGACCTCAATCACGCTTCGAGAGCGCGCGCGATCGCCAGGGCAATTCGGTTCCACTGCGCCGTTTCGTCATCGAGGTGACGTCGTCCGACTTTCGTCAACCGATAGTATTTTGCGCGACGATTGTTTTCGGAGGGCTGCCAGCTCGACGCGAGGGCTCCCGCTTCTTCGAGCCGATGCAGGGCTGGAAACAGCGAGCCAGGCTGGACGAGAAACGTTCCGCCCGTCATCTGTTCGATACGCCGAGAGACGCCAAGCCCATGTCGCTCGCCGGTGGCAAGGGCCTTCAAGACGAGAAGGTCGAGGGTGCCTTGCAGCAGGGTGTCGCGATGACCTTGAGACATAGGACCTATCGACGTCCTATACGAGCGGGAGCACGCAGAGGTTCCTATCGACCCGTCAATAGGGCGACCAGATCGATTTCCCTGAACAGACTTGGTGTGGGCTACTGAAGAGGCGCGGACCGTCCCCAGACGGCCGGACGGGTTCTCAATGGTCCTCCAATGGTGGGCGCGCCTGGTGGGCGCACTTCAAGTTCACCCGCGTAAACATTGAGCCGATTTTCCTCCGCAATAAGTTCGAGGACCTGCGTAATCTGGGCGGGTCGTAGGCTGCGCGCGCTGATTTCAGTCGCAGGAAGTCTCCGAAACTCCCCGTCTTCAAACATCGGCGGTGTTTCATCGCGCCCATCGCACGCGATCGGCAATCGCCCTGCCTCCCGGCGTCCGTGCGCGAGTTGTGTTGCTTGAGGCGATTCTTGTGGCGCGTCGGGCTACACCTTGATCACGGGATCGTTGGATGTAGCGTGCTGTGCGCGGGCTGACGGCGAAGAAGCCTGAAGCCATGGCCGATGCGCGACTCGAACATCCGCGAACGGGTGAGGAGAGTGGAGCTCCCAAGATCTATCGCACCGACCGTGGCAGTCCCTTTACTACAAGCCACAGACCCATTGTCAGTTCGAAAAGAAAGATGGGACCGCCGTAAATCCCGATGGGGATCACCCTGAGCAGCTCTGGGAAAATGATGAAGGCGAATGCGCACGCGCCCATCAGAAAGGACGCGAGCATTCCCCAGCCGGCCAGCGTTCTCGGAATGAATCTAGACTTGAACCACAGATAGCAAAAGGTGGTACTGCGGAGTCCGGCGAATACCAGGCCGACGTTATACGCATCCCCGTGCGCGCTGAGCGACAGCCTGGCCAGCGCCTGCAATCGATCCGCTTCGAATGCCTTCATGTGCTCAACGCCGCTGAGGATCCGCAGAACGTTGAAGTCGCTCAGTGTCACGACGACCAGGATTGCCGTCTCGATCAGCCCCCAGGCCAGGGCCACCAGGGCGAGGCTCCGGTTGATCGGCTTGAGGACCACATAAAGAGCGGTGATGAGGGCGATGTTGATCGCGAAGACGGTGAGATTGCCGGCGATGCCCAAACGAAAGAGCCGTTCGTGCG
>JBKPDW010000503.1:0-9968 GCA_046728115.1 Acidobacteriota bacterium | reverse complement strand
TCGGTGTACTGCTTGAGCAATCCTTCGTGCCCTTTGAGGTACATCTGCAGCACTTCGTCGCTGGCCCCGAGCGCGTGCAGCTCGGGCCATCGATTGAAGTTCTCGAAGGCATCGTCCGGCCCGTCGTTCGCGCCCCAGCGTACGAAGACCTGCAGGTAGCCGCGGTCGTCAAAGTATTTCCTGAAGAACTCGCGACACGCCGGCACGTTGTCATTGAGCAGCTGCCTCTCGAGGAGCGCCCAGCGAGGCGGAACCATGTGCGTCGTGACGCGCACGACAACGTCCGCAGCCTTTGGCGCCTGGCACGCGAGGCAGCAAACGCACGCCAGGACGGTCGAGACGCGCATCAGACGTCGATCCATTTGTGTCAAGCCTGACGATCACCAACTATTGATGACCGCCGAGCCCCTCCTTCAGGAACGCAACGAGGGGAGGATACGTCTTTTCGGGCGCTTCCATGTGCGGAACGTGGCCGAGGCCGGGGATCAGAAGCAGCCGGCCGTTGCCGTTCGGGATGGTCTCAGCCACGAACTTCATCCGCTCTTTGAACACGGCCGCTGATCCGGGCAGGCTGTCCTAAGACGAAACGAGCTGTCGCGAAATCGGCAGCTTTTGGTCGTACGCCCAGTCTCAGCCACGATCTAGCGCTTGCGGAGCGACCACCTCGAGGATTCCCCTGCTCTCAGGTAGGAGACACACTCATCCGCGGAGACGCTGCATTGTACCGCGCGAATTCCTTTGCGTACGCGGCCGACGTGTCCTCATTTGGAGATCTCGATTCGCGCGCGACGACCTGAACGGGCGGAGAAAGACGACGTGCCCGAGTATGGTTCGCGAACGCAACAGCATGAACGATTCGTGATCCCGCTCAGCATCCGAGCGATTGGTTTCTTTCCAGAAGCGTTGAAGGCGCGCGTTAACGTCGAGCGCGCGCTCGTTGCGGTCCGACCGTTGCAGGGGCGAGCGGTCGGAGGTGCTATGACGAGAATAATCCGGCTTGGAATGTCTACCGCAATCGTGGGCCTGGCGACAGCAGCAATAATGGCTCAGACGCCCGCCTCATCGCAGACTTCCCCGGGCGCCGATCAGAAGATTACTGTCACCGGCTGCTTGAAGGAGGCACCCGCAACCCCTGCCGCGCCTGCGCCGACCGGTACAGCCGGCACGACGGGAACAACCGGAACAGCAGGTACGGCCGGAACGGCGACCGATTCCTCGGCGGCTCAGCCCAGGTTCCTGCTGACCAACGCGTCGGCGTCACCAGATGCGGCAGCTGCCGATTCCTCCGCTGCCGCGGGCACCACGACTCCGCCAGCGACCGGCGCGCCGGCCACGTCTGCCGCGCAGACCTACCGACTCATTGCGAATCCAACGGCTCTCAGTCCGCACGTCGGCAAGAAACTGGAATTGACGGGCACGCTCGAATCTCCTGCCAGCGCGGCGCAGACAGCCGACACCTCGCCAGGGCCTGACGCCAACGCACCAATCCTGAAGGTACAGTCCGGAAAGATCGTCGCCGCAACCTGCTCACAATAGCCGCGCGCCTTTTGGCGATGGCGTGAGCGAAGGGGACGAACAACGACGAGCGCATCGGCGCTGTTCGTCCCGCGATTTCGGATCACAGGATCGCAATTTTTCGATACGGGATCACCGCGCTCGCGTTGGCGTCTGTCGGCTGTGCAGCGCTTCCGCCGGTGTCTGACACGTCACGACCGTTGACGCGCGCGAACGTTGTTCCTCGTCTCGCGATACCAGCGTCGTTGCATACCGTCGTGCCACGGCGACATAGACGGCATCCGCCCCCCGTAGCCGATGGGTAGCGGCCAATTCGGCTGCCTGCCGAGCGGTGACGGACGTCAACGAGACGAGCGTGAGGTGTGAAAGCGTCGCTGTCGCGCTGACATATTGCAGCGCGCCAGCCGCGTCGTCACTGGCACGGGCCACCGCCGATGCGATCTCCGGGAGCAACAGCGTGGGGACGATGACCGGATCGCCGCCCTGCTGAATCGCCGACAGGATTGCCAGGCTCTCCGCGTGGCCGTCCTCGTGCGGATTAAAAGCGTTCACAAAGACACTCGCATCCACGGTATAACGGAGAATCTTGGAGCGAGATGTGCGGCTCGGCCGGCGCGGCGCGCGTCGAGCGGGAGGCATGACTCGCTATCGGCGCGTGGCAGAGAGGAGACGCACGCCGCTCTGGCCTGGGCGAAATCGCCGTTCCAGACGCCTGCCCGCGCGCACGAACGCATCCCATGTGGCGGACGCCTCTTCAACAGTTGCAGCCGCGTCCTCATCCGGCTCAAGGGGCAGAATCATGCCGACGGCCCGGCCGCGGTGAGTCAGGACGTACGAGGCCCGTGCCTCTCTCACGCGCCGCAGAATACGGGCGGCATGTGTTTTCAGTTCTCGGACACCGACAACCTTCTGCGCCGGTCCTGGCCGTGGAGCGTTGTGGTCCTTCATGTGACTACATTACGCGTGGAGACCATGAACCGTCAAGTGACCACACGGGACTAACTATTGCTGCCCGCGGTCTTCCGCGATTCAGCTGGCCGATCTCGCGCGCTTCTTGGAGTCGATGCGGCTCGCGCCGCCGTGCGTGGAGACCTGCCACCTGGCCTCAGCCCCAGGAAAGCGTCGAACGTACACCTCGTGCGTGCCCGGCACGGGGACACTTTCCTTCGCGCAATCGGGTGATCGATCTAAAGATCCCGTTCGCCGGCTCGCTGCTGCTCCACCCGCGCGCGATCGCCAGGACCCACCGCAAGGACGACGGCGTAGTCATTCTCAGCGCTGAGCGTCTTGCGTTGACACCTGGGCTCCGCTCTTGTCGTCTTCGGGCGCCTTTTCCCACTGATACGGGCGCTTGGTGGCGTACTTCTCGAACCACTCGATCTCTGTGTTCAGCTTGAACAGCTGATGCCGGAGTTCGGCCCAGCCGTGCGGTTCGCGGGGGGCGATGTACAGGTGCGTGGCGACTCCGTTGCTCTTCAGCGCGCGATACATTTCGATCGACTGTGGCATCGGCACGCGAGGGTCGCGTTCGCCGACGAAGAAGATCGTCGGTGTTTTCACGTTGGCCACGTCTTTGAGCGGCGAGTGATTCCAGTACAGATCGATGGGGGCGTCCTTCTGCCACGGCGTGCCGCCGAACCATGGCGTACGAAACGCGCGAATGTCGCTCTGCGCGTACATCGATACCCAGTTTGCGGCACCGGCGCCGGATGCGGCCGCCTTGAAGCGATCCGTGAACGTGATGATCTTGTTCGTCATGTGTCCGCCGCCGCTCCACCCCATCTTGACCATCTTGTCGGGATCCGCGACGCCGCGGCGAATCAGCTCGTCGACGCCCGTCATCACATCGAGGTGCGCCTGCTCGAAATAGTGGCCGACCATGCCGCGCAGGAACGCGTCCCCGTATCCGGTGCTTCCGCGATAATTCGGCTGCAGGCTCACGTAGCCCTTCCCGGCAAGCACCTGAAACTCGTAGGTCACCGAGCCGATGCTGTATTTGTCCGCCGCCTGCGGACCGCCGTGCGTCATGACCGCCAGGGGATACCGTTGTCCCGGCTGATAGTCGACCGGATACGTGACGATGCCCTCCACTGTGGCGCCATCGGCGCCCTTCCATTGAATCGCTTCCTGCCGTCCCAGCTTGAAATCGCGCGTCAGATAGTCGAACACGTGAGTGATTCGCCTGGGCGCGGTGTCGCCGGCATTCATCGTCCACACGTCCCCGCCCGACGTCGAATCGCTGATCGTAAAGACGAAGCGGTCGCCCGCGGTCGAAAGGCCCGACACGTTGTGCTTCCCGTTGGTCAGTTGACGCGGCTTCCCGCCGCCCGCCGCAACGATGAACAGCTCTTCGTGCACGCCCAGATTGGCCAGGAAGTAGATTGACTTTCCGTCCTTCGACCAGAACGCCCGGTCCACGGCGTATGGCTCGGTCTCGCCGATCACAACGCGGGCGGGTCCACCGGCGGCCGGCGCGACGAACAGCCGGCCGTTGTAATACGTTTCGAACGTCGCGTTCGCGCCCGACACGAACAGAACCTGGGAACCATCCGGCGATACCGTCGCCTCGTTTTCCTGGATCCGGTTCCTGGTCAGCTGCACTGCAGCCGATCCGTCGCTGTTCATCACCCAGACCTCGCTTTCGTCGCTCGATCCGAGGAGAGGGGTCGGCGCCCGATGAACCGCCACCTTGCGGCCATTGTCAGACAACTCGTACTTGGTGATGGAGTAGTCGCCGCTCGTAATCGCCGTTTCTGCTTTCGTCGCGACCGCGATCTTCCAGAGGTGCGTCTGCTTGTAATTCTCGTCGTACGCGTACACATCGTCTTTCACGCGCTCACGCGCCTTCTCATCAGCGCTTTTCGCAACCGGCGCAGTGAAGTACAGCGCCGAGCCGTCGGGAGCCCATGAAATGTCGGACACCTTGCTTCCGTGCGCCGACAGCCTGCGTGCTTCGCCGCCGGCCAGCGAGAGCAGATAGATCTGTTCGAACTCGTCGTCGCCGCGCTTGGCAATGAAGGCGATCGTTTTGCCGTCCGGCGACCATCGCGGGTTGGTTTCGTTGTCGCTTCCGTTCGTGATCTGAATCGGCTGGCCGCCGTCCAGGCCGACGCGCCAGATGTGCGAGATGCGCTTGCCGCTCTTCCAGTCGGCGTCGCTCCGGACGAACACGACCTCGCGGCCATCGGGCGAGAGCTGCGGCTCGCTGACGCGCGGCACGCTCAACAGATCGACGATGCCCATCGGCCGCGGGGACTGAGCGAATGCGGCACCGAACGAAACCTGGGCGAGGACGATGGAGCCGAGAACCCAACGAATCAGGCGAGCGCGCATCATGGCATTTCTCCTTACAACACGAGAGTGATTCGTCCGGCGAGGTCCCTATTCTACGGTCGCGAGAGGGGTCTCAGCGTCTTCCATCGTTCGATGAAGCGAACAGCGCCCTCGACGAACGCCTCGGTGGTCCGCCGGCCCTGCTCGGCCGTGGCCTCGTGCGGATCTCTCTGGCTCCAGACGCCAGTAGCCGACATTTCGATCGTCGACGTGTGCTTGCCGGTTTCTTTCGGCTTCAGTCCTTCAGCGAGGAAGATCAGCGTCGCCGCCTGATCGCCGCGAACGACATCGGGAAGCATCCGGGTCAAATCCGGCGGCAACGTCAGGGTCGTCGGCTGCGCCTTGTCGATTTGCACGAGCGACGGGAACAAGTACATCGCCCGCGACGTTTCGCCGACACCTCCGTGCCGGTCGAACTTTTCGGAGGGTGCCGATGATCCCGGCGCGCCACTGCGCGTCGTGGTGACCGCGTCACCCAGTTCGAGCGCCACAGCCGGCGTTTCCTGATTGATCCGATCCACGACAAATCGGGTGATGTATTGATTGCCCGCGTGGCTGTTGAGAAACAGGAACCGCCGGAAGCCGTGACGAATCAGGCTCTGCGCGGCCTCGAAGTACACCTGCTGGATGGTCTGGGACGAGAGCGTGATGGTCCCCGGAAACTCCATGTGGTAAGGCGATTGCCCTGCGAGTAGAACCGGCGCGACGAGCACATCCGTTCGCTGCGCAATCAGCTTGGCTTCCTCGACTCCGGCGTAATAGTCGGTTCCCATGGGCGTTTGGGGGCCATGTTGTTCGATGGAGGGAACGGGGATGAGCACGATGTCGCTGCGCGTCAGCAGGTCGCGCACCTCGGGCCAACTCATGTGTGGCAGATAGTTCTTCGTCTTCTCCTCGTGCCACAACGGATTGGTCTGTGCCGACGCGATCGACGGCAGGACTGAGGCCAGCATGAGCATGAATGCCGCGTTTCGGAACATTGTGACCTCCAGCAATCCAAGGATCCGTTTGTTAAGGACCTGCCGTTGTGGAAACTCGCAGACAAACGTTGACAAGGAGACGGGCGCGATTATAAATGCCTTACGGAATCACGACTTCGTCGCTGCTTTTTCGGGAGGCTGAATATGAACCGAAGTGTCGTCGCAGCGTCCCTGATGGTCGTGCTCGCTTCGAGCGCCGTGGCGACTGCGCAAACCGGCGCCGGGAGTCTTCGCGGCTACATCACGGATGAACAAGGCGGTGCGCTGCCCGGCGTCACTGTCACCGCTCGCAGCGAGGTGCTCATCCAACCAGTAACGGCCCTGACCGACGCCGAGGGGTACTACAGGTTGATCAACCTGCCGCCCGGCACCTACGAGGTGGCTGCCGATCTCGTCGGCTTTGCCGCGTTCAAGCGGGAGGGCGTTCTGCTGCGAGGCGGCGCCAACTTTCAGGTCGACATCACGATGAAGCTCGCATCGCTCTCCGAAACGGTCACGGTCTCGGGCGAGTCGCCGATGATCGAAGTCAGCAACCCGAGCAACGTCCTGAACATCAGCGGCGAATTCCAACGGGAGATGCCCATCCAGGCGCGTCGCAACTGGAGTGACTTTCTGGAGATTACGCCCGGCGTGCACTCGCGGCCGTTCGACGATGGCAGCGGCCGCATGGTCTATTTCGGCCACAGCACCGAGCATTTCGCGCACGTCGTCCAGCTCGAAGGCGCGATCGCCTCGAACTACCAGGACGCACAAATCACCTACGTGGCGATGGGCGCGGACATGATCAGCGACACGCAGGTGAAGACCGGCGGCGTCGACGCGTCTGCGCCGATGGGCGTCGGTCTCAACATTAACGTCATCACCAAGAGTGGCGGCAACACGTTCAAGGGGTCGGGCGCCTTCGCCTACCAACCCGACAGCTGGAACGGCAACAACGTCAACAACTGTTCGCCCAGCGCGTCGTGCAAGCCTGCGACGTCGGCCGCCGTCGGCACCCCGACCACGGCGATCATCAGGCAGTTCGACGCCGGCATCGGGGGGCCGATCAAACGCGACAGGGTCTGGTTCTTCGGCTCGGTCCGGCGGGCCGATCTCGAAGCGGGCATCAGCCGGACGGCGGTGGAAGTGCAGCGCCTCAACAGTCTGGCGCCGGGCTCCGAGCTCTTCAACAACACCACCGAGAGCTGGCAGCCGTACGGCAAAGTGACGATGCAAGCCCGGAAGCACCAGATTGCAGTGTTTCTCCAGCAGGATCGGCTGAAGGCCACCGGCGACCGTGAATACAACTACAGCCGGACGAACATCTACTCGACCGGCGGCGGCTTGTACGGCGGCAAGGTGACGTCGGTATGGGGCGACAAGGTCACGACCACGCTGCTCGCGTCGTACAACAACAAGGGCGGCTCGGCCGCAAGCACGTTCGAGGGATGGGTCGACTCCGGACCGACGATTACCATCCATCAGGAGGCAACGCTTACCGGCGGTCGATTGATCGGAAGCGGGCGTCTGGTGTCCGGTGGAAACTTCGACGACGGCGGCGGACAGGCGACGTACTCGTATCTCCCCTCGTCGCAAATCACGCTGCGCGGCGACCTCACGTACTTCAAGGAGGGTCTGGCCGGATCGCACGAGTTCATGACCGGGTTCTTCGGCGCGCCGCGCAGCACCTACGACACAACGACGTTCTACCTCAATCGCGGCTTCATCATGGAGGAGCAGCGCCAGGTGGATAAGAACGACGCGTCGAAGGGCACGATTCCGTTCCACCGGCGCTATGCCAATCCGCTCGAGTTGACGACGCGCCTGGCACGCGACCGGAACTACGCGGTCTACGCGCAGGACAACTGGAAGCCCACTCCGCGGTTGACGGCGAACGTCGGTGTCCGCCTCGATTGGGTGCGCCGCTACGACAAGATCTTCGACGTGGTCCGCGAAGACGCGCACATCCTGCAGCCGCGGCTCGGCTTCTCGTATCTGGTGACGAAGAACGCGAAGAACGTGCTGCGCGGCAGCTACGCGCGACTGGGCGAGCAGATGATGGGCCGTGATGCGGTCACGCTATTCGGCAACGCCGGTGGCACCGCAGCCGTCAGCATTGTGGACACGTACGACCTCGACGCGAACGGGACGTTCGAGACGTCCTTGACGACCCCGGCGCGGACGGGAGCCCTTGCGGCCGCGGAGTTCGATCCGGACCTGCACCAGCCGTACCTCGACGAAGCGATTCTCGGCTACCGGATGCAGCTGCCGTACGCGATTGGCATCGACGTCGCCGGCATCCATCGCGTCTACAAGGACATGTATGCCCGCATCGACATCAACGGCTTTTATCCCAGCGGACCGAACCAGCCGTTCGGCGGTTTCGGCAAGGTCGATCCGACGCGGGGCATCGTGTACCAGCAAACCAATAACTCCTGGAGCCAGCTGAATTACACCGGCATCGAGCTGACCGCGACCAAGAACCTGTCTCACGGCATCCAGTTCATGGCGGGAATCAACCGCCAATGGCAGCACATGAGCGGCGACTGGAACCCGACCGATCCGGCGCGGTTCATTCAGCCGACCGCATTCCCCAACGACAAGCTGTTGTACATGCCGCGCGGGAACAACGAAGACAACAGCCTGCCGATCACGACAGGCACGACCGTTCACACGTACGGTCCGACGTGGCAGAAGTACCGGTTGAATTTCGGCGGGACGTGGCACGCGCCGTACGATGTCTTGCTGGCGGCCAGCTACACGGTCGAGGCTGGCCCGTGGACCGGGCCGGTCGTCACGCAGCTTCCTGTGGGGGACCCCCAGCTTGCGGTATTCGGTCCGCAAACGGTGACGTCGTCGACCGGCTTCACGGCGTCGAACCCGCTGTCCACGCGCATGCGGTTCGCGTACGCCACCCGCGGCGAGGGCCAGGTGATGGCGCCGGCCCAGAAGACGCTCGGCCTCAAGATCGGCAAGAAGGTGAATCTGACCTCCACCAATAACGTGGAGATCGCAGCGAATATCTTCAACCTCCTCAACGCCGGCGACTACACGCAATACAACTACAACGGCGCGAACGAACAGTTCAACCCGAACTACCTGGGTATGCGCAATCAGCAGCCCGCGCGCGCCCTGCAGGTGACGGTGGTTTACCGCTTCTGACACAGCCCTTTCGGCAGTTTCCACCAATGCCGCCGTGACCACGGGTTGTCACGGCGGCCGACCAATTGCGTTCGTTCAACGCGCGCTGAGGGTTCACGCCAGACGGAGGATCGAGAGTTCGAAGGAAATTTGTCGAGTCCGGTGGACTGCTCGCTGGAAGTGCCGACTGTGCAACTTTTCTGGTAGCGGTACGGGGATTCGCGAAAGGTTGCATCCTGCCCTTCTCCAGGGTGGCACCGGAACCACAGGAACGACCGGAACGGCGACCGATTCCTCGTCGGCTCAGCCCAGGCTCCTGCTGACCAACGCGTCGACGTCACCAGATGCGGCAGCTGGCGATTCCTCCGCTGCCGCGGGCACGCCGACTTCGCCAGCGACCGGCGGGCCGACCACGTCTGCCGCGCAGACCTACCGACTCATTGCGAATCCAACGGGTCTCAGTCCGCACGTCCGCAAGAAACTGGAATTGACGGGCACGCTCGAATCTCCTGCCAGCGCGGCGCAGACAGCCGACGCCTCGTCAGGGCCTGACGCCAACGCACCAATCCTGCGGGTGCAGTCCGGAAAGATCGTCGCCGCAACCTGCTCACAATAGCCGCGCGCCTGTTGGCGATGGCGTGTGAGCGAACGGGACGAACAACGACGAGCGCATCGGTGCTGTTCGTCCCGCGATTTCGGTTCGCTACAGCCTCTTCGGGCGAAATTGAGGCGCGTCGCGACGACCCTCGGAAGGTCGACCGCATGATGGCGAACTACGTCAAGGCCATCTCTGATGTCGTCCAGATGGCACCGCTGCTCGACAAGCTTCGAACTGCGAAAGGTGAACGAGACCGGCTTTTGCGGGCGATTGCAGCTATGGAGCGCGTCGATGCGCGCTCCTTCAACCTGCACTGACCGAGGCGGAGATCCGACGCCACATCGCGCCCTGGCGCGAGCTGCTGACTGCTCGAGAGCACGTTCAGGACGTCCGCGCGGCACTGCGAAAAATGCTCCCAGGAC
>JBKPDW010000502.1:0-9507 GCA_046728115.1 Acidobacteriota bacterium | reverse complement strand
CCCTCACCACGGTTACGAACGTCCAGGGAGAGTATCGTTTCGTCGGTCTCGAGCCCGGCACGTACCGACTGAGCGTTGCGCTGTCAGGCTTCCGCACGTATGAGGAGCAGGATCTGCGGGTCACGGTCGGAGGAACCACCGAGCGCAACATCGCGCTCAAAGTAGCGGCGGTCTCCGAAACGGTCACGGTCAGCGGCCAATCTCCTGTCGTCGACCCTCGTCAAACGGGCATTGCACAAGCGTTGCCCGCAGAGGTGGTCGAGAACATTCCGCACAAGCGGTATGGCATCCAGAGCTTCATGGCCACGATGCCGGGCGTCACGACGAGCAATTACAACGCGCCCTTCAATGTCTACGTGATGGGCTCGAACGCCAACGAGACGTCGTTCCTGTTCGACGGCGTCATGAGTAATCATCCCGGCAGCGGCAGCGCCTGGACGCTCTCCGACTTTGACGGCCTCGAGGAGGTGAACGTCGTCACGCTCGGAGCGTCGGCCGAATTCCAGCAGGCACAAGGCGGCGTGTTGAACGCGGTGGGCAAGACCGGTACGAACCGGTTCCAGGCTGACGCCTCCGCGTTTTGGGCGCCCGACAAGTTCTCGAGCCAGCCTATCAAGCTGCCGTGCAACTGTCCGGAAGGCCTGACCGGCTACAACTGGATCAAGTATCGCGATGTCTCGGCCCACGTGGGCGGCCCAATCGTACGGAACAAGGCGTGGTTCTTCGGCGGGTCGGTGTTCAGGGGCAACTTTGCGCGCACGCCAGGCCAGCCGATGCCGGCGCCGGAGAATCAGTACCTGGTCTGGCTCGAAGACACCAGCATCAAGGCCACGTGGAAAATCAACGACCGCATCACCTTTCGGCAAACCTACTACCACGAGCGGTTTTTCGAACCGCTGCCCCATTTTCCAACGCTCACGATGCCACTCGAAACCCTCCAGAACTCGTCGGGGTATTTGCCGCAGACGGGCTCCGAGGTCACTTCGACGCTGAACTCGACGACGGTCTTGACGGCCCGCTACTCGCTGACGAATTTTCCGGACAAGCGAATCGGGTACTACGGAAGTCTGACGACGCCGATCCACATCGATAGCGTGACCGGCGTTCAAACCGGAAATGCGCTCGCGTTCAAGAGCTATCCGCGGCGAGACGAAGTCGATGTGAAGCTGAGCAAGTACATATCCAGGTCTCGCCTCAACCACAACATGTCGTTCGGCGTGCAGTTCATCAAGAACCGTTATGTCGAATACGACATACAACCTGGCGGCGTGCAGTACACCGACGTCAATGGAGCTCCCGATCAAGCCACCTTTACGCCGCCCAGCACGTTGGCGGCGTCGTACAACGGCCAGGCTGTCTGGGGCGAGGACGAAATCAATCTCGGGCGCCGGCTGACCGTGAAGATCGGGGCGCGCTTCGACCGCATGGAAGGCATCAGTCAGGATGTCCAGGCCGTCGACGGCCAATTCAACGAGACCGGTCAGACCATCGCGGGCCTCGGTCACATGTTCACCTGGACGCAGGTGTCGCCCCGCGCCGGCGTCAACATCAAGTTGACGAACGACGACAAGACGGTCCTGCGCGCCACCGTCGGCCGCTACTACCGGCCCATTGTCCTGAACGATTTCACGAACGTGTATCCGGGCGTCGCTGTGAGCACGCTCGCTCGGTACAACCCGGCCACGAAGGCCTACGACCAAATCGTTTCGGTGACCGATCCCAAGGCGAATATCGCGATCGATTCGAATATGGACGCTCCGTATACGGACCAGTACTCGGTCGGCGTCGATCGAGAACTGGTCAGCAACCTCGCGTTGAGCGTCAGCTACGTGCGCAAGAATTCGAAGAATCAGATCGGCTGGATTGACATTGGTGGCGTCTACGGCACCGGGACGGCCACCGTATCCGTGTTCGGTCAAAACCAGACGTTGCCCGTGTACCCGCTCCTGAATTCTCCGAGCGCGCGAAAGTTCCTGAGGACGAACGGGCCGGGGTTCTTCACGCGTTACGACGGGCTGATTCTGAACCTGACGCGGCGGTATGCGAACCGCTGGATGGCAACGGTCGGCTACACGTACTCAAAGACCAACGGCCTGCAGCCGACCGGCAACCTCGGCCGCGATCCCAACGACTTGACCAACCTCACCGGTCGGATCGATCCTCAGGATCGGCCGCACACGTTCAACCTGTTCGGGTCCTACGAGGTTCCACGGATCGAGGTGCAGGTGTCCGGTCAGCTGGCCGCCGTCAACGGGACGCCATATGCGCCGCAGGTGCTCGTGAACCTGCCGCAAGGCCGGCGGTCGATCAACGTCGATGTGCCGGGGTCGTACCGTACGCCGACCGAAACGTTCTTGCAATTCCGCGTCAGTAAGATTCTGTTCCGCACGGATCATCGGCGGGTCGAGCTGACCGGCGAAGTGCGCAACGCGCTGCAGGAAACGGACAGTCGCTCGATCATCACCCGCAACGTAGCCAGCCCGGATTTCGGAAAACCGGCCGCGTGGCCCGATCCGCGTCAACTTCAGCTGTTGGCGAAGGTATTCTTTTAGAGGACCACTTGACGTTGGAGGCAGCATGAGCAAGAAGGTCAGCCGGCGGGATTTCGCTCGGGCCTCGGCCGCGGTCGCCGCCATCGCCATTCCCGACACGCTCCTCGCCAAGACGCCGGCCGCCGGTTCGGCGAGCGGCACGACGATGGCCAAGGGCGCAGCGGCCGCGCGGCGTTTCATCGCGCCACCACCGGCCGTGGGATACGGCGGCGAATTCGCGAGCGCCGGAGCGGAATTCCGCGACGACATCGCATTGGCGCACGCCACCGCGGCGGTGCAGACGCAAAATGCGAGTCCGGCGGTTGTCGGGGGATGGCGCGAGGGCACGACCATTCCGGCGGAGTACTACATCGACGAGAAGTACTACCCGCACGACGAGCGTTTTCTCGCCGAGAACATGTGGTTCATGGTGGATCACGTGAGCCGCATTCCCAAGCCCGGCGACTACTTCGTGTTCGAGTTCGGCGTAGGCGACAGCATCGTCGTCCTGCGCAACAAGACCGGCGACGTGAAGGCATTCCACAACGTCTGCCGCCACCGGGGTTCGCGACTGTGCCGGCATGATGAGGATCCCCTCCCGAAAGACAAGCGCCTCTCCGTCACTCAACTCGTTTCGAGCGGCAACACGCCGGTATTTCGGTGTCCGTACCACGCTTGGACCTACAGCCTCGACGGCAAGCTGATCTCGGTGCCGAGCGGCATGCCTTCCGATTTCGACATGGCGCAAAACGGTCTGCACCCGTGCCATCTGCAAATCGTCGAGGGGCTCATTTTCGTGAGCATGGCGCAGGGCGAGCCATCGGAGTTCGAGCCGTTCGTCAAGAATTTCAGGGCGATCGCGCAGGAGTACGGCACAGCCAAGATGAAGATCGCGGCCCGCATCATCTATCCGACCAGAGCAAACTGGAAGCTGGCGCTCGAGAATTTCCAGGAGTGCTATCACTGCGGTCCGGCGCATCGCTCGCTCGTGCGGGCGCATCCGTTCTGGGACGGAACCATGCCGGCAGAACAGCGCGCGCGGCTCGAAAAGCAGCTCGAGGCGGTCACCGCCACCGCTCAACCGGCGGCAACGGCGGTTGGCGGCATGGCCGCGGGCGCGCCAGCCCGCTACCGCGGCGGCGTGCTCAACGTGAACTTCCTTTCAGGATCGCTCGATGGCAAACCGGTTTCGAGCCTGTTGCCGAACTTCAAGGAATGGTCGCACCGCGGCAAGATCAGCAACACCGGCTGGATGACGAGCAACCTGCAGTGCTACGACGATCACATCGCGGCGGTCCGCTTCGTTCCACGCGGCTTGATGAAGACCGACGCCGAGATCATCTGGCTGGTGAATGCCGACGCGAAGGAAGGCAAGGACTACCAGGTCGATCGGCTCACGGCGCTGTGGGATATCACAATGCTCGAGGACAAATGGATCGTCGAAAACAACCATCTGGGCATCCAGTCCGGCCGCTATCGGTCCGGTCGATACGCGAGCACGGAGACCGGGCCGACGCGCCTGGTCACCTGGTACATGACGCAGGTTGTCCCGACGTTTTCAGAGAGCAGAACGGCTGCCGATTAAACCGAGCGGGCGCTAACGCTGCGGCAGATACTTCTTCGGGAACTTCGCCATCACCGTGTAGAACGGATCGACGACGTTCGCGACGCGGGCGACGCCCACTTGCGATAACACTTCCAGCGCCTCCCATCGTTCGAAGCCGTAGTCGGATTCGAGCCAGTGGATCATCTCGACGTGGGCGATGCGATAGGCGTCGAGCAGCGGACGAATCGATCCGGCAACCATGATGTACTCATCGTCTTCGTACCGCGGCCAGTCGATCCGCTTGCCCTTGATGACGTCGAACTGAAACGTCACGTCCATCTGGGTTTCGATCCCCGTTCCGGTGATTTCACCGTCTCCCTGCAGAGCGTGGCCGTCGCCGAAATAGAAATACGCGCCATCGTGGAAGATGGGCAGGTACACCGTGGTGCCTTCGTGCGCGTCGGAACTGTCCATGTTGCCGCCCCACCGGCCGGGCGCGCCACCCTCGATGGCCTGCTCGCCTTGCGGGGCGACCGCCAGGCGGCCGAGCATCGGGCTGATCGCCACCTCGATGCGCTTCATCTGACTGTTCGGCAGATCGAGGCTCGCTGTGCCTTTCTCACGATTGATCTTCCAGATATGCCGCCGCGTGGACGTCGGCTCAGTGAGCATCGGCGTGAACGTCGTGGGCGTCAGGACGGCGTAGCCTCGCCCACCGGTTCCCGACCGTCCCGTGTCGATCTTCGGTTTGATGCGGAGGATCTTGACGACGAGCGTGTCGTTCGTCGTCGCCCCTTCGATGAAGATTGGCCCGACCTCGCCTGGGTAGCCGCTTCCACCGGTCGACGCAGTGTAGAAGTCGGAGAAGAGCGTGTTGCTTTCCAGGATGTCGCCCGGCTTGACCCGTAGCACCGGCTCCCGGACGGCGTAGGTCTGATTCCCCTTCGCAGGCGGGACGAACTTATGCGTTTCTGCGAGCCCGACGGTCGCCGTCGCCGCGAGCATGGCACCGAGGGCGACTGCACGCCGAGCGCGCTCGGAACGGTCGGTCATGGGTCGGCTCCTTGTTCATACGCGGTTCCACCAGGCGACCTGCCGCTTCATGAGCTCGTCCACGGCGCGGTGCGCTTGATCGAAGGCGGCTTGGGTCAGGCAGATGCCGTCGGCGTCCGAGTTGGCGATCGCAATCCGGCCGAAGCGCTTGCGCCCGACCACCCACGGGTATTCGTCCTCGGTCCAGTCCGGATCGAAGAGAAAATTCTGGCCCAGCGTCATGCCATGTCCCCATCGATTGATGGTGATGGCCTTGATGTCACGCGCCGGATCGAAGCCGCCGTCGCCCAACACTCGCGCAAGATGTGTCCGGATGTTGCGCTCGAACGTCTCGAACGTCGTCTCGTACAGCGCAGCGCGCGTGGCCCGCAACATGTCGCGCGCCGTCATGCCCGGCTTGTACGTGAACGGCACGCCGCCGCCGAGAATGAGAACGGTCGGATCGCTCGGCGTCCGCGGCGCCCGGTACGCGCCAAGATCGATCAGCCCCATGAGGCCCACGCTGTCGAACCCGCCGGGATACTCGGAGCCCGGGCTGACGATGTTGGATACGCCCAGCTTCTCGAAGGCCTTCCAGTTCGACACCGCCACGTTGTTGATCAACATGACGCTTCGGACCGACAGGTGCAGCGCCGCCTTCTGCTTCTCGGGCAGCTCGGGCACGAGGTACGGGATCGCCGAGTTGTAGCAGGCCAGGACGCAGCCTTTCCCACGCACGCGGTACGGCTTGTTGTCGCGAACGTAGATGACCTCGGTCTCGGTGGCCTTCGCGGGATCGGTGTGATTGTTGCGGACGCGAACGACGGTGCTGTTCATGCGGAGGCGAACCGGAGTGCGCGGATCGTCCAAGCGCGCGTACCGCACCTGGCGCATCTGCGCGTCGGCCATCGATCGCGCCGGCAGCGCTTCCGGGATGAGCGACCGCACGAGCAGGCGCGCGACGCCGCCGTTCCCTTCAGGAAAGTGGAAGGTGGTTGGAATACTCTTGTCGGGCCGGTTGGCGTCGAGGTTGGGGCCGGTGTCCGGCGCCTTTTCGAGGCCGAGGCCGTCGAACCCGGGATGACCCCAGTGGAAGCACCACCACGCGCTGGTGGTCTCCGTGGTCAACGCCGGCGGCTGTCCCAACGGATGAAAATACTTCAGCAGATCCGGATCGACCTTGACGATGTTCAGAAGGTAGTTCGCGTAGCTCGTCTTCTTGAGCGTCGCAAGCTTCTGTTCGGTTGACTGGCCCGCCAGATAGTCCCGTTTGTCGGTCCACAACCGAATCAGGTCGCGGCGAACCGACTCGGAGAGCGGCGCCTCTTCCAGCATTTCGCGAGGCGGCGCGGGCGTCACGCCGAACGTGCTCATCGACAGACCGACCACGAGCTTGTCGGCCCCGAACGTTTCCTTGTCGAAGTAGACGCTGGGCTTCAGCCCGAGCGATCTGTATACGTCGGCATGTCGCTTGTACGTGGGGTCGTGGAAATCGATGCCGATTTCCTTGAGGAGATCGCGTCCCTCGGCCGTGTAGGTCCACGGTTTGTCGATGTACGACGTGCCGCCCTTGGCGATCAACAGTCGCCCGTTCACCGTGAATTCGTTCCGTCTCGCGTGCCCGCCGAAGTCGTCGTGGTTGTCGAGGATCAGGATCTTCGCGTCGGGAACGGTCTTCTTCCGAAAGAAGTACGCCGCGGCCAGCCCGCTCATGCCGCCGCCAACCACGATCAAGTCGTACGATTCTCCAGTGTCCTCGCCGCTGTCCCACTTCTGGCCGTCCCGCATCGCGTGTGCGACGTCCATCGAGCCAGGTCCGCTTCCCCGCATCCCGGTCAACGCCGGCGGATAGTTGGCCGAAGCGGCGGCCTCGCCGGCTGGACGCTGCTGTGCGTCTTCAGCCTCGATGGCAGAGGGCCTGATCACGGTGCCGCCCACGGCGATGCTCACGCCGTTCAGAAAGTCGCGGCGCGTGATCGAGCGATGCATGCCAAGCTCGCGATCAGTTGGCGTCATGCGGACCCTCCCGGCACACAATCGGCACGAACTGGCTCAGACGACGTTCGTTCGCTGCGAGGCGACGCGCGGCGCGACGTCGGACATGTACCACTTGATGAAGCTCGCCGGTCCGCCTTCGCGCGTCGTGTAGGGCTGCCCGCCGGAGTAGCGGCCCGACAGAATGCCCACATGGTTGTTCTCGACGATCCAGCGATCCTCGCGGTACGTCAGATCCCAGAGCGCCATCATCCGATCGACGTCCACGTCCTTCTCCTTAGCGTCCGGGTGCACGAGCCAGAACAGCTCGACGTCGGTGCTCATCACGCCGCGAGGCGTGAAACGGGCGCAGGCGACGTGGTCATCGTAGGCCTGCAGATACGACGTCGAAAAACCGGTCGCGGCGTACGTCGAGTAGTGCGTGTACTCTTTTCTCGCGGGAAGGACCGGCGCGACCGGCTTTCCGTCGAGGCTCCCGGTCATGAACCCGCGCGGCAGGTGCTGCCCCGTGCTGCCTGCGCCCATCGCCAGCGATCCCGCCGCCTGCTGCGGCGATGTTCCCGCCGGGCGCACGGCATGTCCGTGCCGCGCCAGGTCGTCTTCCACTCTCGCACGCTGCTCCGGACTCAACATGTACAGGAACTGAAGATTGTGGACGGCGAAGTAGCTGCGCGTGTGCGACGGCTGGCAGTGGTAGCACTCGCGAAAATTCTCGACCACCAGCTTCCAGTTGGCTCGCGTTGGATATTGTTTGCGAACGGCGACCTTCAAGGCACCCGTGTTGTATTGCCGCGTGACGGCCTGCCACGTGGCGGCCCAGGTATCGAAATCCGGCGGCTCCTCATGCGAGAAGTTCACGAAGATGAACCCGTCGACGGTCCGGACGTGGCATGGATGCAGACCGAGGGCGTTCTGCTCGAACGGGGGTGGGAGCTCTGGCGGAAATGAGATCAATCGGCCACTGAGGTCGTACGTCCACGCGTGATACGGGCAGCGAAACACCGGCGTGTTGCCGCTGGGTCCCAGCTGCAGGACCGACAGCCGCGGATCCATGGGCCGGCCGTCGGGCCGCGCTTCGGTCGCGCGCACGTTGTCCGATCCATGCTGACAGACACGCGAGCCCCGGTGGCGGCACACGTTGTGGTGCGCCCGCACCTCACCGCCCTTGTCGCGCACGATGATCGCGCTGTCGCCGCGTCCGAACTCGAACACGAAGTAGTCGCCGGCCTTCGGGATCCGGCTTTCGTGGTCGGCCATCAGCCAGAAATGATCGGCGATGAACCGCTCGTCGTTGAGATAGTGGCGCTCGTCGGTGTAGTACTCCGCAGGGATCGTCGTGCCTTCGCGCCATCCTCCCGGATAGGTCGGTGCGGCCTGCCCACCGGGCGTCAACGTTTCCGCCAACGAGATATCGCGCCCCTCGAGCGTCATGCCGCCGTATGCGGCGTTGGGCACTCTGGCGAGCCGTTGCCGCGCTACGGCCGCGCCCGCAGCCGCCGATGACATCGGCGTCGCAACCGATGTGTTCTCGAGGATGGAGTTCGGCACCGTAACCGCTACCGCACTCGCGGCCACGGATGTGACCGATGTGCGCGCGAAATCGCGGCGACTAACCTTCTTGCTCATGGGACTTTCTCCTCGGGTTGCTTCGGATTCTCGCATGCGATATGGCGCCGTTCAACCCGAAGTCGTCTCAGGATTTATCAAGGTTCCTCAACCGGCGAGGCGGCCGTCACGCGTTCACGCGACGCGGATGAGGAGGAGGCTGAGGCTGAGGATCGTGACCGCTACGTGCCTGCAAGGATGCGGTCGCGGGCTGCCGCCATCAACCAGCCGGCAGCCCACACGCGCGTCAACACCGTTTCCTCAGACGCGATTCCACCACGCCACCTGGCGCTTCATGAGCTCATCGACCGCGCGGTGCGCCTGATCGAAGGCGGCCTGCGTCAGACAGACGCCTTCTGCGTCGGAGTTCGCGATCGTGATTCGGCCGAAGCGTTTCCGCCCTACCACCCAGGGGTACTCGTCCTCGGTCCAGTCCGGATCGTAGAGCAGGTTCATACCCATCGCGTAGCCGTGGCCCCAGCGGCTGATCGTGATCCCCTGAATCTCGGCCGCCGGATCGAAGCCGCCGGATGACAGCACGCGCGCAAGGTGGGTGCGAATCCGTCGCTCGAAGGTTTCGAACGTCGTCTCGTAGAGCGCCGCTCGCGTTGCTCTGAACATGTCGCGCGCGGTCATACCCGCTTTCCAGTTGAAGTCGATGCCACCGCCCAAGGTGACGACGATCGGTTGATCCGGTGTCGCCGGTGCTTTGTAGCTGCCTAGGCTGATCTGATTCATCAGTCCCACGCTGCCGTACCCCGGGTACGCGCTGCCCGGGCTGCTGACGCTGTACACGCC
>JBKPDW010000501.1:0-5382 GCA_046728115.1 Acidobacteriota bacterium | reverse complement strand
GCGTATAGGAGAATTGCGAGATGATGCCGCGCCAGTTTCGCGTGCGCAGCGTCGCCTGCAGCGAGTTGTAGCTGGAGATCCCGACGCTCTCGAGCTGGTCGATCACGCCGAAGTTCGGGAACTGCTGGAAGAACGGCCGCGTTTGCTGCTGATAGGTGAAGCCGGCCGCATCCGGCCGGTTGACGAAGCCACTCCCGATCGCCGCCTGGTTGATGTTCCGCACGATGTTCAGGCGCCGTCCCTTCGAACCGACGTAGCCGACCTGCGCGATCGCATTGCGACCCAGCGTCCGTTCGACGTTCACGTTGTAGCTCGTCACGTACGCGGGCTGGAAGTCCGGGCTGACGGAGAAGAGGTTGATCACGTTGTTGCCGGAGATCGAAACGTTCGACGGAAAGATCGCCTGATTCGGCACGATCGTGTAGGCGTTTTTCGTAATCTGATAGACGGGCTTCACGCCAGCCGGATTCGCCTCCACGCCAATCGCGCCGTTGTTCGCCAGCGAGGCCTGATCGAGGAAGGGTGAAATCGACGGCGTATCGTAAAAGATCCCGAAACCGCCTCGCACGACGAGGTCGTCTCGCCCGTTCGGCTGGTAGGTCACGCCGAGGCGCGGGCTGAAGTTCTTCCACGAACGCGGATACAGATCCTCTATCTGCTGGCCGACGACGATGAGCCCTCCGCGCGTCGGGTCGAAGGTCGAGAGATCCGGCTGATCGCTGTGCATCGGTCCTTGGAAGTCCCAGCGAAGACCGAGGTTGATGTTCAGTTGACGTGACACCCTCCAGGAGTCCTGCGCGAACAGATTGAACAGGTTCTGAGCCACGTGACGTCTGATATCACCGCTCAGGATCGTCGACTGGTAGACGTAACCAGCGAGAAAGTCGGCGAGCGCGGCGATGTTGGTGTCGTAACCGGGTACGCTCAGCAGGCTTCTCCACGGCCCCTGGGTTCCGTTGAAGAAGAAATTCCCCCGGATACCGGCGTTGTTCCCGCCGCCGGCCCCGAACTCCTCGATGCCAACCCGCCGTATTTCTCCTCCCATGCGTATTTCGTGAGGCCCCCTCGTGTACGAAAGGGTGTCGGACAGATGGGTCGTCACATCAGTGCGGCCCGAGTTCGGGCTGACGCCGGTCGGATCGAATCCGGTGATCGAAAGATACGGCGCGCCCGCCAGGTCGCTTCCGCTCACGCCGGTGTTGAAGCCGAGGGCGACCGGATCGAAGGTGCTGTTGGCGTCCGAGAACGACTGGTTGAAGTAGTTGACGCCGAAGAGTATCTGGTTCGTGAGCGCGGGGCCCAGAATTGCGTTGTGGACGGCCGAGTAGTTCTGCACCCTGATAGGTCCGACCTGGAAGTAATAGGAAATCAGCGAACCAACAGGTGCCGTCTGACTTCCGCGGCCGAGGAATCCCCGAAACGAGAGCCGGTGATTGTTGTTCAAGCTGTGATCGAGCTTCACGAGAAAGTTATGGCTGTAGCCGGTCTGTGGGGTCGGGTTGAAGTAATTGTTGGACGCCGCGGGACCGCTCAGGGTGTCGGCCGGCCACAAGGTGTTGAGGAGCGACCGCGACACGGTGTTCGTCGGCACGCCATATTGCTGAAGGAGCTGCAGCGCCGCCACCTGATACGCCGCCGACGGCATGGTCGACAACGCCTGGTTCCCGATCTCGAAATTCTGATGTTCGTACGTGGTGAAGAAAAAGGTGTGGTCCCGCCGAATCGGACCGCCAAGCGAGAAGCCTGAGTGTTCGTTGCGCAACTTGTTCTGTGGCGCGTCGACCGGCGCGAACGGCGACAGCGCCGCAAGCGCTTCGTCACGGTTGTAGTAGTAGGCGGTGCCGGTCGGCCGGTTCGCGCCCGACTTGATGACCAGATTCACGGCTCCGCCCGGATTGCGCCCGGTCTCGGCGGCTGCCTGCGTCTGGACGGAGTACTCCTCGACCGAATCGAGCGGCAGCAGGACGCCCGGGATGCTGTTGATGCCGCCCTGATTGACGGCTTTGATGTTGAACCACTGATCGTTGTTGTCGGTTCCTTCGATCTGCCAGTTGAACTGGTTCGATCGCGATCCGTTCATCGACGCACTCCCGCCGCCTTCGTATCCCGAGTATCCGGGTGTCAGCGCGAGCATCTGGCTGAAGTCGCGTCCATTCAATGGCAGATCCTGGACCGTACGTGTGGACAGCACGTTGGTGAGCGTCGTGGACGTCGTCTCGACGGCGACAGCGGCGGCCGACACCTGCACGTTCGCCTCGATCTGCGCCACGTTCAGCTTGACCGAGACCGTGTAGATGGCGCCCGCCGATACGCGCACCCCTCGGATGGTGACGGTCTCGAACCCGTTCGCCGACGCGACGATCGTGTAGTCGCCCAACGGAAGATCGGCGAAGGTGAAGGCGCCCGCCGTCGAGGAGGCAGTCGAGTACGACAGCCCTGTCGCGTCGTTGGTCGCTTTGACTTCGGCGCCCGGGAGAACTGCGCCGGACTGATCGGTGACGGTGCCGTTGATGCCGCCGCGGAAGGTCTGTGCGGCGGACGGGCTCGCGATCGTGAGGGCGACGAGAAGGGTCGCAAGAGCAATCATGGTTCCCCCTTCTGTCTCTGTCTCGGTCGATGCCGCTCGCTGTTGCCTTGTTACGTTGATCCTCGCATTTCGCAGACGGTCAGACCGTTTCGGACCGTGGAGTCGGTCTCACGCAGCGCCAATTCTATCTCAGCACCGTCTGGTGCAGGCCAAGGAACCGACGTCGCCTGCCGGCCGCCAATCATCAGGATCGGCATCGTGATGTGGCCCACGTAGTTGACCGCGTCGGCCTCGGGTGGAACCGACCGATAGCTGAAGCCCGGCGCCAGCAGCACCGCGGTCTTGATTCGGTCTTCGAGTGCGAGGATAAGCAACGGCACGGATGCGCCAAAGCTCGCGCCGAGGTAGGCGACGCGCCCGGTATCGATATCGGTTCGCGCTTCCATCAGGTCGAGCGTCCGACCAATCTCCTGGCGCCGCTCGAACATGCGCGCGCGTCGCCCGCATCGCGGTTTCGCCTTGCTCGTTGAGAAACGTGTCCCAGCGTCGCCGGCCCCGTACGGCGCCACGTACACGTCGGCGCCCTCCGGCGTCGTCACGATCGAACCTGCGGTCGAGAACTGCGGTCGGAGACTCGCGAGCGCCGGATCGTTGGGCGACGCCGCGTCCACTTCTTTCGCGAGCTCGAATGCACCGATGTAGTCGTCCTTGGCGACTAGCTGCACGATCTGCGGGATGCCCTCGTTGCGCGCCCAGCGCGTGCGGCTCGCACGCCGGTATGCGACCCCCGCGGGGACCGAAACCGCGACGAGGACCGCCGCAATGCCCCAGGCCGCGAGCGGACGCCGAAGCAGCTGCGAAATCGGGGCTGACACCGGCTGGCCCGGCGCAAGCGCCGCGCGGCACGCTTTCAAGTCCGCGAGCAGCTCCGTCGCCGATGGGTAACGATGCGCCACGTTCTTGTCGAGGGCGCGCGCGACGATGCGGAGCACGGCGTCGGGGAGGCCCGGACGCACCGTACCGAGCGGCGTCGGATTCTCATCCAAGATCTTGCTGATCGTGGCCAGATCGTCCTTGCCCTCGAACGGCCGCCGGCCGGACAGCATCTGGTAGAGCACAACGCCCACGCCCCACACATCGGCTGCCGGCCCCGCCTCGGCTCCGCGGATTTGCTCGGGCGCCATGTAGGCGACCGTCCCAACCGTCGTGCCGGTTTTGGTCAGCTCTGAGTGGCCGACCAGCTTTGCCAGGCCAAGGTCGACGATCTTGACCGGCCCGTCTTTCGGCAGCATCAGGTTCGCCGGCTTGATGTCGCGATGCACGATGCCCGATTCGTGCGCGCGCGCGAGCGCCTGCGACACCTGCGTCGCGATGTCGAGCGCTTCGTCCACGGTCAGCGGTCCGCGCTCGATCCGGTGCTTCAGCGTCTCGCCTTCGTAATACGCCATCGTCAGGAACAATTCCCGATCGGGCGTCTCGTCGATTTCGTGAATCGTTCAGATGTTCGGGTGATCGAGCGCCGACGCGGCCTGCGCTTCGTGGACGAAGCGCTCTTTGGCGTCGGGATCCTTGGTCAGGCTGGCCGACAGGAACTTGAGCGCGACGAAGCGGTTCAGCCGGACGTCGACTGCCTTGTAGACGACGCCCATTTCGCCGCCGCCCAACCGCTCGGTGATGCGATAGTGCGAGACCGTCTGGCCGACGAGGTCGGTTTCATCCATTGGGTTCGAAGGGTGATGGAAGCTTACCGCCCGGTCGCGGCGTTTTCAATAACGCTGGACTCGCACAAGTAAGTTACTCTCCACGAACTATCACGTGGACCTCCGGCAGCTCGAAATCCTGCAGGCCATCGCCGAGACCGGTTCGACAAGGAACAGACGAAGAATCCAGGACGAAGGACCAAGAACGTTGCCGTGCAGTTTACCGGAGCTCCTGGTACACCAGCCGCTCGAATCCGCGCAGGAGCTCGGAACACTTTACGTCGGCGTACGGCAGCATCTGCATGAGCACAACCGCCGCGATCCCTATCTGTGGATCGATCCAGAAGTTGGTATTGAAGATCCCGCTCCAGCTTACACTGCCAGCAGAGCGCATGCCGGCCTCTGACGGCGGCGTCTCAATTTGAAATCCGAACCCGAATTTGTCCTTCCCTGCGCCAGGTGGAAACGCCATCGCGACCGGGGAGTTCACGGCGGACTGCCACTCAATGACCAGGTCGCCAATCTGGTTCTCCATCATCAACCGGATCGCCGGTTCGCTGACGAGCCGCGCCGAGCAGAGCCGGCCGCCGTTCAGAAAGAGCTGCAGGAACGCCGCGTAGTCACGCGCGGTTGAGAAGAGTCCGTCGTCCCCGCGGCCTCGCGATTGAATCGCCGGCGGGTTCGGTTTCTCAACCAGCGTGCCGCCCGCCTCTCGCAGATGCTGTGTAACCACGCCCTCTCGCTTGTTCTCGGGGACCGAATACACCGTGTCGGGCATGTCAAGTGGCTCGAAGATTCGCCTCCGGCAGACGTCGTCGAGCGCCTCTCCCGAGACGTGCGCCACCATCTGGCCCAGGAGCGCTGTGCTCGGGCCGTAGGTCCAACGCTCGCCGGGATCGTGGAGGAGCGGCAGCTCGAGCTCGGATTTCCCGGCGGCGCTCAGCCGCGCGAGCGCCGGATTGAAGAAGGAGTACGCCATTCCAGACGTGTGGGTCAGGAGATCGCGGATCGTGATGGGCCGCGCCGCCGGGCGCAAGTTGTAGGAAGCGGTGCTTCCATCCGCATTCCTCAGGACCGGCGGCTGCTGGTAGTGCGGCAGCCTGTTAACGATTGGGTCGTCGAGCGCGATCTTGCCGTCGTCGCACAGCATCATGA
>JBKPDW010000500.1:0-4642 GCA_046728115.1 Acidobacteriota bacterium | reverse complement strand
AAATGAAGATGTCCTGGTGGACGGTGATCTGAGGGCCCGAAATGTCCACGCCGTCGTAGGTGTCGGCGTCGTTGCCGTGCTTGTTGTTGTACGACGCCGAAATCTGCGTCGTCAGCTGGTTCGTCCAGACCGAATTCAGCTTGCCCTGTACCAGCGAGCCGCCCGTGGAATTGTACTGAAACAGACTGGTGTCCAGCTCACGGCTGCTCGTATATCGGGCACGATCGTCTTGGTAGAAGGCCGACAACTCGTGCTTCGGGTTGAACCGCGCCGTCACCTTCACGAATGGCTGGTTGCTCTTCAGGAAGTTGTCGAAGGGCTGAAAGCCGGGCTTGAACGTTGACAGGTTGGCGAGGTTGATGGGCGTCCGGCTGATGCCGTTGGTCAGGTCGTTGTACCGGAACGTCGCGAAGAACCAGGCCTTGTCCCGCTTGATCGGACCGCCAACAGACAGGTCGTACTGGTTGACTGACTGGACCGTCGGGATACCGCCCGGATGACTCCCGCTCTTTGTGTTGTCGCTGTTCCACTCGCGAGGCTGGTAAGCGTAGGTCGCATTCCCCTTGAACGTATTGCCGCCCGACGGCGTGATCACGTTCATCACGACTCCCGTCCCCATCGGCGAGGCCGCGTCGACACCGCCAAGCTTGAGCTCGGAGTCGGCGACCGCGTCGCCGCCCATGCCCATCGAGTGCGCCGACGCATCCAGGAACGACGAGGCGGGCGCGCCTTCGATTTGAAACACGTGAGAGAAGATGACCGCACCGTGGAAGTAATAGGCCCGGCGGCCGACGCCATCGTCGACGTTGCGCGAGTTGACGCCCGGCGCCATGTCCAGGACATCGCTGAACAGCCGGCGCGACGTAACCGGGGCAGCGCGCAGCAGCTCGCCCTGAATATTCAGCGTGCTCGTCGGCTTTGAGGTTTCGATCATCGGCGATTCGCCTGTAACCGTGACCGTCTCCTGCACCGTGCTGAGCTTCATCTCGATGTCGACGTTGAACGTGCTGCCGGCGCGCATGAGGATGCCTTCGCGTTTGTAGATCGCGAAGCCGGTGAGCTCGGCGCTGACCTCGTACGTCCCGGGAGGGAGGTTGTTGAGCCGGTAATAGCCGGCAGCGTCGGTCACCGACACGACCGGGGCGAGCAGCTCGGGACTGGTCGCTGTGACCGTGACGCCCGGCAGCACCCCGCCCTGCTCATCCTTGACGTACCCGCGCAGACTTCCGTCGCCCGTCTGCGGGAACGCTGGGACTGCGGACAACATGGAAACCGCGAGGAGCGTTGCGACGACACACCGCGTCATCTGCCCTCCTTCGAAGCGCGGACCGCTTCGCAGATTTTGGTGAGCGGACGCTACCGCGCTCTACGGATCGGAGTCAAGGACAGAAATGTCGGAACGCCGGCGAGAAACCCTCGTTTTGACGCTCGGGTGATGAGGCGAGGCGTTTGCGTATGGACACGCCCGATTCTCTCGGCGACGCAGCCGTGCGGCGTGCGTCGCGTCCGCCATGTCAGCTCTGCCTCGTCAGTTGTTATTCGCGTTCTTCCCGTTCGTCTTCGGACTCGGACCGCCTTTGAACGTCAGCAGGTGATCGCGGATCGCCAGGATCTGCGCCTCGGCGCTGCCGCCCAGATGCGTGTAGAACGACTTCGGGTAGTCCGGCCAGTACGCAGGCATGCGCGTGCCCGGCAGGATGTCGGACGGCTTTTTCAGCCACTCCGTAATCCAGTCCGCATTCAGGCGCTCGGGCGACATCCGGAGATCGGGCGCCAGATTCGCCGTCGGCTGATCCTTTGGAATCGCACCGAGCACGTGACATTGCTGGCATTTGAGCAGCTCGAACATCTGCTTGCCGACCGCCTCGTTGCTCGATGCCGTGCGTACCACCTCGTGCGTCTGGAAGGGTCCGATGGTGTTCGAAACGGCGCCGAAGTATCGGATCACACCGTTCAGGCTGGCGTCGTCGAGACCGAAGGTGGGCATCCGGACGTTCAGCCACGGCCGGATGGTAATCGGACCGCGCAGGAACGCATACAG
Source organism: Acidobacteriota bacterium (assembly GCA_046728115.1). GTDB lineage: Bacteria > Acidobacteriota > Vicinamibacteria > Vicinamibacterales > CAVVIG01 > CAVSWN01. The sequence continues at coordinate 2,601 of JBKPDW010000500.1, read as the reverse complement.
CCAGTCGGGCTGCACGCGCGCACCCTCGGGCGTCAGCATCGGGGGTCCCAGCGACGGCTCCGCCACGAGCTTCACGAAATCGCCGCCGTCGCTCTCGATGATGTGGCAGCCGACGCAGTTGCGCCGATGCACCAGCGTGCGGCCGTTCACCTCGTAGTCGTACCGCGCCGAGCGCGCGGGCAGCGCTGCGGCCGGCTGGACTTCGCGCTGGAAACTCATGAGCGCCGTGATCAGGCGGCCGATTTCCTCGTCCGTCAGATCGAAATTCGGCATCCGCAACTTCTCGAGTGGCTGCAGCACGCGGCCCTTGTCGTAAATCCTGGGATCGTGCAGCTTCGTACGGAACCAGGCGATCTTCGACGTGTGCGGAATGTCGGTGATAAACGCAAAATCCAGTCGCGTGACGAGCTTGCTGCCCTCTTCGGACAGATCGGTGCCGATCGGCTGCGCCTTCTCGAAGCCCTTGATGTCGTGGCAGCTGAAACAGCCGTACCGGCTGATCGCACGCTGGCCGAGTTCGATCTGCCGCTGTTTGGGATCCCATTTGGCCAGCTGCGACTTGGCATCCTCAACGGGCATGACGTTCTTGAGATAGTCGAGCAGCACGTCATCGGCCGCCTTGGCATCTGGTGTCGCCTTCGCGGCATCGCCTCCGGCGCTCTTCAAGCCGGACAGATACGTGGCGACATCGGCTACCTGCGAATCGGTGAGCCTCAGGTTCGGCATGTACGTCGCCGGGCTATAGTGCTTCGGATCGCGCACCCAGTTGTAGATCCACTCGTAGGTTGTCTTGTTGCCGATATTCTCCAGCGGCTGGCCGAACGTCCGGCGCGGCCCGATCTCAGACCGCTTGCCTTCGCCGACGACATGGCATCCCTGGCAGCCGACGTCCTTCACGATCTGCTCGCCGTTTTTCGCGTCGCCGTGCGGCGGGTTTTTCACCGCGAACTCGTGCGGCTCCGAATTGCTGAACAGATACGCCACGATCGCGTTGATTTCCGCCTCGTTGCGGACCGCGTCCTCGGGCGAGCTGTTGTTCGAGTTGTAAAAGAACCGCGGCATCCACGTCGTCGGCTTCACCGCGCGAGGATTGCGGATCCACGTCTTCACCCAGTCCTCAGTCAGCTTGGAATCGATCTTGGTGAGGATCGGCCCAGGCTTGCGCATGTTGACGTCGAATCCCCTCGTCTTGTGACAGGCATAGCAGCCGGCGCGCTCGTACGTCGCATAGCCGATGTTCAGCATATCGGCACTCGGCAGGTATACGTTCTGCCGGTGGCACTTCGCGCACGATGCTTCCGTCATCTTCGTCGGGAGCATCGGGTAGTCCCACAGGTGCGGCTCGTCCCAGTGATACTTCTTTTCCCACTCTTCCTTCTGCTTTTCGTCCGCCGGCGCGTGCGCGGCGTCGCGGAAGCTCACCGATTGGCCCATGCCCTCGTGGCAGGCCGTGCAGCCGGTCTTGTCGATCGGATGCGGTGAATTCCCCCCCAGATACAGCTCGAGCTTCGGATGCGTGGTGAACGGCTGCGGATATTTCTCGTAGCCCTTCTTGTCGATCGCCAGATGACACGTCTGGCACCGATCCATCTTCGGCACCCTGATGAAGTTCACGTCGTCGACAACGTTGGGCAGGATGATCTGCTGGATCTTGATGGTCGGCGCCATGAAGTCGAGCAGCGGTGCGTTCCGGAAATAGTCCTTGGTGACGCTCGGCGCAATGACGTTGAGGCGCTTGCTGAGCCGAGTCCCCTCCGATCTCAACTCTTCAATCTGTTTCGTCGCCGCGGCGAGCTGACCGGTGTACTGCCCCAGCTGCTTCTGGACGTCGGCTTTCTCGGCTTCAGCCTTCTCGCGCGCAAGGTTCAGCTCGTCCAGACGCTTTTTCTCGTTCTCTACGTTCTGCGCTTTCCGGGCCGCGCTCGAGTCGCCATTCGCGCGCGACGCTTCGAAGTCGTACCGATCCTGGTCGTACGTCGCCTTCAGGTACTGAAAATCCGTCGTCGCCCGGAACAGTTTCGCATCGGCTTCCTTGAGCTTCGCCTGCAGTTCGTCGACCTTTGCCTGGTTCGCGGCGACGTTCTTTTCGCCTGCCTGCCGTTGCGCCTCGGCCTGTTGCAGCTTTCCCCGGTCGACGCTGCGCGCAGCCTGCTGAATCTGCGCCTGCGTGACCTGATACTCGAGCTGCGAGAAACGGCGCTGTGTGTTCTTCCATTCGCGGTCGTAGTCGTCCCAGACCATCCAGACGACCGACAGGAACAGGAAGATGCTCGACGCCGCGAAGACGACGTTGAGGAAGTCGACGTTGTAGGCGTGTCCGACGCCCTTCTTTTCAGCCATGACTCAGATGTTGAAGAAGAACTCCGGAATCGCAACGATGTACTTCAGGTTGATGAGCCAGCGCAGAAGCATCTTGATCGGCAGCGCCATCATCATCAGGAACAGAAAGGCCCCGACGTAATACCGCGGCGCGCCCATCTTCTCGTAGTAGATCTTCAGCCACGTCTTGGCGAGAATCACCGGCAGCGCGAACACGTAGAAGACGACGAGCACGACCCCGAAAATCTCGCGCAGGTACCACGCCGACGGCAGTCCCGTGCC
>JBKPDW010000499.1:0-3832 GCA_046728115.1 Acidobacteriota bacterium | reverse complement strand
GACTTCGCGACGAAGATTCCCAACGCCATGGATCTGCTGTTCTGCAATGCCATGGGGTGGCCGGGGATTCGGAGCCCGAAGGTGAAAGACTGGATCGTCGAGCACCAGATCTCGGCGGAGGCATGGTATGTCGCCAATCCGAATCTCACCGTGACGGAGACGCGAAGGCTCGAGCGCATCGGCAAGGCCGTAGAAGAGCTACTCGACAAAATCGGCTAGCCGCAGCGGCCAAAGAAAGGATGCGCGCATGAAGCCCGTCCAGGAATCCGTCGGCGGCAATCTTGCGACGCACGCGCCGACGCTCGACTTACATGAAATCCAGGCGACCGTGCTCAGGCAAAGGCCGGCTCCGTACTTCGGCACTCATGTGCTGTTGCGCGTCGACGATGCTCGAGCGGGTCGCGAACTCCTCCGCCGGCTCACGCCTCATGTCGATTCCGCGACGAGCTGGTGGAGCGCGGCCAATCCCTGGATCTTCGTCGGCATCAGCTATGCGGGCCTTGAGGCGCTCGGCGTTCCGCATGGCTCGCTGCAAAGCTTCCCCGAGGCGTTTCGCGCAGGGATGGCGGGACGTGCCCGGCAACTGGGGGACGAGGGCGCCAACGACCCGAGCAACTGGGATTCGCCGTTCGGCAAGGGAGAAATCCACATCGGATTGAGCGGATTTGCCGACTCCGAGGAACAGCGGCGCCGCGTCCTCGCGATCGCTCGCGAACAATATGAGCGCCTCTCGGGCGTCCGCGTTTTGCGCACTCAGGACTTCGGTGCGCAACCGGGCGATCTCAATCCGCTCGGTTACAAAGACGGCATCGACCAGCCGGCGATCGAGGGCGCCGGCGTCGAGCCGCTACCGGGGCAGGGACGGCCGATCAAGGCTGGCGAGTTCATTCTTGGATATCCAGGTGAAGCCGGAGTTCCTCTGGCGATGCCGCAGCCGGAGATCCTCGGTCGCAACGGCACCTATGTGGGTCTGCGCAAATATCAGTCGCGTGTCGGTGCCTTCAATCGATTCCTGCGGGCGAACGGAAACACCGACGAAGGACGGGAATTGCTCGCCGCGAAGCTGGTCGGCCGTTGGCGCAGCGGTGCCCCGCTGACAATGGCGCCGGACGTCGACAACCCCGCCCTCGGCGCGGACCCGCAGCGGAACAACGACTTCGATTACGCCAACGACCAGCGCGGCCGGCAGGTGCCGTTCGGGTGCCACATTCGACGCATGAACCCGCGGGACACGGAACTGTCACGTCTGACCGATGTCAACGTGCATCGCCTGATAAGGCGCGGCACGACGTATGGATCGCCGTACGATCCCAACGCCTTGTCCGAGGAAGACGACGAAGTGCCGCGCGGGGCCTACTTCCTGTTCATCAGCGCCAAGGCGATGGCCACGATCGAATTCCTGCAACAAGAGTGGATCAACGACGGCACTTTCATCGGCGTCGGCCGCGAGCGCGACCCAATCATTGGGTTGCAGGACAAAGGCGCGACGTTCACCATTCCGAGGGAGCCGGTGAGGCGTCGCGTTCACGGCATCGAAACGTTCAACGTGCTTCGGGGCGGCGAGTACTTCTTCATGCCGAGTCTGTCCGCTCTGAAATGGTTGGCCGAGCTCGGATGAGATCGGTGAATCGCGTTCGAGGAAAGGAGTGACGACCATGAACCACGGACAGTTCGACAAGCACCCGCTGGTCGCGGCCGTCCACCATGCCGAGGGCGGTATCATTGCCGGTTTTCGAGCCGCTCAGGAATGGGTCGCGCGCGAACGAGAGCACTGACGCCACCGGTGCGACAGATGGTGCAGTAAATGGATGGACTATTGGTTGGCCAATACACACCCCACATGCGGGACCGGATGTCCTCGACGATGCACCGGAGAACCGCGCAGTCGCATCCAAGAAGAGATTGGCGACCCGGTGATGATGCACACCCGACTGCAGTCACGGACGGGATCGAGGCTTCACCTGACGATCAGATCAACCGTGAAGACGTATCGAGGGCAGGTGATGCGCAAGATGAAAGCTGGGTCCTTACCCGATCTGGTCATGATGTCCTCACGCCTCGGCCTGCAGCCCACCCCGAAGCACTGAGAATCAGTCGGACAGGTTCTTCTCGCTCGCACCACCAACCAGCGAATCGCCAAACACTGACGCATCTCTTGGGTCGCACGCGGGCACTCGAGATGATGCTGAGCGCCGGTGACTGTGACGCAGAGCTCAAAATACGGTTGGATCATCAATCGAGCGCTGCCAGCCGCGACACGCGGCGAGTTCATTCGCAGGCTCGCGCATCACGTCTACGAACTACTTCAATTCGACAATCGCCGATTCGGCGACGCATCACCAGCGCGGCCGATAGCGACGACGCCTGCGCGATCTAGATCTGACTATACGAAGGTGTCGTTGATACCTTTGTCTAGGTGGATCAGGACCCGCGGCTCTGGTGTCATGTGCGTCGAGAGCTCATCGCACACCTCGAAATACCAGGAGGCTCCGTCATGACGAACCGAACCGCACGCCCGCTGAGCGAGGTTGCTATCGAGCCGAGGTTTCGCGACATCGATGGCGTGTCGATTCGCTTCGCCGAAAGCGAACGCCGAGATGCAGACGCGCTACTGTTCAGCCCATGGCCTGAGAGTGTGTTCGCCTACGAACCAATCTGGACGCGGCTGGCCGAAGCGACACACTTGGTCGCGGTCGACCTCCCCGGATTCGGCCGCTCCGAGCGGCGAGACGCGTTGATGACGCCACGCGCGATGGGCCAGTTCATAGTTCGCGTCGCGGACGCGTTTCGGCTCGAGAAGCCGCACGTCGTCGCGCCAGACATTGGCACCTCCGCCTCGTTGTTCGCTGCGGCCACAGACCCCAATCGTTTTCTGAGCGTGGTCGTGGGTACCGGCGGGGCGGCCGTTCCGATTGAGCTCGGAGATCCGCTGCGCGAATGGGTGTTCGCTCCAGACCTCGAGCCGTATCGGCGGATCGGCGGGCGGACGATTGTCGAGCGAACCCTGAGGACGCTCGAGCACTACAAGGTCACCGACGCCGCTCGCGAGGACTACTTTGCTTCGTTCGATGGCGATCGCTTCGCAGAGTCAATCCGGTACGTGCAGTCGTACCCAACCGAGCTCGAAGCACTCCGCGCCGTCTTGCCGCAGGTGCAGATACCCGTGCAGATCATCTCGGGCCGCAGAGACCCTGTCGTGCCGCCCGTCAATGCGCAGTATCTCCACGATCGCCTGCCGCGCAGCGAACTGCATCTGATCGATGCGGCGCACTTCATCTGGGAGGACGCCGCCGACGAATACGCGGCGCTCGTGAACGCGTGGTGGGCCGGCGGTTTCGAGACCTGCATGAAGACATCGAAAGGGATCGCTGCGGGTGAAGCGTAGAGCTATACGCAATGAGTCCTCGCAATTTCTTGGCGGCGCGATGTGAAGAAAAGCGAAAGGCTGCTCACGCGCGAGGTGGCCGGCGCCGCCCGCCGCAACGTCTACTGGTTCCTGCGGCGGCCCGACTGTGGAGGAGCAGCACCTGACTTGCGCGCTGGGCGATGAGGCGCGCTAAGGCAAAGCGCAGTTATTCGCCACACAGGAGGGACTATGAGCACCTGAATCACGGGGTCCGATGTACAGCCACGAGTACGAACGCGTACCGAGCCACACGCCGTAAGTGAGCAACTCGATTGTGATAGGACTGTGATACGTCAGGCTCGAAACCTCGAAGAACATCGAGGTTTACGCACGCACACCGAACGATAATCTTGGAAGGTTAAGTCGCTGATCGCGTGTGCGCTGACGCGTTTCTGAGTGCGTCACTGTGCCTCGCCCGCTTCGCTT
>JBKPDW010000498.1:0-7811 GCA_046728115.1 Acidobacteriota bacterium | reverse complement strand
GGACGTAATCGATCTCGGCGACATCACGACGGCGCGGGCCACCGAAAGCTACGTCACGCTCTGAGTGTCCCTGTGGAGATCGCTCGGCACAGCCGACTTCAACATTCGGGTTGTGCGATAGGCGTGCCGCCCGGCGCGGTTCTCGACTTCAGCCGGCCAGCACGAACGCGGTGATTGCTGACGCCGCAAGAGGCGCGCCGGCCTCATAGAGCATCGTCATATGGTTTCCGGGAATCTCGATGAGGCGCCCGTTTGGTAGATTCTCGACGGTCACGCGCGCCTGATCCACAGAAACGACCGCCGGTGATCCGGGCGGGGCCGTATGCGCCCGGCGCCCGCAGGGTCACGTGCTCGCGCGCGATGGCGTCGATCGTTCGGCGCGCGTCGAACGGCCGCTCCAGCAGGTCCGTGCAGCCCTGGAACCAGGCCGGCATCAGCGTCAGAAACGCACCGTTGAAGACCAGCGACCCTGGATGAAGGACGATGCTCTCCGGGTGCATTCGACAGGCGAGCCCGAACCCGTGCAGCACGCCTCCCGGATCGCGACGGAGTGCACGATACCTTTGGGCTGGCCGGTCGTGCCACTCGAGCACATGATGTTGAATCGATCGTCCCTGTCGATCGACGCGCACGGCAGATCGGTGGCCGGCGCCGATTCGGTGACCGATCGATACGATCGATAGCCCGGCGCAGCGTCCGAAATCGACGAGCAGGCAGCGGTCTTCAGCGATGGACAGACGGCTGCGCACGCCATCTGCGTGGGGAACCATCTTGCGCTCAGTGATCACGGCCTGAGCGTCCGAGTCGCGTAACAGGTTGACCAGTCCGTCGCCGCGGAGCAGCGGACTGAGCGGGACGACCACGAGGCCGGTCTTGGCGACCGCGTGGTAGATCTCCAGCACTTCAATCGAGTTGTCGAGGATCGTCGCGATCGTGTCGCCCCGGTGAAGGCCGAGGCCGAGCAGCGCATTGGCAACACGGTTCACGCGGGCGTTGAAGTCGGCGAAGCTGACCCGACACTCTCCGCACACAACGGCCGTCTTCTCCGGGCTGTAACGTGCGTGACGCGAGAGGAGTCTTTCGAGCATCGTCACGTGCCCACCACCAGGCCGCCGTCCACGGACAATACGGCCCCGGTCGCGAATCTCGCGCGATCGGAGGCGAGCCAGACGTACGCCTCTGCGACATCGTCGGCCTCGCCCATGCGGCCGAGGGGGTGCGCCTCACCATCGCCTGCAGAATGTTCTCGTGCATCGATCCGCTCATCTCTGGTTCGGTGCGATTTTCGGGGTCAGCTGCTTTCGTTCGGCACGCTGTTGGATGTCTCCGTCCCCCAGATCGTTGACGCTCGTTGACGTGCGCCTGCCGCGAGGTCGGCATTGATCCGGCCGCGCTCGACCTCGGATCGACTGCGGCCGCCTGCAACTTCACGTTGAACGAGCAGCGACTGCGGGCTGAACTGATGGCCAGCGTCCCCCGACTGGAAAAGCAAGTCCGGCACGAAGAACCGCGAGTCCACCACACCTAGATAACGCTGACAACCGAAGGTTTGCGGGCCCGCGCAAGGGTTTCGCGGGCATCTGCACGCCGAGCGTTTGCATGCATTCTTACCCACAGGAGCGGAATATTCCGCACCAAACAAACCAGCACCGCCGAAAACGCAAACGCTGACGCTGAAATCGAACCGTTCGACTGGCACGCCCGTTGCCCCGGATTGTCGGCACACGGCCCTGAAGCGCTTCTCAGGAGAAAGCAGGAAACCATGCTTCGCCGAAGTCGGTGGCGACGAGAATCCGTTTGAGCTTCATCGTGATTGCACCGCCATCGTCACTGACCGGCGATCGGGGAGCCCGGGACGTGCCATGACTGAAGAATCCGCTGATAGTGAACGCGCTCGATATCGCCATTCTGTTGCCCCGCCAGACTCATCTGGCCGCGCAAATGGTCGATGCTTTCGTATGCGTTCGCATCGCCCCAGCGCTCGAACTCACGACGCATCGCCGTGAGGTACCCGGGGCCGCGGCGCAGCAATGCAGAGACGAGCTGTACGCCGTCCGCGCCCACCATCACCGCCTTGACGGCGTCCATCGGTTCGTGCACGCCGCCGCTGAGAGCCAAAGAGGCATTCAGCTGATTCCGAAGGATGGCAATCCATCGAAGCCGCAGCAAGAGCTCCGGAGAGTCTGACAAGTGGATCCGCATGACCGTCTCGCGCGATTTCGGATTGATATCCGGCTGGTAGAACCGATTGAAGAGGACGAGACCGCCGGCGCCCATGCGATCGAGCTGCGACGCCAGGTGCGGGAGTGCGGAATAGAACGGTGACAGCTTCACGGCAAGCGGCAACGCAATCGATTCCGTCAGCACCGCCACGATGTCGAGAAGCCTTCGCTCTACGGATGCGGCGTCCTCGAACATGTCGGTGGCCACGTAATAGAAATTCAGCTCGAGCGCGTCGGCCCCGGCCCGTTCGAGCAGCTTCGCGTAGTGCAACCAGCCTTCCGAATTCGTTCCGTTGAGTGAGGCGATAACGGGGACGCGGACGCGTTGTTTGATGCGCAGGAGCTGCTCGAGGTAATCGTCCGGTTTCAAGGTGTTGCCAAGGATCTCTTCTTCGAACAGCGAGTGCATCACGATTGCGGCAGCGCCGGCGTCCTCGAGCCGAGCGACCATGTCGAGATCCTCGGTCAGCGGAGAAGCACCTGGCATGAACGGGTGTGGCAGTGTCAAGCCGAGGTAACGTGTGGTCAAATCCATAGTCGCCTCAGTGCGCGTCTGGCGCCGATAACGAGTCGGAGCGCTGCGACAGCTCGCGATACAGCGACAACCGTTTCGCAGTGTGATGTCGTGCGCGCCCGGCCAAGGCAGTATATTCCTCTGAATCGTGCTGTGCCGTCGCCTGGAATCGCGGCTCGACGGCCATCAGGTCGGCGACATCGGCCTTGGGTGCTGTCGAATCGAGCACGAGCGGCGGCTGGCCCTTCTCGGCTCGCCGCGGCGGCCGCTTCAGCCATTCCCGAGGATGGCGTGATCGGGCAAATCGCGATGATGTCGCTCAGGTGATAGGCGACGTCTGCGCACGCGTCGTTGCCGTCGACGGTGATCCACTTTGCGGCCACTCGAATCCCTTCCGGTTGCCCATGACGGCCGCAACTGGCGAGCTGATTGCCCTGCGGTTCCCTTTGGAGGACGCCACGCCAACTGTGGCGTTGCGAGGGATTCTCGGTTTTTTCGAGCACGCTGCCGCGGTGAACGTGGGCCTCGCGCTGATGATCCTCGGACTGGGGCCTGGGCGTCACGATCATCATGCTGCCAGTCGGCGTGGTGGTCGGCATCATCGGGTTCGCGATTGTTCTCGCCGGTTTCTTCGTGCGGATCGATAAGAAATGAGGTCTGCCATGATCAATCGACAGAAGCTCGAAACACTCCTGTCCCGTCGGTTTCCCGGCTCGACGTGCGATCAGATTGCCATTGCCGCGAACGCGATCATGTGCATGGACGGCGAATGGGAAGAGGTGGGGCCGAGGAGGAGTTCGGCCACCGCTATGCTTGTACAGTGCCCTGAGATCTCTGCACTGGCCCGCGAGGCGGAGGCTAGAGCGGAATTTCGTCTGCCGTGGCCGACGAATAGCTGCTGTCGCGATCGTGAATGCTGGAGTGGATGGACAAACATCTCGACCGCGAATTGAGCATCGCTGCAAGCGAGGACATTTTCAGCGGCTCGTCGGCGTCAGTCCAACGGCGTACCGACACACGATGGGTGGGGAAGTGCCGCTTCCGAACAGTGCGGGCTCACGACTGAAGGCGAGCAGGCCGAGTGTCCGGCGGCGTTGATCAGCTACGAACGCCTGCGTCGACGACCAGCCACATCGAAACACACCGGCCGTCGCGCCTGGTTGGCCCAATCGGGCGTTTCACTCGCTTCCCGGCCTCGACGACCAGCGGTGGACCGTCGTGAGCGACTGTTCACCAGAAGCGTCATCGCATGTCTGGTGACTCGGTGACACGATTCCTCTTTCGTCCGCGGTCTTCCCTCGTCCGCTGTTTGAGCGTCTCACAGAATAAAGCGGCGCGCTTGCCTGAAACAGGGCGTTGCCTATTGCCCCGTTGTGAGCACCACTCGAAATCGTGCCTTGCCACTCATCATCCGCTCGTAGGCCTCAGCGGCACGCTCGAGCGGGAAGACTTCATTCATGGACCGCACACCGGTGAGGGCGCTGAAGCGTAGCGTATCCTGCGAATCAATCGATCGACCACAGGGCCAACCTGTGATCGAGCGTCGTCCCCCGATTACTTGTGTTGGAGACACATCCAGCGGATCGGCCGCGCCGACGATGATCATTTTGCCGTCGATCCCCAAGCCGCCCACGACCGCCGCCATCGCCTTCCCGCCTGTGGCCGTGGCCAGGATAATTCTGGCACCGCCAAGCTTGCTCAGTTCCTCCGCGGGATTCTGCGTCTGACTGTCGATGTAGCGCCATGCGCCTAACTGTCTCGCAAGCGGCTCCTTGTCGGCGCCTCGCGCGATCGCGACAGTCTTGAATCCCATCTTCACGGCGAACTGCACGCCGAGGTGGCCGAGCCCGCCGATGCCGAGGATGGCGACCAGATCCCCGGCCGTGGCGCCGCTGTGACGGAGCGCATTGAAGGTCGTGATGCCAGCACACATCAGCGGTCCAGCCTCGACGGGTGACAGCTCGCTGGGGTCAGCGCCAGCGCTTCGGCAGGGGCGATCACGTAATCGGCGTAGCCGCCATCGTAGGTGATGCCGGGCACCTGGGGAGCGATTCGACACGTGACGAAATCGCCGCGACGACAGGAATCACAGTACCCGCAATGGCCGCCGTGCCACCCGACGCCTACCTTCTGTCCCGGTGTCCATCCGCGAACGCCGGTTCCGACTGCATCGATTACGCCGGCGATTTCGTGACCGGGCACCCGCGGATACTGGATCCCGGGGAAGGTCCCCTCCTTTGTAAATGAATCGCTGTGGCAGATGCCGCAAGCTTGAACCCTGATTCTTACTGCTCCGGTGCCAGGGTCAGGGATTTGGCGCTCTACAAGTTCAAAGCGTCCATTCGCGGAAGACACCTGCACGCTACGCATCGTCGCTATCGTTCCCTCCACGTCCACTCTCGGCTTGTGCCCTCCTCATTAAACAGCAAGTTCAGACCATTACGGCCGGCCCGTCTGATGAATCCAAACTAACGCCCGATCCGTGATTTCAAGTGAACACGAACGCTGTCGCCAGCCTCCTTGCCGATGGCCTTTCGCACATCTGCCTTCACTGGCAGCATATGCCTGCCATCGCCGATGGCCATGAACGAACTCCGGAACGGATGGCCATCAATCGTACCGGTGATTTTCACCAGCCCACGGGTTCTGAAGAATTTGACTGAGTCAGGCCAGACGATGTGGGTCCAACCGCCCGGATTAGAGCCTTTTCGCAACTTGGCGGTGAATCGCCGGTTGATGGCGTTGGTCGTTTCCATATCGAATTCCTTCAATCGAGGAATCGACGTGTGCTTGATCAGCGATAGCGTGCGGGAATGTTCGTAGTAGGCGGAACAGCGTTTCATCAGCCGACGCGGAGTTGGCGATCAGCGCGTCAACGCGGCCTGTGTTGTCCACGGAACCTTCGACGTCATCAACTGGAACCGACGGATAACAAGGTGTTGGGATGCCGTTCCGGCTGGTTCAGAGCTGTCGTGACTGGCGACAAGCACTACCGCGCTCGACACGTTCCGGGAAATCAAAAATGATGACCGCAAGGATTTCCTCGGGCACGGCAGAGCGCGGTAGACGAATCGATCACGCTGCGGAAAGAGAGCTGGGCCTCCCTCTCGTTCGTCACATCAAGGCGCAAATGTCGTCAGCGACGTTGATTCAGGGCACCAGCGTTCGGCGTCCCGAAATGAGGTGCACGATCAGTAAAACAATGCCAACGACGAACAACACCCAGGCTATTTGCGACGCAACAGCGGCAACGCCGTATGCGCCCAGAGCGCTGGCGACAAGGCCGAGAATGAGGAAAACGAGGGCATAGTACAACATAAGTCCTCCGCGCCCTGTACGGGGCGCTTGTTCAACCGACACCAGTAGCACGATCGATGCCGAGGGCCTGGTTCTCAAAGTCCTCTGTAAATGGCGGGTCGGGAGGCAAATTGCCGCTCCCCTCTGTGAGGGTTTGGAAGTCTCCGACCCCAAACTGCGGCCCGGCGAGGGTACGTGGATACTCAGCAGGCGGAGTGTCATCGTGCTGGACGACCGCCGCCGAGACGGCAATGCTTGCGTGAATGTTCCAGCCGAGCAGGAGCCCGAGGAGGGCTCCGGACCGAAGCGGGCAACGAGCGCTATTACACGAACGCGCGCAGCACCAGCACTCCGGCCAACCCGACGACGCTGACGATCGTTTCCATGACGGACCAGGTCTTCAGCGTCTCGCCGAGTGACAGTCCGAAGTACTCCTTCACCAGCCAGAACCCGGCATCGTTCACGTGCGAGAAAAAGAGCGACCCGCAGCCGATCGCGAGCGTGAGCAGCGCCACACCTGCGCGATCCATCCGCTCGGCGAGCGGTACGACGAGGCCGGCCGCCGTGATCGTCGCGACGGTCGCCGATCCGGTGGCGAGCCGGATCCCAACGGCGACCAGCCACCCGAGAATCAACGGCGACATCGCGATCCCCTGAGCCGCGCGGCCAATCATCGCGCCGACGCCCGCATCGATCAGCATCTGCTTGAGCCCTCCGCCCGCGGCGACGATCAACACCATCGCGGCGATCGGCGGCAATGCTCCGCCCACCGATTCGGATATTTGCCGGCGGTCGAGTCCCGACGCTGCGCCCAGCGTGAACATCGCGGCGATGACGCCGGCAAGCAGCGCGACGACGGGCGTACCGGCGACATCGAGCGCGGCGCGCGCGTCGGCCCCGGAAGGGAGCAGCAGCTCACCAGCCGCGCGCAAGAGCATGAGCACGATCGGCAGCAGCATCGTGAGCACGGTGACCCAGAAGCTGGGAGCCTTCGCCGGTCTTCCCCGCGCCGCCATCGGTAAGGCGGGCACCTGACCATGCACGAACCGGCCGGCGAGCGAGCCGAAGACAGGGCCGGCCACGATGACCGTCGGGATCGCGATCATGAGTCCGAAGGCGAGCGTCAGTCCCAGGTCGGCGTGCAGCGCCGAAATTGCGGCGAGCGGACCGGGATGCGGCGGCACGAGGCCGTGGAGCACCGACAGGCCTGCGAGCGCGGGGATCCCGAGCGTCATGAGCGGAATGTCAATCCGCCGCCGCACGAGCAGGATCATCGGGACGAGCAGTACGACGCCGATCTCGAAGAACAGCGGCAGTCCGATGAGCGCGGCAACACCGGCAATCGCCCACGGCAGCCGCTGTGTCGAGACGCCGTTGACAACCGTGTCGACGACGCGGTCGGCGCCGCCGCTGTCGGCGACGAGCGCCCCGATCATCGCGCCGAGCGCGATGAGGAGTCCGACGGTGCCGGCAGTGGACGCGACGCCGGTCGTGAACGAATCGACGATCTTGACGGCAGGCATGCCGGCGACAACGCCGAGCACCCCCGACCCGAGCATCAGCGCGAGAAATGGGTGAACGCGAAGCCACGTGATCAGCAGCACCACCGTCGCGATCCCGAGGACCGCCGCCGTCACGAGCTCAGGATCCCCGACAGTCCGCGCCGGCTGTGCGGCGAGTGCCAGCGACTGGATCATGCCGCGTGATTCTCTGCTGCCCGAGTGGTCTTTGCGCGCGTCGGCATCGTGATGTGCCGCTGGTGCCTGCTTGTCATGGCT
>JBKPDW010000497.1:0-5697 GCA_046728115.1 Acidobacteriota bacterium | reverse complement strand
CCCTTGAGCAGATATTCGCAACTGCCCAGTTCCAGATCGAGCGTCTTGACGAGGCGCGTCAAGCGCTGCGCGACTTCCGCGCCACGAAGGCAGACTTTAGCGACGCGCTGATCGGCCGCATCAATCGGTCGCTGGGCGCCGACCATACGGCCACGTTGGATCGTGCCCTGAAGGCTGTCGAGACGTTTCGCGTTCTCTGATCCCGAGAAACGGTCGCGTCGGATCGAGGTTCGTCCCTGTCGTCCTTAAAAAATGTAATGTTGGCAACCTTATGCGCGTTATACGGGTGTCTAGGACAAACGAGCTCTCGACACGGCGCGACGCCGAGGCGATCCGGCCGATTGGATCGTCTGGAAGCGCCCGCTGTCTCGTTGACAACTTTACATTTACTGTATTGAATGAGCGCCGCTGCGCTGTCGTTGCCCCAACGTTGATCGGTCTCACAGGAGGGCCTTCGATGACGACATGGTTCCCCCGGGGTCGCGCCCGCTTCGCACGCGTCCTCAGCCTGACCCTCGCCGTCGCCGCCGCGGCGGCAGCCGCATCGGCTCAGACATCCACGGGCGGCCTTCGTGGTTTCGTCAAAGACGACACCGGCGGCGTCCTCGCCGGCGTGACTGTAGAAGCGTCGAGCCCGTCACGAATCGGCGGGGCGGCGGTCGAAGTGACCGACTCGCAGGGGCTCTATACGTTCCAGAATCTCCCGGTCGGCGTGTACACGGTGACCTACTCGCTGCAAGGCTTCGGCGCGGTGCGGCGCGAGGACGTGCGCGTGGAGGTCGCGCGCACCATTCAGCTCGACGTGCAGCTGAAGGTGGGCAACGTCGAACAATCGATTACGGTCACCGGAGAGTCGCCGGTCGTCGACGCCGTGAACGCCGGGATCACGAGCAACTTCAACAAGGAGTGGCTCCAGAACGTCCCCACCGCCCGGCAGTCGTACTTCGACATCGTCACCTACGCGCCCTCGGTGAAGATTAACCAGGTGCCGAACGATTCGCGGTTCGTGATCTTCGGATCGAGCAGCGATCAGAATTCGTTCCAGTACGAAGGCGTCGAGATCTCGGCCGTGTCGAACGGCGGGGTGTGGGACTTTCCGAGCCCCGACATGATGCAGGAGGTCGAGGTCAAGGCGGTGGGCGTCTCGGCGGAGTATTCCAACTTCCAGGGCGGCGTGATCAACATCGTGCTCAAGTCCGGCGGCAACCAGTTCCACGGCATCGAGAGCGCGTACTGGATCCCGCCCGCCTGGGTCGGCAACAACACGCCCAGCGAGCAATTCCCCTATCACATCGATTACAGCTATCAGGCCACGGGCGAGCTGGGCGGTCCGATCAAGAAGGACCGCGTCTGGTTCTACGCCGCGGTGCCCTGGGGGATGTCCCAGGCTTCCAACGTGGGCGTGGATCCGCAGTA
Organism: Acidobacteriota bacterium; assembly: GCA_046728115.1. GTDB lineage: Bacteria > Acidobacteriota > Vicinamibacteria > Vicinamibacterales > CAVVIG01 > CAVSWN01. The sequence continues at coordinate 4,281 of JBKPDW010000497.1, read as the reverse complement.
CGCCCATGGCGGGCACTCGATAAAGCCGTTCGTCAAGAGCAACTTCAGGTTCAGCGACAATGACGCCGGTGATTTCACGTGGGACGACAATATTTTCTGCTGCGCCGCGACTGCGAGCCGGCAGGCGCCGATCGAAACCCAGACCATCGAGCACGGCCACAACCCCGTGCTCGCCGGCCACTACACGCACTCGTTCGGCTCGAACATGCTGTTCGAGGCGAAGGGCGGAGGCATCTACATCCGCGACAACTTCACGCCGTTCACCGACGATTTCAACACGCCGGGGCGAACCGACTCCGGAACAGGTTTCAGCAGCGTGAACGCCACGACCGGGAGCCGGCAGGTCCACAACCGGACCACCCTCGACCTGTCCCTGACGCGGGCGGCCAACGACTTCATCAAGGGATCGCACGATCTCAAGGCCGGCCTGCAGAACGTGTACGCGACGCAGCGGACCAACACGCTGACCTTTCAAAACGTGTCGTACAGCGATCTGCGCGGCGCCCCCGATCAGGCGACCTTCAGACAGCCCGCAGTCACCGGCGGGCGCGTACGCCAGATCGGCGCCTACCTGCAGGACAACTGGACGGTCAACGGTCGGTTGACGTTGAACCTCGGCGTCCGGTACGACCACACCACCGGCGACATCCCGTCGCTCGATTCGCAGACGACTCTCATCGGCATCGACACGACGGCGCCGTCCGCGCCGACGAACGTGACCTATCCGGGCATTGCCGATCTGATCACGTTCAACACCGTCTCGCCGCGGCTGGGGCTGACGCTCCGGCTCGATCAGTCAGGCAGGACGATTTTCAAGACCAACTACGCCCGCCTCTACGGCAAGCTGGCGACGGGCATGTTCAGCAGCAAGGCGCCGGGCAACACGCCGTCGGACACCGAACGATTCAACCCGGTCACCGGCAAGTACGACGTTCCGATCTCGATCGTCGACAACAAGATCAACTTCGCCATCGATCCCGGACTGAGAAATCAGTACACGGATCAGTTCTACGTAGGCATCGAACGGCAGGTCGGCCCCGACATGGGCATCGACGCGTCGTTCGTCGTCAAACAGGAGGCGGACTTCATTCGGCTCACCGATGCCGGCGGCACATACGCGCCCGTGGTCCTCAACGACGTCTTCCGCGGCGTCACCTATCCGCTCACGGTCTACAACCGCGTGTCGCCTTCGTCGGCGAGCTTGTTCGAGGTCGTCAATCGCACCGACTTCGACCAGGACTTCAAGGCGTTCTTCGTGCAGCTCAACAAGCGGTTTTCGCGTTCCTGGCAGGGCCAAGCCATGTACACGTGGCAGAATTCGCAGGCTTACGCGACCGGCACCGTGACGGGAAGCACGCAGCAGGATTTCAGCAACCTGAGCTCGACGGCGGGATTCGGAAGAACGCCCAACGATCTGATCAACGCGTACGGACCGACGCCGACCAACTCCACCAATTCGGTCGCGCTCTCCGGGACCTATCGCGCCCCATGGGACTTCAACCTGGGGGCCCGCTACTCATTCCAGTCGGGCCGTCCGTTCGGTCGGCTGATCACCGCCCGGCTCAACCAGGGGAACGTGACGATCATCGCCGAACCGCGCGGCGCCTACTACATGCCGGCGGTCAACGATCTGCAGATTCGCGTCGACAAGGACTTCAGGTTCGGTCAGGGCAGGGACCTCCGGCTGTCGATAGACCTGTTCAATATCTTCGACACGGGCACTGTGCTGACCGTGCTCAACAACAGCACGACCCAGGGCGATGCGGGCTTTGCTCAAACGAACACCGTCGTCCGGCCGCGCACTGTCACCATCGGATTGCGCTATCAGTTCTGACCAGGAGCCGAGGAGGACACTCGTGACACGCTCGCAAAGACTGGTTGGCGGTCCCATCCTGCTGTTCCTCGTCATGAGCGGGATCGTCCTGTCGCAGGGACGTCAGGTCGAATGGCGGTACTACGGCGGCGACAAGGGCTTCACGCGCTACTCGCCGCTCGATCAGATCAACCGGGAGAACGTCAAGAACCTGCAGATCGTCTGGCGGCGACCGGCGGTCGACGATCAGCTCGAGCAGGCCTTCAAGGATCTGCGTGTGAACGCGTACCTGAAGTCGACGCCGATCATGATCGACGGCATCGTCTACGTGCAGAACGCGCATGGTCTCGTCACCGCATTCCACGCCGATACGGGCGCCACTGTGTGGCGGCAGGAACTGGTCGAGATGACGCCGGCGGAAGCCAACGGTGGACAGAGCACGCGGGGCCTGGACTACTGGAAGAACGGTTCAGACGAACGCGTCATCGCTATCCGCGGGGAGTATCTCTACGCGCTGAACGCGAAGACGGGACGGCCATACATCGACTTCGGCGATCGCGGTCGCGCCCGCCTGCACTTCACGAACGGACCCGAGGAGTTCGTCGGCCGCTTCACCGATACATCGGGCCCGGTCGTCGTCGGCAACGTCGTGGTCGTCGGCGGATACACGAACGGCGCGGGCGACGGCGGAGCCAAGAAAGAGCGCGCCCGGGACGATGTGCGGGGGTTCGACGTCCGGACCGGCAAGCCCCTGTGGATGTTCCATGTCGTGCCGCAGCAGGGCGAGTTTGGTACCGACACGTGGGGCAACGAATCGTGGAAGTACGCCGGCGACCTCGGCGGATGGTGTCCTATCACGGCGGACGAACAGCTCGGATACGTCTACGTTCCGCTGACGGCGCCGACCGCCGCCGGATACGGCGGCTGGCGTCCCGGCGACAACCTTTACTCGAACAGCCTTGTCGCCCTCGATGCCAGGACAGGTAAGCGGGTGTGGCATTTCCAGATGATCCACCACGATCTCTGGGAGTGGGACAACATCGGCCCGCCCGTGCTCGGCGATCTCACGGTCGGCGGCAAACGGATCAAGGCCGTGATGCAGCCGAACAAGAACGCGTTCCTGTACGTGCTCAATCGCGTGACCGGCGAGCCGGTATGGCCGATTGTGGAGCGGCCAGTGCCTGCCTCCACACTCCCGACCGAGCACGCCGCGACCACCCAGCCGTTTCCGACCAGGCCGCCAGCCTTCGATCGTCAAGGCGTCACGGAGGACGACCTGATCGATTTCACTCCGGAGCTGAAGGCGAAGGCGCTCGAGGCAGTCAAGCCGTTCGTGCTCGGCCCGATGTACACGCCGCCTTCAATGGTATCCGACGATAAGCGCGGCACGCTCACGGCGCCAGGCGCCTGGGGCGCCGGCAACTGGCATACGGGTGCGTTCGATCCCGAGACCGGGATCTACTACGCGGTCTCGCACACGCTGCCAAGCGTCCGCGGCATCAGGAGCAGCAACGGCGTCGAGGGCGCGACGATGGAGTACATGGGTGGCGGCGGTCAGCCTCAGGGCCAGAACACGCCGCCACCACCGTTCGTGCAAGGTCTGGGACCGCAAGTCGAAGGCCTGCCGTTGCTGAAGCCGCCGTACGGTCGCATCACCGCGCTCAATCTCAACACCGGCGAGCTCGCATGGATGGTGGCCAACGGCGACGGCCCGCGCGATCATCCGTTGCTGAAGGACCTGCACCTTCCGCCGCTCGGAATTCCCAACCGTCCGGCGCCGCTCGTCACCAAGACGCTGTTGTTCATCGGCGAAGGGAGCGACGCGATTATCGGCACGCCGCAGGTATCGTGGGCCTGGGGCAAGAAATTCCGCGCGTACGACAAGGCGACAGGCCGCGTCGTCTGGGAGACCGAGCTGCCGTCCGGCACGACCGGCGGCCCGATGACGTACATGTATAAAGGCAAGCAGTACATCGTCGTGCCCGTCGGGTCGAAGGATCATCCGGCGGAGTTCGTCGCGCTCGCGCTGCCGGACACGAAGCCGACGACGACCGGAAACCGGTAGGGGCGGCGGCTGTGATCCGTAAATATTCCGTCTGAACTGAAATTCTCCGCGATTTCATCGGGTCCGATCCCGAGAACGCCAGTGGTCCTGTTCAACCGTTCGGCGAGTCACGTCTTGAGTCTTAACGCTCGCTTGTGTTACCTACATCCTCGCGGGGTGTGCGACGTTGAGAGCCGGGGATGATCCGATGGTCCCACGTCGCACAACCTCACGGAGGTGTTGACATGAATATGCCCGGCTTTGCGGCCGACAAATCCCTCTTGCCGAGAGGGAGTAATTTCCTTCAAGCAGCTGCCCAACGAGCTGTGAGCGATCGTGTGGCGCCATGTGGGTTGTTTAGGTACTGTGAAGGGTTACCTCCGGTATGTTGCACCTGTGATTTAACTGAGGGGGGATGTGATTG
>JBKPDW010000496.1:0-8363 GCA_046728115.1 Acidobacteriota bacterium | reverse complement strand
CGCAGAAAATGCTGGACCGCCTTCGACGTGAGGCTTTACGCGCTCTCCGGCACAGGAGATCCACGCTCTGTCCGCAGGTCTTTATCGCCGTGCCTTGAATCGTGTTTCCGAGTAGGTTGTGAAATCCTTCCCCGGCTCGGCAAGCTCGAAGATCTCGAGCCACTCGTCCTCCGACACGGCACGGTACGACTCCCGCACGCGCCAGCCCGCCGGAATGTTCTCGATGGCTTCGCTGGTGAACACGAGCGCGTTTCCGGCCGAGGGTGTCGCGACGTAAGTGTTCACAAATCCTTCGACGTGAAACTGGCGGAACACGAACGCCTTCCTGTTTCGGTCGTAGCTGATGTAGCCCACGTCCTCGTGGGTTTCGCCTTCAGGGTTTTTCTCCTGAGGAGGGTAAACGGAACGGTTTCGAACTTCGACGAAACGATCGCCGAGGACAAGACGGTACTCCCGCGTGCTCGTGCCGTTGCCCGGCTGTCCCGTGACTGTGCCTTCCCAGGTGCCGAGCAGGGATCGTAGCGGCCGCCAGACATCATCGGCAGGGGCCGTTGACTGGGTGTTCAGATTTGCCGCCGAGAGCACCACGAAGCAGAGGAATGCTGCGAACGGCGGGACGACGCGTTGACATCGCATTTCGACAGCTCCTCGCTGATGTTGCCGGAGAGCGTACGCGATGGCGGACCCAGTCGAATTGGAAAAATCCGACATTAACCGATGTCGAGGAATGCCGCTTTGTCTGCGGAAACGAACGCTCGAGGCGTCATGCCGGCGAATGCGGTGAAATCAGCGATGCAGTGGGCCTGGTCGTAATAACCGGCCGGATGCGCGACGTGGGTCAGATGAGGCCGCGCGTTGTGCCGAAGAAGATGACAGGTGTGAAGAAACCGCGACAGCCGCAGAAAATGCTTCGGCGAGTAACCCGACCCGTTGAGAAACGTCCGTTCGAGCATTCGTTCGGACACGCCGATGTCGCGACACAGGTGCGCGACGCGATCCCGGCCATGATTCGCACGACACCGACGGACCAGGATTTCGATCGAGTCTTTCCGATGTCGGCGCAGCCGCCGCATCAAAAACTGTTGGATGACCTTTGGGCGCTCGCGAGCGGATTTGGCCGTCGCGATCCGTTCTTCGACGATGGTCGCGTCGTCGCCCCAAACGTCAATCGCCGGCACCATCTGGTCGGCGAATGCACTGGTCGGATGCTCAAAGAAGTGACACGCGCCCCAAGGATGGAAGCGCACCGACACGAATCCGCTGGTGCCAGCCGGCTCAATTTCCAGGAAACTGCGTGTTTGAGAAACGACGAGACTCGTCGGTTGGCGAGAAAAGGGGGCCGAGCGGTGCCGCATGTCGAACGGCGTGCGGTAATGGAAGATCGCCTCAACGATGCCGTCTGGAAAAATGCGTTCGGCCGCGCCAAAGGATGTAGGGACGTCAACTTCAAGCGTCCAGATTAATTGAACGTACGGGGCGAGCAACGCATGGACCGGGACTTCGGTATATCTGATGCCAGCATCGACCACGCCGTCAGCTAACATCCGCTCGTTCAGGTCGTCTGCGATCGAGCGGCTCGAGCCTTCGTCAACGCCTCCTCGGCAAAGTTCAACATTATAGAGGCGCGAGCGCGCGGTGTGTGTCACGAGAACGCTGGGATTATGCGGCTGTGAAGTAGTCTGCAATTTGCAACCGATTCTGGGCCGTCAGTGTCGGTTCTTGTTCACCGGCAAGAGATGGCTGAGGTCGTACAACAACGGGATCTGCCCGGCGCTCGATGCTTGCAGCTGAATTGCGCCAGGGTTTTTGAGTTCCAGCGACCAATTGGACACGAAGCGCAGGCGCTCGCATTCAGCATTAGGTGAAGCGTCCTCAATCATCAGGAAGCGCTCGCCATCCGGCGTGACATCGTAATTGGCAGACGTCGGACCGGCCATGCCGCACGACGAACCTGCGCCGGCAAGATAGTGGCCGTTCCATAACACTCGTGGTTTTGAGGCCGTCAACGTCGGGCTGTAGCTGATGTCAACCACCATCATCTGATCGCCGAGGCGGTAATACAGTTGGCGTCCGTCGCGGCGCCAGAGCGGATCGGTGCCGCCGTTTGTTGAGATGTGAACCTGCTCACCGGCGGGATAGGCCATCGCCCACACCTCCGGCTGCCCGGACTCATTCGTTGAGTACGCCAGCCATGCGCCGTTCGGCGAAAACTTCGGAGACCCCTCTGAGAATTTCGTTCGGACCAACGCATGCGGCTTTCGGTCCCCATCAAGCGCAAGCGTGTAGATGTCGGAGCCGCGTTGCGGATCGTCCATCTGCGTGAATGCGAGTGTCTTGCCGTCCGGAGACCAGGACTCCGGGCTCTGCATGCTGCCGATGTTTGTCAGGAGCTCTGGTGGGCGGCTTCGATCCGCCGGCATCCACCACATCGTCATGGTTCCGGTTTTCCACGAGCGGAACGTCAGTCGTCGCCCATCGGGCGTCCACGACGGCCAGTGGCTGGCCCCGTCGAAACTCATCTTCGTTGGCTCGCCGCCGCGTGCGAAGTCGTACGTGAAGATATCGTGCGATGCCCCCTCGACTTCGATGGCCAGCCGGCGGCCGTCAGGTGAAAGCCTTGGATGAAGGTACGAGCGCGGGGGGAGCGGCAACGTCGACTTGTGCCCCTCCTTATCGACCCACACGGGAACGCGTGTTCCGCGTTCTTCCGGGCCGGCGGCGTACACGAGATGGCCCGCAGATGAGATTGAAAACGCAGCCATTCCGGTGTTTGCGCTCATGAAGAGGCCGTTGGCGACGGGAAATGGTTGCCCGGTGACTTCGAGCTTGTCCGGATCAAATGGCACGGCCAGGAGAGTTCCCGCTCGCGCATAGATCAGATGACCTGATGGCGAGTACCGCGGGCTCGTGCCGCCCTGAACGAGGACCTTCTTTTTTCCAGTGTCGAGCGACAGCACGCCGATTTCAGCGTCGTTGTACGAGTAGGTGTCCGCCATCCCAACCGTGTACAGAATCGCTTTGCCCGAAGGAAGGAAGGACGGATGCCGGAAGAAGCGCTCGCCGCGATCCTCGTCGACTTTCAACAGCAGCGTTGGCGATCCGCCGGACGCAGGGACGCGAAAGAGGTCAAACCACGCGAACACGATTGTGTCGTCCGGTCCCCAGGCAGCGCCTGCGATGCCGCTCACCGCGTCGGTGATCTTGGTTGGCGCACCGCCGCTCAACGCGACCTTGCGAAGCGTTCCCGTTGGAGCGTGCCAGAAGCCAAGCCACTTCCCGTCGGGCGAGAAAAACGGCGCGCTGCCCAGCGCACCACCAAGAGGCCTGGCGGTGCCCGGGCCTGTCGATCGAACGTAGATTTGCTCGGTCATGGTCATCGAGGGCATCGCGCCACTCGTGTCGTCGGTCTGACCCGAGTCCGCGGCGCGGTCGGATCTGGAATCCATCTTCGGCATGCTGGCCATGCGCTTCGACGCTGCATAGGCGATGAGCGTCCCATCGCTGGAGAGCGCGAGCTCCGACGAGTGCGTCGAAGGGATGAATTCGTCGTGGGCCAGTTCGATGTCAACGCGTTCAGGCTTCAGTATCAGCTGACGGACGGCACGAACGCCGAAAATCCCAGCGACAATGAGGCCCGCGATCGATGCGGCGTACGTCAGCATGGAAACATGTCGTTTTGTCGATCGCTCAACCGGCCTTGGAATGACGCGCGCCGTGACGGTTGCGAGCACATCTTCGAGCTCACGACGCGCCTCGCCGATGTCGGCGAGCCGGCGCTGAGCATCTTTCTCGAGGCACCGTTTGATCAACGCGACGACCGTCGGCGGAGCAGACGGCGGCAGGGCGGTCCAGTCGGGATCCTGGCCGACGATGGCAGCAAGGCAGTCGGTCACCGTGTTGCCCTGGAACGCCTTGCGCCCGGTGAGCATTTCGTACAGCACGCAACCGAACGCCCAGATATCGGTACGCGTGTCCACTGGGAGACCGCGGGCCTGCTCCGGGCTCATATAGGTGGCCGTCCCGATAATCATCCCTTCTTGAGTCGCGTGGAGCGTCGCCAGTTGCGAGAGATCGCGGGTCGTGTCCTCGCCGATAGCTTTTGCCAATCCGAAATCCAACACCTTGACGGTGCCGCCGGTAGGCGCTTTGATGTTGGCAGGCTTCAGATCCCGATGAATGATGCCCTTGGTGTGCGCCGCCTCGAGTGCTTCGGCTGTCTGGCGCGCGATCGTCAGCGCGCCGTTCAGCGGCAGCGGCCCTTGATGAATGCGATCGGCGAGCGTTGCTCCGTTGACGAGTTCGAGGACCAGCGCGACGACGTCTTCGCTTTCTTCGAGCGCGTAGATGGCGGCGATGTGGGGATGGTTTAGCGTCGCAAGGATCTGCGCCTCGCGTTTGAAGCGAGCGATCCGGGCGGCGTCGGACGCCATCGGCGCCGGAAGCACTTTGACGGCGACGTCTCGACCGAGCTTGACATCGCGCGCTCGGTACACTTCACCCATGCCGCCGGCGCCGATGCGTGCGGTGATTTCGTATTCGCTGAGCCGCCGTCCAACGAGCGACGGGTGGGTAGGTGGTTGAAGGCGAGTCGCGCCGGGATCGAGCGCGGGCTGCTCGAGAAAGTCGTCGGCGGAGGATTCATCGAGCAGCGACTGGACGTCGCGCTTGAGCGCCTCGTTTCCGGCGCACGAATCGTCGAGAAACGCGGCCCGGCGTTGCGGAGGCAGCGCCAGCGCTTCGTGAAACAACCGTTCGACGTCCAACCAGTGTTGTGGATTCATCGGACGCCGCGACAGGATGGTACCGTACCAGGCAGCGCGCGAGCTGCCGTTTCAGGGCATCAACGCCACAAGGCCGTGCGCCAGGGGGTACCCGATGTTGGCCATCGGCGTCAGAAATCCACTTTTTGTGTCGACCACATAGAGGGCCGACCTCGGCGTCCTCCAGTCGGTCGCATATAACTTGTCCTGCTTCGCGTTGTAGCCAAGACCCATGATGACGTCGCCGCCGACGAAGTCCACGACCTTCGTGGCCGTTCCTGTCTTGCGATCGATCGTAAACAACCCGAACATGCTGGCGCCGTACATCGTGCCGCGAGCGTCGAACGCCAGGTCCATGAAGAAATTGGGGGCCGGAACGCTCGTAGAGCCGACGGCAGTGAACGCACCGGTCTTCTGGTCAACGGTGTAGAGCGTATTGAACGTGGGCGAAGCGGGATTTGCGTCACCGACCGCGTACAACGTTCCGTCCGGCGCGAATTCAAGAGCCATCACATTCAACTTTTCCACGGGTGCGCCAAACATCGTCGCGTGCCCCGTTTTCGGATCGATTGTGGCCAGCTGCTGCGGTCCCGGCGTCATGCAGCCGTATTTATGTTGTGAATCAACGAAGTCACTCGGGCCGCAGACGCTGTACAAGGTCCCCTGGCTGGAGAGCGCAACCGACGTGCAGCCAAACGTGCCGATCGCCCCGATCGGCGTAATCGTGACGTCATTCTGATCGCGGACCTCGATCGACACGAGCTTGCCGTCGGCGGCGGGGCTGTTGACGATGCCATAGAACCGATCGACGCTGCGTGCTGCACGTCCCGAACACCCTACTGTGGAGGCACACAGCACGGCCATCGGAAGAATTCTGCGTACTGCTGTGAGGCGCCCGCGGTCTGTCTGCATGACTGCTCCTTCTGGCTGTTGAATCGCAATTCCGGATTGCGTGCTTCCTCGCTACTGCGAGAATGACCATCGGACGCCGAGCATCGCCCGTCGGGGATCGACGAAGACGCTGGGACGACCAAAATTCTGGCTGAAGAGATTGTCATCGGCAAGCCGTTCTTCGGCAGTGCTGTTGAACGCATTGAAGACATCGACGAGCACTTCGATTCGAGTCTTGCGCGCGAGCTCGATTGTTCTGGACAGCCGAACGTCCATGAGCGTCTGTGAAGACAAGCGACGGGTTCCCGGGGTCTCCAGAAGGAGTCGTGTGAGGCCCTGGGGTAGTGAAACCTGCGCCGTCGCCGCCCAAGGGAGTCCCGTCAGGTATTGGAAATTGCTCGCAAAAACAATTCCTGTCCTGGGAATCGGCAGCGAGCCCATCACACGAAACACATGGGTCCGATCGTCAGACAGCCTCCCGGTTGCGTTCGTGAGCGTGTTCGGATCGCGGCCGAACGGGTTGCCGCCGAACGTGGAGCTGAACTGCCCTTGACCGGGTGACGAGCCGCTGGACGGCTGGAGACCTTCCGTCTTTGAAAGCGTGTAGGACGCGAGCGCTTGCCAGCTATCCGACCAACGCTTATCAACGGTCAGGACCATTCCGTTGTAACGAAGGAAATAGTCTGAAGGGTTCGTCAGCAAAAAGCGGCGTGCTGCGGTGCCGTTCGTGAGCACGCGCACCGGTGCAACCTGGCCGTTCTGCAGCGTTCGTGTGCTCGCCTGGTAAATGCCGCCCGTGTCCGTCCAGCCGATGTAGTCGCTGCCGTCCTTGTGCACGTACGAGGCGGCGATTGAGAGGCGCCTGGCAAGTTCGCGTTCCACCCCAATGCCAAACTGGTCGGTTTGGGGAGACTTCGTGTGTGGATCGAGCTGGAGGTTGACCTTTGGATCCACCACCGAGATGATGCGCGAGTATTGCCCCGTCGCTTGATCGAAGGCGGCCGTTGTTGCCGGCGTCAATCCGGGATGCACGGCCGAAGGCTCACCGGTGAGGATCCCCTGATGAAAGCGACCAAAGGTCGTTCGGAGCATCGTCCTCCCATCGGCGGTGAGCCTCGCCGAGAGGCCGAGCCGCGGCGAGAGGACATTCCAGGTATACAGCGTTCCGAGACCACGGATCGTCACTCCGGTTTCGTTCCCCTGCGCGTCATGCGCGGGCAGATCAGGGCTAATCGCGCGATCGTGATCGAAACGCAGCCCAAGACTTGCAGTGAACCGACCGGCAAATCGGACGGTGTCCATCGCGTACAGTCCCGTCGTGATGAACTCGCCGCCGCTGGTTGCCGGTTGGCGGAACGTTGCCTGAACCGGCTGACCTGCATTATCCGTATAGCTCACGACGCCGCCTGGAAAGGCCGTCCACCCGGCGTTCCGTCCGTTTTCGACCTGGGCGCCGACCTTCATCTCGTGATCGGCGCCGAGAAACGGTCGAAATTCGCTGAGACTCGCGGCCACCGTCGTCCGTTCCAATCTGCCGGCACCGAATCCCTGCGGGCCGCCGCTTTGAATTCCGGTTGCCAAGTCCACGTGGTTGGGAGTCGTGCGGTCTCCGGTCGCGGGATCGTTGGTAGTGGGTGCGGCAAAGCGGGAGACGCGCACGTCCAGCAGCGTGTTGTTCGTCAGCGTGTCGGTCAGCTGGCCGAACGTTCCTGTGGGGCGCGTTCCGCTCGGAACGAGAGTCACTGGAAATGGCTGCGCGAGGGTGGGCCGCTGGGGGACGGTCCAGAACTCGTCGTGGAAACTGCTCATCCACCGCATACGCTGATTGATCTGCCATGTCACTTTGCCGAACGCTTTGTCGTACTTGGCGGTGCGAGGGAACAACGGATCCGTGCCCGGCTGGCTATCCGAGTCGCGCAAGTACTGATAACCAGCGAAGAACCAGGCACGATTGGCTACGAGAGGTCCACCAAGATGTGCCGTGAAGTCTCGATATCGCACGCGCGTATACTCGGTCGTCGGCTCACTACAACGCGGGCAGGTGAGGTCAACCGGCTGGCTGGTCAGGCTCTGCGTCTGGCCGTAGTACGAGAGATCCGGCGCAAACAGGTTCCCGCCTTGTTTGGTCACAACGTTGAACACACCGCCCTGGATATTGCCGAATTCCGCCGACGCACCCAGCGAATCAACGTGTACTTCCTGGATCACGTCGACGTCCGGCTGTGGCTGTGGACCTCCGGAGCACGGGCATGTGAAGTTGGTGCCGTCCAGCAGGTACAGGTTCTCGTTCACGCTCGAACCGAACACGGACACGCTGGGATCAGCACCGCTCGAAGCCGACGTGGGCGACACGCCCGGCGTGGCTCGAATCAGATCGAACATGCTGAAGCGTCGAACGGGAATTGCGCTGAGCGCGTCCTGTCCGAACCGGTTGGCGAAGCCGGTTCGTTGCTGATCGACAATCGTTCCAGCTTCAACCGAAATTGACTCGGCGATGCTGCCCACTTTCAGAATCACCGTCCGCTCGGCGCTTCCCTGGACCTCAATTGAAATGCTGTCCTCCTGATACTGTGCGAAGCTCGCCAGTTCGACTTCGAGGGTGTACTCGCCGGCTGGCAGGGACGCAAACCGGAACTGACCTTTTTCATTCGTGAGCGTGGAAGCAGGTCCGCCAATCAGCGCCGGCGACGTGACGTGAACCGACGCGTTCGG
>JBKPDW010000495.1:0-8795 GCA_046728115.1 Acidobacteriota bacterium | reverse complement strand
CAGCAACTCTGTCAGGGCGGTCCGCTGTTCATCGAAGGCCACTCGTTCCCTCCTGGTGCGTTAGCGCCCTTCGTTGCGATTCGTGCGATCGACGGCGGTTTTTTCGAGACGATGCGGACAAACGTACTCCGTGGTCGCGGGATCGACCGGAGCGACATCGACCGCGAGGAGCCCATCGTGGTGGTCAACCAGGCGCTCGTCAGCATCGCATTCCCAGGTCAGGATCCGATTGGCCAACGTATCAGGCTCGGGAACCCGTCGCTCGCGAAGGGTCCGCCCGACTGGCTCACCATTGCGGGCGTTGTCGCGAATACGCCAATCTTTGGGCTCGCGGAGGCGAGTCCGTTCCCGCAGTTGTACATGCCGATATTCGCTTCGCGGAATGTGAACATGGCGCCGCGCCTGGACGCCATGAACTATGTGGTGCGCACGGCCCTGACACCCGGATCGTTTGCCGAACCCGTGCGCCGTGCGATTGACGAACTTGATTCGAAGCTTGCGCTCGGGCAGGTGCGCACGCTGCAGGACATCCTTGACAATGCTGCGGCGCAAATCGCATTCACGATGGTGTTGCTGTCAGTCGCGGCCGGAGTGTCGCTAACACTCGGGGTCGTCGGCATTTATGGCGCGATGTCCTACATCGTCACTCAGCGGACCGGTGAAATCGGCGTCCGCCTGGCCCTCGGCGCGGAGCCAGGAAATATTGCACGGATGATCGTGCGGCAAGGAGGTATCGTAGCGGTGGCGGGGATCACAGGTGGCCTCGCGATCGCCTTCGCCGGCGGTCGGCTCATCGAGTCGCTGCTTTATCGTGTCAGCCCACGCGATTCCGCGGTCTTTGGCGTCACCACGGTAATGCTGCTCGCGATCGCGCTGCTCGCGTGTTGGCTGCCGGCGCGGCGCGCCGCCGCCTTGAATCCGCTCGACGCGCTTCGGAGGGACTAGCTCGCTTTGTGAGCAATCGTGAACGTCCGGCGTTCACGGAAGGCCTGATAAACGGGCACGCCAACCGGGCCATCGCAGGCCGCCCCAAGCGCACTCCCGAAGTTCCCTCTTGACAACTCGCTCTGTGCCGCGTTAAACCCGCAGACGTCCGCCGCACAGGCAACGCTCGGAGCGCGGTCGAGTTCCGAGTGCTGTGAAGGCTGGAGCGAAGAGCAACCGTCGGAATCCGTTCGGCGCGTCGTAGGCACGGAAAGCAAAATCCTCGTCCCAGTTCTCATTCGGGGGAGGGCTGCCGTGAAGTTGACCGATTCGGTCGAGCGCATCGTCAAGGCGAAGGGAGTCCACGTCCACTCCGTCGCACCCGACGTAACCGTCTACGAAGCTCTGCTCAAAATGGCCGAGGAGGACATCGGAGCCCTCCCTGTCATCGACGGCACCACGCTCGTCGGCATGTTTTCCGAACGCGACTACGCGCGCAAAGTGGTGCTGAAGGACCGCTCCTCGCGGGAGATGAAAGTCCGCGAGATCATGTCCACTCCGGTCGTCACGGCGACGCTGCAGACGACGGTGGACGAGTGCATGTACTGCATGACAGCCAACCGTTGCCGGCACATTCCGATCGTGGACGGCGCTGCGGTTGTGGGGCTGGTGTCGATTGGCGATTTGGTCCATTGGATCATCACGGCGCAGGATGGCGTGATTCATCAGCTTGAGGACTACATCTGCGGGAAATACCCCGGGTAGATGTGCGTGATGAGCCTGTACGGAGCGAGCTCAGAGTCAGTCGTCGTCAATTCGTCGGCACCGCCGGTGTCGCCGTCGCGAGGAGAGGGAGCAAGAACAAAAGAGAGATAAACCGACTGCAGCCTGGAATGTAGCTGGCCGCGCGTCAGGGTATATGCCGATCATTGCGGGACACATCGCCTTCTATTGCCTAGCGGCCGCGAGCATTGCCAGCGCCCTCCTGGCCGTCACTCGCCGAAATCCGATCCACAGCATGCTCTGGGTGCTCGCGCTGTTTCTGAACGTGGCAGGCATTTTCCTGCTCGCGGGAGCGGAATTCCTGGCCGCGGTCCAGGTGATCCTGTACGCGGGCGCCATCCTCGTCTTCTACCTCTTCTTCCAGATGCTCCTCGATTTGCCTGGCGAGACGGCCGAGCCGCGCTTTGGCGCGCACTGGCCGCTGTGCGCGGCCGCCGGCCTCGGCTTCGCCGCGTTCGCCTGGTTCGCGCGCGATTCCGGTCTGGTACCGACCGCGGAGCGCGCCGCGACGGATCCTTCGCCGGGCAGCCTTTCGGCGGTTGGATACGCGCTCTTCACCCAGTTCACGCTGCCGTTCGAAATCGCGTCGCTCATCCTCCTCGCGGCCATCGTCGGCGCGGTCGTCGTAGCAAAGAGAAAGGCCGGTGCCTGATGGTGCCGGTCGGCGCCTGCGTGGGGCTTGGCGCCGTGCTCTTTGCGATTGGGCTCGTCGGCTTCCTCGGCCGGCGCAACATCATCCTCATGCTCGTGTCGATCGAGATCATGCTGAACGCGGTCAACGTCAGTCTGGCCGCTTTCAGCCAGCATCTGCACGATTCGCGCGGTCAGATCGTCGCGCTCTTCGTCATCGCCGTCGCGGCGGCGGAGGCCGCGGTCGGTTTGGGTCTGGTGCTCGCTCTTGCTCGAACACGGCCGGGCATGAACGTCGAGCAGCTGACGGAGCTGAGGTGGTGACCTCGATTTGTCCTCTGTTCGCAGTGCTCGCGCCGGCAGTGGGAGCTTTGCTCATTGCCAGTACGGGCGAGCGCCGGGCGAACCTGCGGGAGTTCTGGTCCGTCGCCGCCGGCGTGCTGCAGGCGGCGTTCGTGATATCGATCATCCCGGATGTCCTGGCGGGCAGGACGCCGGAGTGCGTGCTCTTTCGAATCCTGCCCGGAGTCGAGCTCGCATTCCGCGCCGATGGCTTTGGCGTGCTCTTCGGGCTGGGAGCATCGCTCCTCTGGATCGCCACGTCGTTCTATTCGATCGGCTACATGCGCTCACTCCGCGAGCACGCGCAGACGCGCTATTTTGCGTGCTTCGCACTGGCGCTGTCGGCCACGATGGGCGTGGCGTTCTCCGCCAACCTCTTCACGCTGTTCCTTTTCTATGAAGCGCTGACGCTGGCCACATTCCCGCTCGTCGGTCACAAGGAAACGGCCGAAGCCGTGGCGGGCGCGCGGAAGTACGTCGTCTACCTGCTCGGCGCTGCCAAGCTGTTTCTCGTGACGGCCCTGATCCTCACTTACAACGTGGCAGGAACCCTCGAGTTCCGAAAGGGCGGTATTTTGCCAGAATCGGCGCTCGCCGCCGAGCCGACGCTGCTGTTCATCGTCTTTGCGTTGTTCCTGTTCGGGTTCGCCAAGAGTGCGGTGATGCCGCTGCACAGCTGGCTGCCGGCGGCGATGGTCGCTCCGACTCCGGTCAGCGCGCTCCTGCATGCCGTGGCCGTGGTGAAGACCGGAGTCTTCTCCACGCTTCGCGTGTTCCTGTTCGTGTTCGGTCCCGCCGCCATGCGATCGCTCGGCGCAGACAAGCTGGCGCTGGTCGTCGCTGCCGTGACGATTCTGGGAGGGTCGTTGCTGGCCCTTGGCCAGAACAACCTGAAGGCGCGGCTGGCATTTTCAACCGTCAGCCAGCTTTCTTACATTGTTCTCGGCGCCGCACTGCTCACACCGAGCGGAATCCTGGGCGGCATCGCGCACATCACCAATCACGCGGTCTCCAAGATCACCCTCTTTTTGTGCGCCGGGTCGATCTACGTTTCGACGCACAAGACCGAGGTCAGTCAGATGTCGGGCCTCGCCAAACGAATGCCGTGGACGATGGCGGCGTTTGCGACAGCGTCGTTGAGTCTCGTCGGGATTCCTCTCGCATGCGGCTTCATCTCGAAGTGGTACCTGGCCGTGGGATCGCTCGAGCGTGGAAACGTGTGGCTGCTCGCGGTGCTGCTCGTCAGCTCGCTCCTCAACGCCGCCTACCTCGGCCCGATCGTGTTCAGGGCGTATTTCGAAGAAGAGCCCGCCGGCTCGCCGTCCGATACCGTCGCCGAAGTGCCATGGATGGTCGTTCCGCTGGGTGTGACCGCACTGGCCACGCTGATTCTTGGCGTGTATCCGAATCCCGTGCTGGCGCTTGCGGGAAAGGTGTTGCCGTGACGGTCAAGCGCTGGTTCTACGCCGGTCTGGCGATGGTCGCCCTTGGCGAAATTGCGGGACCACTCGTCTTTCGCGCGGACCCCGCGCATTTCTGGTTCGAAGACATTCCGGCGTGGGGCTCAATCTACGGGCTGGTCTCCTGCCTCCTGATCATCATCGTCTCGAAGCTCTTGGGGAAACTGTGGCTCACGCGTCCTGAAAACTACTATGACTCCTGAGTGGATCCATCCGGGGCTGCTGCTGATCGCCGGCGCGTGGATCCTTCCGTTCTGCAAGGGACGCGCGAAGCGAACTGTCATGATCCTGCTGCCGGCCGCGGCACTGGTCGACTGCCTCCTGATTCAACCGGGAACGTATGGTGTCGTGCGCTTCCTCGGACAAGACCTGATATTCGGCCGCGCGGACAGGCTGGCTCTGGTTTTCTCATACGTGTTCGCCCTCGTTGCGCTCATCGGGATGGTCTATTCGCTGCATGTAAACGATGATGCACAGCATGTGGCTGCGCTGACGTACGCAGGAGCTGCGCTTGGAGCGGTCTTCGCCGGGGACTTCCTGTCGCTGTTCCTGTTCTGGGAGCTGATGGCGCTGTCGGCCGCGCTCCTCGTGCTGCTGCGCCGACAGCCTGCTGCGGTCGCCGCCGGATTCCGCTACGTGCTCGTTCACGTTTTCGGCGGACTGTGTTTGCTGGCGGGCATCGTGCTCCACTGGTCGCGCACCGGGTCGCTCAGCTTCGGCGATCTGTCGCCTTATGCCGGAAGCGCGGCGTTCACGTTCATCCTGATCGCCTTCCTCGTCAACGCGGCGGTGCCGCCCCTCGGTGCCTGGCTGCCAGACGCCTATCCGGAAGCCACGGCAACCGGCGCGGTGTTTCTCACCGCCTTTACCACGAAGTCCGCAGTCTACGCGTTGATTCGAGGATTCGCCGGCACCGAGATTCTGGTGTGGTGGGGAGCGGCGATGGCGGTGTACGGCGTCGTGTACGCCGTCCTCGAGAACGACGCCAGAAGATTGCTCGCATATCACATAATCAGCCAGGTGGGCTACATGGTCTGCGGCGTAGGACTCGGCACCGAGCTCGCGCTGAACGGCGCAACCGCCCATGCCTTCGCGCATATCCTCTACAAGGCGCTGCTTTTCATGGGAGCTGGCGCGGTCCTGCAGGTGACCGGCCTGCGAAAGCTGAGCGACATGGGCGGGCTGTACCGAACGATGCCCGTCACTCTGTCCCTGTACATGGTTGGTGCCTTCGCGATTTCCGCAGTGCCGCTCTTCAGCGGGTTCGTCACCAAGTCGATGGTCGTTTCAGCTGCAGGTGAGTCGCACCGAGCGCCGATTTTCCTGCTGCTCACGCTGGCCTCGTCAGGGACGTTCCTGCACACCGGGCTCAAGCTGCCTTATTACATGTTCTTCGGAAGGGACCGCGGCGTCCGAGCGGAGGAGCCGCCACGGAATATGCTCGTAGCGATGGGACTCGCCGCAGCAGCATGCGTCGTCATCGGCGTGCTGCCGGTCGTGCTGTATTCGCAGCTGCCGTATCGAGTGGATTACATCCCGTACACCGTGCGACACGTCGCGGCGACGCTGGGACTGCTTGGATTCACTGCGCTCGGCTTCTTCCTGTTGCTCAAACAGCTGGACCCCGAGCCGGTCGTCAGCCTCGATACCGATTGGTTCTACAGGCGAGGCGGCGCTGCGGTTCAGAACCTTGCCCAGGGCGCGCTCGCGCGCCTCGAAGGCTCCGTGGGCCGAATCTCCGACGTGGTGATCCAGCGGTTCGTACTGGGCGTCGGGGCGCGACTGCGCGATATCGATCTCCGCGGCGTCGACGCGATGATGGTCGGCATCGGCCGGCTGACGGAGGAGATCAGTCGCGATCTTACGCTCGCCGTGACCGGGCATGTCCAACGGTACGCGCTCATCATGGCCGCGGGCATCCTGGCGGTTGTCGCGTTTGCGGTGTTCGGTTTGTGACAACGTACCCGATTCTCACCGTGATCACGTTTCTGCCGCTGGTGGCAGGAGCGGCGATCCTTCTGTGCCGTGCGCGGGCCGCGCGGTGGCTGGGGCTGGCCGGGTCGCTGACGACCCTGGCCGTCTCGGTTCCGCTGTACTTGCACTTCGACAAGACCTCGACCGGCATGCAGTTCGTCGAAGCCGTTCCCTGGATTCCATCCTGGAACGTCGCGTACAGCATGGGCATCGACGGCATCAGTCTGCCTTTCATCTTTCTCTCCACGGTGGTGAGCGTGCTGTGCGTGGGCGCGTCGTGGACCGCCGTCCAGGTCCGGGTGCGCGAGTTCTACGCCGCGCTGCTCCTGGCCGAGACCGCGATGATCGGGCTCTTTGCTGCGACGAATCTTTTTCTCTTCTACGTGTTCTGGGAGCTGATGGTCGTTCCGATGTTCCTCCTCATCGGTGTTTGGGGAGGTCCGCGCCGCATCCACGCGGCGATCAAGTTCCTGCTTTTTACCCTCGCCGGCAGTGTGCTGATGCTCGTCGGTCTGATCACGCTCCTCCGAACGAACGGCACGCTCGACTTCGAAGCGCTGGCGACGATGAGGCCGAGCCCTCAGCTGCAATCGTGGCTGTTCGTCGCCTTTACCGCAGCCTTCGCCGTCAAAGTGCCGATGTTTCCGGTGCATACCTGGCTGCCGGACGCCCACACCGAGGCGCCGACCGCGGGCAGCGTGATCCTCGCGGGAATTCTCCTCAAGATGGGCGGCTACGGGCTGCTGCGGATTGCGCTGCCGATCCTTCCCGACGCCGTGCGGCTTTTCCGCACGCCGATGCTGGCGCTGTCGGCGCTGGCAATCGTGTACGGCGCGTACGTCACGCTTGCTCAGACCGATTTCAAACGCCTGATCGCGTACTCGAGCATCAGCCACATGGGATTCGTGACGCTGGGGATCTTTTCCTTGAATCGAAATGGCGTCGAGGGCGCAGTCCTCCAGATGGTGAACCATGGAATCGTCACCGGCGCGCTGTTCCTGTGCGTCGGCATGATCTACGAGCGCACGCACACGCGCGAGATCGTCGCATACGGTGGGGTGGCGAAGCTCGCGCCGGTCTATTCGACGTTTCTGGCGTTTTTCTGTCTGGCGGCGGCCGGACTGCCCGGTCTGAATTCGTTCGTCGGAGAGTTTCTCATCATCAGCGGCGCTTTCGACATCCGGCCGTGGTACGGGGTGATGGCGGTGTGGGGCGTGGCGCTGGGGACGACCTACATCCTGTGGCTGTATTACCGCGTCGCGCTTGGCGAGGTGAAGCCGGGATTGCAAGCGCTGCGGCTGGAGCTCGACCTCCGCGAGGTGGCGACGCTGGCGCCAATGGCCGCTCTCGCACTGACGATCGGTCTCTACCCGGAGTCGGTCTTGAGTTTTCTACGAGTCTCGGTGGCGCAGCTCCTGGTCGCGTCGGCGCAGGTCGGGATCGCGGTGGGCATGTGACGGCGCTGATCGCCCTTCTTCCGGAGCTGATTCTGAGCGGCACAGCCGTGGTGCTCATCCTCGTCGCGCGCCGTGTCGGACGTGCACGGTCTGCCGCCCCTTGGGTCGTCGTCGCGGCCGTCGCCGCGGCCTGCTCGCTCTGGGTGTTCCCGCCGGCAACGTCGATGATCGGATTCGGCGGGACAATCGCCAGCGATCGATACGCGCGATTCTTCAGCCTCCTGTTTTCAGCAAACCTCGCGCTGGCCGCGCTCCTGTCGGTGAGGCACCTCGACTCGGAGCACATCCCGCCGGCCGAATACTTCGCGCTGCTCCTCCTCGCATCGACGGGAATGATGCTTGCGGTTGCGGCGCTCGACCTCTTGATCCTGTATCTCGGGCTCGAGCTCATGACGTTGTGCTCGTACGTGCTGGTGGGAATTGCGCGCGACAAGCCCGCCGCCAACGAAGCATCGATCAAATACTTTCTCCTCGGCTCGTTCGCGTCGGCGCTGCTTCTCTACGGCATCGCTCTCACGTACGGCGTGACAGGTGCAACCGACTTTGCGGCGATCGCGTCGACGGTGTCTCGAAACGGTGTGACGCGGCATCCGCTGCTGCTCGCCGGTGTGGGACTAGTGGCCGGCGGACTCGCGTTCAAGATCGCGGCGGCGCCGTTCCATGCCTGGGCTCCCGATGTCTACCAGGGCGCCATCGCTCCGATCGCCGCGTTCCTCGCCGCCGGATCGAAAGCAGCAGGACTCGCTGCGCTCGTTCGCGTGTGCCTCGTGGCCTTTGCGCCCGAGCAGCGGATCTGGTCGGTGATTGTCGTGGCGCTTGCCGCGCTGTCGGTGGTGACCGGCAGCGTGCTCGCGATCTCGCAGTCGCGCATGAAGCGGATGCTTGCATATTCATCCATTGCGCACGCCGGATACGCCCTGCTCGGCCTCGTTCCGGGAACGCCCGACGGCGCTGCAGCGACGATGACCTATGCGTTCGTGTATGCGTTCATGACCCTTGGAGCGTTCGGCGTCGTGATCGCGCTCGGGCCGCCCGGCGAAAATCTGAGCGGCTATCGAGGTCTGGCGACAACCGCACCGCGTACGGCGGCCGTGATGTTTCTGTTTCTGTTATCGCTGACCGGAATCCCGCCGACGGCAGGATTTACGGCAAAGTTTGCGGTGATCCTGAGTGCCGTGCGCGCGGGCTATACCGGGCTGGCAGTGCTGGCCGTGTTGTGCAGCGT
>JBKPDW010000494.1:0-7188 GCA_046728115.1 Acidobacteriota bacterium | reverse complement strand
CCCCCGACGATCGGACGGAACGTCTGACCGGCCGTGCCCATCACGTAGTCGAGATCCGAGAATTCCTTCGGCGGAGAGACAAGGCCGAGCGGCGCGATGCACGCGTTGCACGCGTGCGTGAAGAACGCATGAAGTTCCGGATCGTACGCCGAGCCCGGCCAGTTCACGCCGCCGCTCAACGTGCCTGCCGTGAGTGCGGCGAGCGGCCCCTCGGCCTTGCTCACCAGCGGCGGGAGGAAGACGGGACCGAGCCGATAACGCTTCGCCACTTCGAGCGCTTGCGCCTTGATCTCGGGTGTGAAGTCCACCAGGTCGGATTCCAGCACGCCGTTGCGCGAGTAGGCGGGCGGCTTGCTCGGGAACGGCTGCGTTGGACTGGTCTTCTCGCCGGGCACGTCCGTCTGCGGAACGGGCTTCTCTTCGATCGGCCAGACAGGCTGACCGGTCACGCGATCGAAGACGTACAGGAAGCCCTGTTTCGTTGCCTGTGCAACCGCCTTGATCGGACGGCCGTTGACGTTGATGTCCGCGAGCAGCGGGGCAGCCGGCATGTCGTAGTCCCAGATCGGATGATGGACGATCTGATAGTGCCACTTGCGCTGCCCGGTCTTCAGATCGACGCAGACGAGGCTGTCGCCGAACAGGTTGTTGCCCGGGCGATGCCCGCCGTACAGGTCCGACGTCGGATCTTCGACGGGCAGGTACACGAGCCCGAGTTCTTCATCGACGGTGATTTGCGACCAGACGCCTGTATTCCCGTTGATCGCCCACGACTCTTTTTCCCACGTGTCGTTGCCGAACTCGCCGGGACGGGGAATCGTGTTGAACGTCCAGAGAAGCTTTCCGGTCTTCGCATCCCAGGCGCGGACGAGGCCCTTGGTGTTGTTGTGTGACTTGACGGTCAGCCCTTCGCGGAACGACGAACCGACGATAATCACGTCTTTGGCCACGGTTGGCGTCGAGTGCAGTCCGATCTCGCCGGTCTCGAGATCGATCTGCTGGCCCTTGCCGATGACGGCGCCGACCTTCATGTCGACGACGCCGTTGGTGCCGAAGCTCGGAACCGGGACGCCGGTCTTCGCGTTCAACGAGACCAGACGGTAGCCAGTAGTCACGTAGATGACGCGGTCGTCGCCTTTCCCGTCTGTCCAGTACGACAGGCCGCGGCCCGACAGCTGACGCGGCGCATTGACGGCACGCGCGCCTTCCTTCTCCGCGTGCACCCAGATCAGCTCTCCGGTTTTCCCATCGAGCGCCACGACGGATCGGCGCGTACCGCCGGTCGCGTAGATTACGCCTTTGACCATCAGCGGCGTGCCTTCGAGCTTGAACTCGGGCCGCGTGCCGAGGTTGTCGGTCTTGAAGCGCCACGCGACCTCGAGCTGATTGAAGTTGGTCGCAGTGATCTGATCGAGCGGCGAATAGCGCGATCCCCTGGCGTCGGCCGTGTAGTAGGGCCACTCACCGTTTTTCGTGGATGGGAAACCGGGCGCTTGCCCGGACGGGCCCGCCACCATCAATCCGACCACCGCGGTGCCGGAGACGACAGCCCAGACAATTCGTGTTGCTATTCGTGTCATCGTGACCTCTTCAAAATCGTAGGCGTGGAATGGTTGCCCACACTATACCAGTCACCAGACGCCGGTCACCAGTCGCCCGTGCCTGCGAGGCGTTGACTGGCCGACTGGCGCCGTTCACCGACTGTATAGTGCGCGCACCGCGGCGAGATCGTGTTCTGACAGGCCGCTGGCCTGCGGCGATCCGATATCGCCCGGCGAACGCAGCTTCCGCCGGAATGCCGCGAAATACCGTTCCCCATCATCCGGCCGGCGGAAGCTGTACATGATGTCCGCGAAATTGTCAGTGTGTCGCAAGCCGATGCCGTGACCGATTTCGTGCAGGGCGGTGAGATAGATCACGATGCGCGCGTTGAGGGGGTCGTCGCCGCCGGTGCCCGTGGCAATGACGACGTCGGCTCCGACGATCGCGCCGGTGCGCGGATCGATGCGCGGACGGGTTTCGCCATAGAGACCTGGATCCCGCGCAAAGCGCACCCGCATCCGCGCATTGGCTTTGGCGGTCGTCCGCCGCAGCGTCAGCGCGCCGCCCGTGGCGCCGGTCCAGACCGCTAGCGCTCGTTCCACAAGACGGTCAGCGTCCGTTGGGGCATCAGTCGGATCCACCCAGGTCAGCACAGTCGTTGGAGCTGTCCAGCGGGGCTGTTGAGTGCCCCCGACGGCCTGGCCAATCATCAGCACAAGCGTGGCGAACAGTCGCATCCTTTTTCACGCGAGGGTATACACTGACCCGACGGGTAAGTTCGATTCTCGAGGAGTGAAGTATGGCGGCTATGCGCGGGACGATCAAACGGCTGGTTAGTCAGAAGGGCTTCGGGTTCATCCTCGCCGACGATGGCAATGAGTACTTCTTCCACAACTCAGCCTGCACGGGCACGCGCTTCGACGACTTGCGCGAAGGGCAGGCGGTCACATTCGAAGCCGGGCAAGGCCCGAAGGGCCCGCGTGGTGAAAACGTGCGCGCGGCGTAGGTTGAAGCGCGGCTGTAAGCCGTCGCGCTGCCACCTTACTATTCGGTCCGAAGCGCCAACAGTGGATCGACCCGTGCCGCGCGTCGCGCAGGCACGAAGCCACCGACGATACCTGCAACGATCAGCGTCCCGACAGCGAGCGCGAACGATGTTGGATCGGCTGCTGACAATCCGAACAGTTGACTGGTGATCAGGCGCGCCGCCGCGAACGCAGCGGGAATTCCGACCGCTAGCCCGACGATCATCAACACCGCCACCTGACGCACCACGAGCATGAGCACGTCACGATAGTCGGCGCCGAGCGCCATCCGCACGCCGATCTCCGCCGTGCGACGCGTCACCGCTTGCGCGACGGTGCCGTACAAACCTATGCACGCCAACATCAGCGCCAGGGCTCCAAAGAAGCCGACCAGGCGGGCCGACAGCCGTTGGCTGTCGAACGTGGATGCGACCTGTTCGCGTAACAGGCGCGGTTCGTTCGTGGGCAGGTCCGGATCGACATCGGCGATCGCACGGCGAATGACGTTGGGAAGAGTGCCGGCGGGATCGGTCGCGCGCACGGCAATCTCGCAGTCGAGCGCGAACTGACTGGCGTCCTGCAGAAGCGCAGGGAACACGATTGGCTTGACGACATCTCGCGCGTCGTGAAACTGTGCGTCCGCTACTACGCCGACGATTTCGATGTCGGCCGGGCCGGTCGAGCCGCTCAGACCAAAATGCCGACCGATCGGATTCTCGCGCGCGAAGTACTGACGGACGAATGCCTGGTTGACGAGGCCAACCTTCGGTGTGCCTGCGGCGTCGGCCGAATTGATTGGTCGACCCTGGAGCAGCGGCATGCCGAGCGTTTCGGGATAGTTCGGTCCAACGAGAATGGCTTCGAGCGAGACGGGTTCGTCGGGTCCAGGCGAGTAGCCCTCGACCCTTCCGCTGGTCACACTGCGGCTGCCGCCCAGCGGACTGTAGCGGGCGAGCGTGACGCTTCCGATGCCGGGCAGCGCGCTCAGACGATCGTACAGCCTTCGATACAGGCTGCCCACGGTTTCGGGTTTGTAGCCGGCGAGCCGCGGGTTGATCCGCGCCAGGACCACATGCGTTGGGTCGAATCCCAATGGCTGCCGCTCGAGATTGAGCAGACTGCGCGCGAACAGGCTGGCGGCGACGAGCAGCACCAGCGAGGTGGCGATCTGCGCGGAGACCAGGATGTGAGCGGTGCCCAATCGGTTGCGGCTCGCGGCGGGACCTGACCTGATCGCGGCGACAAGGCTCTGACGCCACGTGAATACGGTGGGCGCGAGGCCGAACAGCACAGCCGCCGCGATCGTCGCGCCAAGCGTGAACGCTAGCACCGGCGCGCTGATCGTGGCCTGAATGGGTGATCCTCTCGCCGCGACGAGACCAATCAGCGCATCGATGATCCATCGTGCGAGCAGGACGCCGCCAGCAGCGCCCATAAGCGCGAGCAACACGCTTTCGGTGAGCACCTGCCGGGCTAGTCGAGTCCTGCTGGCGCCGAGCGCCATGCGAACCGAAATCTCCGTCTGTCGCATCGTTGCGCGCGTCAACAACAGATTCCCGACGTTCGCGCACGCGATCAGCAGGACGAGTCCCACGGCGGCGAGCAGCACGTGCAGCGGCGCGGAGTACCGGAAGCGTGCAGCGGAAATGCCCGACGCCCCATCGTTCAGCTCCACGCGCGACTCCTGGATTTCCCGATCGCGCTCGCGACTCGGCATCCCCTCGCTGCCCCGGAGAAACTGGCGCAACGCCGCTGTCGCCGTCGCCTGCGCCTGCTCGCGTGTCGCGCCGGTCGCGAGTCGGCCGACGAGCGTCAACCAGAAGGCATCGGTGCGATCCAGATACGACGGGCGCAGGTCGATCTGCGGCTGGAAGGCGAGCGGCACCCAGAAATCTGGCGCGCGGCGGATGCGTTCCCCGAAAAATTCGCTCGGCGCTACGCCGACGATGGTGACGGCTGTGTTGTTCAGAATCGCAATGGAGCCGACGGCGGCGGGGTCCGCGTGCATCTGTTGCTGCCAGAATGCGTAACTGACCACCACCGCTGGTGGCGCACTCGGCCGGTCGTCGTCCCCCGTCAGCGTGCGTCCACGCGCCGCCTCGACGCCCATCGTCTGAAAATACGTGCCGGATACAAGATGTGCGTCGGCTCGCTCGGCCCGCGCAGCGCCGCCGCTCAGATGAACGGAAATGGCGCTGCGACCGCTCCGAGTGGCCGCGAGCGAGTCGAACGGCAGCCGCTGATTGCGCAGCGAGTCATACGCCGCGACCGAGAACAACTCCCAGCGGCCCTTGGGAGGGTTGCCGGTCATCGTCCCCTCGCTGATGCTGTCGCTGAACAGCACGAGGCGACCCGGGTCCCGGACGGGGAGTCGCCGCAGCAGGATTGCGTCGAAGAGACTGAAAATCGCGGTATTGGCGCCAACGCCCAGCGCCAGCGTCAAAACGGCGACGGCCGTGAAGCCGGGACTCTTCCGGAGTGTCCGCGCGCCGAACCGGAGGTCCTGCCAGGCATCGGCCAACCACGGGAAGTGGTTTCGGCTCCGGCGCATACGGACCGATGCTGCTACGCGCGGGGCGGGCCGTCAACACCCGGCTGCAAGAAATCGGAGGTCGATCGTTCTCCCTTCATAAGGAGACGGTATGGTCGACCCGCGGCTGTATCAAATTGGAGTCCTCGCCGCACTGCTCGTGTACGGGATGGTGTGGCTCCAGTTCGGGATTTCGCCAGCCCAAGCGGCTTTGATCCTTGCCGCGGCCGTCGCCACGCAGGCGATTTGCGATGTCCTGTCTGCGGGTCGTTCATCGCACGGTCCGGCAACGCGCATACCGTTCAACGTCAAAAGCGCCCTGATCTCAGGACTCTCGCTGTGCCTGCTGCTGCGAACGAATCGACCGGAACTGGACGTGCTCGCGGCGATGCTGACCGTGGCGGGAAAGTTCCTGATCCGTTTCCGCGGCAAGCACATCTTCAATCCGACCAACGGCGGGCTCGTGGCGATGCTGATGCTGACCGACCAGGTATGGGTTGCACCCGCGCAATGGGGGTCAGCGGCGCATTTCGCGTTTCTCATGGCGTGCCTCGGATCGATCGTCGTGAATCGCGCGTCGCGCAGCGATGTGACCTATGCGTTCATCGGCTTCTACTGCGCGTTGCTGTTCGGGCGTTCGCTGTACTTGAACGAACCGCTCGCGATCCCGCTGCACCGATTGCAGAGCGGTGCGCTTCTGCTTTTCACGTTTTTCATGATTTCGGATCCGAAGACCACACCAGATTCGAGAGCCGGTCGCGTGCTCTTCGCTGCGTGCGTGGCCATCGGCGCCTGGCAGGTGCAGTTTCGGCTCTTCCGAACGAACGGGCTGCTCTGGTCGCTGGCGGCGTGTTCGATGGCTGTGCCGTTCGTCGATCGCCTGCTGCCTGGTGATCGGTACGTCTGGGCAGGCGGGGCGAGACGGGCCGGAAAAGCGGAAGGAACAGCAGAACCAGGCACGGCCGGGTGGGCCGGCCAGGCAGGAGAAGCAGGACGAACAGTCTGGGTGGAAAGGAGCGCGGTATGAAACGGCTGGTGTTCAGTGCAGTGTTCGCGACGTTGATCACGTGGTCGACGCCAAGCCTTCTTGGCTTCTGCGGCTTCTACGTTTCGAAGGCGGACACGAGGCTGTTCAACAAAGCCTCGCAGATCGTCCTCGTGCGCGACGGCGATCGGACCGTCGTCACGATGGCGAACGATTTCAAGGGGAGCCTGAAGGAGTTCGCGGTCGTGATTCCGGTTCCCACGTTCCTCCACCGCGAACAGATTCATGTGGGCGACAAGACGCTCGTGGACCATCTGGATGCGTATTCCGCGCCTCGGCTGGTCGAGTACTACGATGAGAATCCGTGTCGCATGACCTTGCGCGAAATGGCGGCAGGGGCTCCGCAAGTCATGGCGAAATCGATGATGATGGACTCAACCGCGCGAGCCAGGAGTCTGGGCGTGACGATCGAGGCGCAATACACCGTAGGCGAGTACGACATCCTCATTCTGTCCGCGCAGCAGAGCACCGGCCTCGAAACCTGGCTGCGCGAGAACGGCTACAAGATTCCAACTGGCGCGTCACCGGTCATCGCCAGCTACCTGAAGCAGAACATGCGCTTCTTCGTGGCGAAGGTGAATCTCTCCGAGCAGGCGAAGCTCGGATTCTCGTACCTGCGGCCGCTGCAGGTCGCGTACGAATCGCCGAAGTTCATGCTGCCGATCCGCCTCGGCATGGTGAACGCGGACGGCGCGCAGGACCTGTTCGTCTACGCGCTGACGCGCAACGGACGCGTCGAGCCGACGAACTATCGGACGGTGAAGCTGCCGTCGGGGATGGACCTGCCCGTGTACCTGAAAGAGCAGGGCGAGTTCGCGCGGTTCTACACCGCGATGTTCACGCGTCAGGTCGAGCAGCAGGAGATGCGGCCGTTGTTCCTCGAATACGCGTGGGACATGCGCTGGTGCGATCCGTGCGCCGCCGATCCGCTTTCCACGCAGGAGCTGCGGCAGCTCGCTGCCGCTCGGCAGCTTCACCGTGCGGTAGTTCGTCGTCTCGACGCGGCCGGTTTTCGTGAGCGTGTAGATGAACAGCTCCTGCGGCCC
>JBKPDW010000493.1:0-5425 GCA_046728115.1 Acidobacteriota bacterium | reverse complement strand
CCCCAGAGCACGGCAGCCTGCGTGGCATTGGTCGTTTGCGCAGGGGCTGGCGTCGGCGTCGGTGACGAACAGGCGGCAATCGTCGCGCAGAGGAGGCACAGCCCAGCGCGTGTGACCATATTGCAAAATGTGCGAAGCCTGTTCACTTCAGGTCAAATCCGTGGAGCAACTCTACACGAGAACCGACCGACCGCCGCGGTCGCCGTTGAGATGCAGTGCTCCGGCGCTGCCTTCACCGTCGGCTCAGCTCGACGACGACTGATCGGCGCGACTGCACCACCACGTTTACGTCCACGCCCGAGCGCTGAACATGAGCATATCTGTTGCTTCCGATCGTGAACATGCGTTCGCCGCAACAGTTGATGAACTATTCATTCAATCCCGTGCACCTCGTGAACACGTACGGTGCGTCCGGCAGCATCACCCGAACGCGACACGAGATAGTGATTGAGGGCACCGATGCGGAAACGCTCACGCGGCGACCGTGTGGCGGGAGTACGAATTCAAAGGCAAACCCGGGGATATCTCGCGCCTGCCGCCGCAGATCGCACCCTATCATCTGCGCCTGGACTGGCTGATGTGGTTCGCGGCCATGAGTGGGCCCGACGATCATCCGTGGTTCACAGCCCTGCTCGTGAGGCTCCTGGAAGGCGATCGAGCAACCCTCGATCTGTTGAAAACAGATCCATTCCCCGCACAGCCGCCACACTATCTGCGAGCGGTGTACTACACGTACCGGTTCACAACGCCCGACGAACGTCGGCGGACAGGCCGGTGGTGGAATCGCGACCTGCTTGGCCTCTATTACGCGCCGGTTACGCTGCGAGCACGGGACAAGCGGAGGGAGCCGGCTCTTCGATGAGTGCTAGCTGAAGCCGCCACGTGTGTCAGTGGTATATGGTGGTGTGGGCTTTGGGTCCGGCAACGGAACAGTCGGCGGTTCTTCGCGTTGGCCGAGGCTCCGGACGGGGCGCGGGCGAGGCTTCGGCACCGTGCTTGCTCCACTCATCGGAACCGGCCCACGAATGAGTCCGGGTTCCATCAAGCCTATCGAGGTGCTCTATGCGACACCGCACGATGTGGATCGGCACCTTCGGCGCAGGTGCTGCTGCAGCCTTTCTATTTGACCCAATCTCTGGAAATCGACGGCGGCATCGACTCGCCGACGCGGCTGTTCACCTCAAACACCAGGCATTCAGGGGGACCTCAACCGTTCGGCGCGACCTGGCCAACCGAACACGGGGCATCGTTGCGACCACCCGGCACCGATTTCATCGGGAGCCGCCGGACGACGTCGTACTTGAAGAACGTGTGCACAGCGCGCTGGGGCGCGTCGTTTCGCATCCGCACCCGATCACAGTGAAGGTCCACGCGGGTCATGTCACGCTCGATGGCCCGATCCCGGCCGCCGAGAAAAACCGAGTCGTGAACGCCGTGCGCACCGTCGTCGGCGTGAAGAACGTGAAGACGCGATTCGACAGCCATATCCAGCCTGCCCACGAACCCTCTTCCGAAAGCACCTCGCCGGGTACGCGGATGCCGAGACCCGACATTCTTCAGCGCAACTGGGCGCCGGCCACCCGCGCCATCATCGCGGGATCGGGTGCCGCGCTCGTCGGCGCCGGTGTCATACGTCGCGATCGCACGGGCGTCGGGCTCGCTGCGGCCGGCGCGGCGATGATCGCTCGCGCCGCGACAAATCTGCCATTTCGTCGTCTCGTTGGCGTTGGGGCTGGGCGTCGAGCCATCGATCTGCAGAAGACGATTACTGTGGATCTGCCGGTCGATCGGGTGTTTGCGTTCTGGGAGAATCCGGCGAATCTGCCGACCGTCATGCGTCACGTACGTGACGTCAGAACAACCAAACAGCCAGGCCAGTGGCGCTGGACGGTATCCGCCGCAGCTATCCCGATCGATTTTGTGACGGTTCTCACCGACCGCGTCCAGGATCGCCTGCTGGCATGGAAAACGATGGAGGGCAGCACGGTCGAACACGCCGGCGTGATTCGGTTCGACCCAGTGGACGCCCGTCGGACGCGTCTCGACGTCAGGCTCTCCTACAATCCGCCCGGCGGCGCGATGGCGCACGCAGTCATGAACGTGCTTGGCGCGGACCCGAAGAGCCGTCTACACGAAGATCTCGTGCGTATGAAAACCGCGCTCGAGACCGGGCATCGCGCGCACGATGCCGCAAAATCCTCATGAACATCGGGCGAACGCGTCGCAGACGTTCCACAACCGGTAACGGTGGCCTCAGCTCTTCTTCGACGTGACCGTTTGGACGGCACTCCACGTCCGCTCGACGTTTGTGCTGCCGCAATGCGGACACTTGGCGGCGGCTGAGGCTTCCGCCATGGGCCGCACGACCTCGAACGGTTTTTCGCAGGCTCGACAGATGAATTCGTGAATGGCCATACTTCACTCCACTTAGCACCGCATCTTATGCTCTGTCAAGCATATGACCCTGCGTGCGATTAACTCATATTCTTTCCAGGTCCACACGCTGGTCTGACCAGGCGCCGGCCCTCAAAGCCCGAATTCACCGACGCGTTGAACGCGGTGCGCCCTTCGTCTATGGTAGGAGTCGCCGCGGGGCGATCACTGCGGCAAGGAATCCACGATATGGCCGTCGCATCGTCGAAGGAAACGCTCGGATTTCAGGCCGAAGTCAAGCAGCTCCTGCATCTGATGATCCACTCCTTGTACGGCAACAAGGAGATTTTTCTGCGCGAGCTCATCTCGAACGCGTCCGATGCCTGCGACAAACTGAGGTTCGAGAATCTGGCCCACGGCGCGCTCGTTGACGACGATCCGGAGTTGCGCATTCGTGTGAGCTACGATCGCGCCGCACGCACGCTCACCGTCTCGGACAACGGCATAGGCCTGTCGCGGCAGGAAGTCATCGATCAGATCGGCACCATCGCCAAGTCCGGAACACGCGAGTTCTTCGATCGCCTGACCACCGACGCCGCCAAGGACGCCCAGCTCATTGGGCAGTTCGGAGTCGGCTTCTACTCGTCCTTCATTGTCGCGGAGCGCGTCATTCTCCTCAGTCGTCGCGCTGGAGCCGCGGCCGACGAGGGCGTCCGGTGGGAAAGCGCGGGCGAGGGAGACTACACCGTCGAAGTCGTCAGGAAAGAGACGCGAGGCACCGACGTCACTCTGCACCTCAGAGCGGGCGAAGACGAGCTGCTATCAGGATCACATCTGCGGGAGATCCTTCGCAAGTACTCGGACCACATCACCTTCCCCATCCTCATGAAGAAGGAACAGTGGGATCCGGCCACGAAGACACAAGTCGTCACCGACGAGGACGAACAGGTCAACCAGGCGTCGGCGCTCTGGGCGCAGCCGAAATCTGAGATCACCGAGAAGGAATACCACGAGCTCTACACGCACGTCGCCCATGACTTCGAACCGCCCTTGTCATGGGCTCACGCGAGAGTCGAAGGCCGTCAGGAGTTCATACAGCTTTTCTACATTCCGCGCCGCGCCCCGTTCGATCTCTGGGACCGCGACCGGCGGCACGGCGTGAAGCTGTACGTCCGGCGGGTGTTCATCATGGACGCCGCCGAGCAGCTCCTGCCCGCTTACCTGCGCTTCGTCCGCGGCATCGTTGACTCGGGCGACCTGCCGCTCAACGTGTCGCGAGAAATCCTGCAGCAGTCTTCCGACGTGGCACAGATCCGCGCGGCGTCGGTCAAGCGAGTGCTGGGCTTGCTCGAGGATCTGGCCGAACACCAGAAGGAAAAGTACGGCACGTTCTGGGCCGAGTTTGGCCGGGTGCTCAAGGAAGGCATTGTTGAGGACGCCGGCAACAGAGACCGAATCGCAAAGCTGCTCCGCTTCGCCTCCACCCATACCGATACCGCCGATCAAACGGTATCGCTGGCCGACTACACCAGCCGCGCCAAAGCCGGACAGGACGCCATTTACTACGTGACGGCCGACGGCTTCTCCGCCGCGAAGCACAGCCCGCATCTGGAAGTGTTTCGGAAAAATGGCGTCGAAGTGCTGCTGCTCACGGACCGTATCGACGAATGGGTCGTGTCCCAACTCACAGAATTCGAGGGGAAGAAGCTGCAGTCGGCGGCGCAGGGCAGCCTCGATGTGAGCAAGCTGGGGGAGGCTTCGTCGAAGGTCGCTGAGGAGCTGAAGGAAGACGAGTACAAGGAGTTGCTGACGCGCATCCAGGACGTGCTGAAGGAGCGCGCGAGCCGTGTGCGGCTCACGCACCGGTTGACCGACTCGCCTGCCTGTCTCGTCGCCGACGAGCACGGCATCAGCCGCCACCTCGAGCGGATACTTCGCGAGTCGGGCCAGCGGGTACCGGCCACCAAGCCCATCCTCGAGATCAATGCGGATCATCCCGTCGTTCAGCGGCTGAAGCGGGAATCGGACGCGGCGCTGTTCGCCGATTGGAGCCACATCCTGTTCGATCAGGCGCTGCTCGCTGAGGGCGGCGAGCTCGAAGATCCGGCCACGTTCGTCAAGCGCCTGAACTCGCTCACGCTCGCTTTGGCCGGCGGTGGAGCGTCGCGGATCTGGATACCGGGCGGGTGAGCGCCGCCACGTGCCTGTCAACCGAACGACGGACTGATCGGGTGCGGAACGTCGAAGGCGGTCACCTTCATGCGAAAAAGGTGATAAGAGTATCCGTCGCAATAGGCGAAACCATCAGACAGGGGTCAACGATGCTTCCGGTTCTGCTCGTTACACTCGCGATCGCGGCAACGCCGCAGGCGGCTCCACAGGACGCCACCGCCGACGTCATCGCGCAAGGCAAGAAGCTCTTCGACGGCATGTGCTCGCGATGCCACGGTATCGACGGCACCGGCGACGAAGGACCAGCGCTCAACCGGCCGACGCTCACGCGCGCAGGAACCGACGATGCGCTGCGGAAGATCATCGACGAGGGAATCCCGGAGCGCGGCATGCCGCGCGTCCGGCGGCTCACCAGCGGCGAAATCGACCAGCTGGTCGCGTACGTCCGATCGCTCGGGCGCACCAGCGCGGTGGCGGCGACGGGCGACGCCGAGCGCGGCCGCGCGCTCTACGAGAAGCTCGCATGCGCGTCATGCCACATCGTCCGTGGCCAAGGCAGCAGCCTGGGGCCGGACCTGACTGAAGTCGGCATGAGCCGCGGCCCCGGCTACCTGCGTCAGTCGTTTCTGGGACCGGCCGAGGCGCTGCCCCGTGGTACCTCGCCCGTGCCCGGCCGTGGCTTCACCGAATACCTTCCCGTGCGCGTCGTGACCACGGACGGCCGCGAAGTGCGCGGCATTCGCATCAACGAAGATCCGTTCACGATTCAGGTGCGCGATACCGCCAACCGGTTCCATTCGTTTCGCAAGAGCGAGACCAAGGAGATCGAGAAAGAGTTCGGCAAGAGCCTCATGCCGAGCTTCAGGGGGCGGCTCACCGA
>JBKPDW010000492.1:0-6050 GCA_046728115.1 Acidobacteriota bacterium | reverse complement strand
GCGCGTACCTGTGTGCGTTCATGTCGTGGTGCTCCTGTGTCATACCTTACGCGGGCGGCGAGAAGGCAGGATGTTCACAATGGCACAGACGCTCCGCGTTTCGGTGTGGCGTCCGGATCCTGTGCGCGATCGAATGCACGCGTCATCAATGAACACGCAGCGTTACTGGAGCAGGCACTCGTGATAGTCAGCGGCGCTGCGTTACCGGCGTTCATCACCCTATCGGTCGATGAGATCGCCAATCGCGCGTACGCGCTGTTGCCTTGAACGCGGGCGCGCCGATGGATTCGATCGTGAAAATTGGCGCCGGCCAGAGAGCGAGCTCAACGCACGCGCCCGCTGTTCCGATCCGAGCGCCGGCGACGGGCATCACGATGACGCGCGCGGCCGTCAGCTCGAGCTTACCGAGGAGCTTCACCCGCTGGTCCGCACCGATTCGTTGGCCACGATTGAAACCGAAGGACTCGTTGGCGGGAGCTATCTCGGCATCGGGATGGGGACTGACGCCGCAAAGCCGGTGGCGCCAAACGCGACGATTGCCGGACGGGAACCGGTCGAAATTACGGATCTCATGGTGCAGATGAGCGACACGATCGCGAAGGTGAACACCACCATCGACGCGATGAAAGGTGACGTGGAACGCGCCGTCGTCGGCATCGCCGACACCGTCGACAACGCGAACGCGCTGCTCACCGCCGCCAGCGCCGACCTGAAGCTGATGGCGGCGTCCGGCGCGAAGATGACCACCGACGCGGCCGAGATCGCCGAGGGGATTCGTGGCGGCAAGGGCTCGCTCGGCAAGCTGGTGAACGACGACGAGCTCTATACCTGCGTGACCGCCATTGCCAAGCAGACCGAAGACATCGCGACGGGCGCACGACTGGTGGTCGAGAACGCGAGAAAGACTCTCGAAGGCTTCCAGTCGGAGGACGGTCCCGTCCAGGGAATGACCGCGAGCGTCACGCAGACGATGGACGACGCGCGTTTGGCGATGGCGGGCCTGGCCGAGAACATGGACGCGATGAAGCACAACTTCCTGCTGCGCGGCTTCTTCAAAGGGCGTGGCTACTACGACCTCGCGCAGATGTCGCCGGCGGACTATCGGAACGGCGCTCTCACGAAGGGCAGCGATCGTCGTCTGGTCCGTATGTGGCGGCGCTCCGACGTACTGTTCGAGCCGCAGCCGGAAGATCCGGCGAATGAGCGGTTGACCGTCCCCGGTAAAGCGGGGATCGACTCGGCGATCGCGCCCTATCTGGAGCACATCGCGTCGGGCATCGTGATGATCGAGGGGTATGCGCAGCGAGGCACGCGCGACGAGCAGTACCTGCGATCGCAGGCGCGTGCGTCGATCGTTCGGGACTACCTGGTCGCCAAGTTTCACCTGGATCCGCAGGCGACCGGCGCGATGCCGCTCAGCGCCGACTCGCCCGACAGCCCGGAGAACGCGCCGTGGGACGGCGTCGCGGTCGCGGTCATCCTTCCGAAGGCGACGTTCGAGCCGCGCAAGTAACGACGATCCCCGAGATTTAGGGCAGGAGCGAGCTGTGCTGTTTTGAACAGCGAGGCCCTGGCCGACGACCCTACGATTGGGGCCCTCCGACGCAGTGTCATGCTTCATCAATTCATTGCCCGCAACCGGGATGAAATCATCCGTCGTTGCCGAGCGAAAGTCGCGACGCGGTCGGTTCCCCCGCCGACCGTCGCGGAGATCGATCACGGTGTCCCGCTGTTTCTGGATCAATTGGTCGACGCGCTGCGTCTCGGACTGTCGTCAAGCGAAGCCATCGGCGACACCGCGCTCCTGCACGGGCACGATCTGCTCCGGCAGGGGTTTACCGTGTCACAAGTCGTACACGACTATGGCGACGTCTGTCAGTCCATCACGGAGTTGGCCGTCGAAACCGACGCCCCGATCAGCACGGATGACTTTCGCATGCTGAACGGATGCCTCGACAATGCCATCGCGGGCGCGGTCACCCAGTTCGGACGCGAGCGGAACCAGGCCAACGCCGATGGACATGCCGCTCGCGACAACGAGCGACTCGGATTCTTCGCGCATGAATTACGCAACTTGATTCATACGGCGATCATCGCGTTCGACGTGGTCAAGTCCGGCAATGTGGGCGTGGCCGGGAGCACCGGCACCGTCCTCCGTCGAAGCCTCCTCGGCGCACGGGATCTCATCGCCCGTTCGCTCGCCGAAGTTCGGCTGACGCAAGGCATTCAAAACCGGGAGGTCGTTCGCGTCTCGGAGTTCATCGACGAACTCGTGCCGGCCGCGACGCTGGCGGCGAACGCGCGCGGCATCACGCTCGTCGTGAAGCCGGTCGAGGACGACGTGGCGATCGAGGCGGACCGCCAGGTGCTCACCGCGGTGGTGATGAATCTGCTGCAGAACGCCGTCAAGTTCGCTCGGCGGCACACGACGATCACGCTGAAGGTCGGCGCCAGTGCCGAGCGGGTGTTGATCGAAGTCCAGGACCAATGCGGCGGTCTCCCCGAGGGGGATGCCGACGGCCTGTTCCGAACGTTCGAGCAGCGAAGCGCCAATCGAACGGGCCTGGGGCTCGGCCTGGCCTTCAGCCGCTGGGCGGTCGAGGCGAACCACGGCCGAATCTACGCGCGAAGCCTGCCCGGCGACGGGTGCATCTTTACGATCGACCTTCCGCGGATCTCGGTTCCCGCCCTGACGTTCGACTAACGACGCGCGGGCGCACGACGAAGGAGACACACATGCCGCTGATGGACGAGGCCGTCGCGCACCAGTCCCATCACACGCTGACCGTAAAGGCCTTCGGCGTCACCGACAAGGGCCGCGTGCGTGCGACCAACGAGGATCAATTCCTCAGCGCCGAGTTGACCAAGGCGATGCGCATCTGGCAGACCAGCCTGCCGGAGAAGAAGGCGCAGTTCGGAGAGGAGCGCGGCCATCTGTTTCTCGTCGCCGACGGCATGGGCGGGCACCGCGCGGGCGAACAGGCCAGTGCGCTCGCCGTCATGGCG
Organism: Acidobacteriota bacterium; assembly: GCA_046728115.1. GTDB lineage: Bacteria > Acidobacteriota > Vicinamibacteria > Vicinamibacterales > CAVVIG01 > CAVSWN01. Next base: position 3,044 of record JBKPDW010000492.1, on the reverse strand, counting down.
ATCGAGCAGTTCACACTCAACACGCTCAAGTGGTTCTTCGATGCGAACGGACCCGACGCCCAGCGAGTCCTCACGCAGTTCCAGACGGCGCTCCGCCAGGCCGACGCGCGCATCCTCGAAGAAGCGAACGAGCATCCAGAGCTGCGCGGCATGGGGACGACCGTGACGATGGCATTCCAGCTGGACACACAGCTGTGTGTCGTGCACGTCGGGGACAGCCGGGCGTACTTGTTTGGCGATGGCGAGCTGTACCAGCTCACGCGCGACGACACGCTCATGGCGGACATGGTGAGCCGGGGAGAGATTCAGCCAGAGCAGGTGGCCCAGCACCGCCTCCGCCACGTCATCACCAACGTCGTCGGAGGCACGGAAGCGGTCGTGAACGTCCAAGCGCATGCGCTCAACGTTCGCGCCGGCGATCGCCTGCTGCTGTGCTCCGATGGATTGACCGAGATGGTGCCGGACCAAGCGATCGCGGCCATCCTTGCCGCGGAGGCGGATCCGGAGGCGGCGTGCAAAAAGCTGGTGGCGGAGGCGAACGACGCCGGCGGCCGCGACAATGTCACCGTGTTGATCGTGCGGTTCGATGCACCGCCGGATCCAAATCGAGACGAGACGTGAGCCGGACGGACCCCGACTGACAAGTCCGATCTCGTGACCGCGACGAATCCCGCGCCGGCGATCTCATCCAGCCATTCGAACTACAGCGGCTCTCCTGGAAAGCGCAGACCGAACCGCGACACGAGCCCGGGAACGCTCCCAGTATCGATCTCGAGCCCGTAGCGGGCGCAGAGGTCGCTCAGGGTCTGCGGTTCGGTTCGCGTCACTCCTCCAAGGCGGACGAGCTCGGCGAAGAACCGCTCGAAGCCCGCGGGGGCGATGATCTCCAGGATCCGGGCGGGTTCATCGTTCATCGCCGGCGTTCCAGAACGTGTGCCATTGGTTGCGCGGCTTGAAAATCAGATCGCCGCGGCGGCCGACCACGACCTCATCGCCAAGCAGCGCGCCGACCTGTCCCTCCAGAACGTAGCTGTATTCGTCTTCGCGCGTATGCCGGTGCAGTGGCGCCGCCAGCGCGCGCGGGGACATCGGGTGCTCGACGAGCGAGAACCCCTCTTGCGTCTCCTCCCTCAATCATGAACCGGACCCCGATGCTCCCGAGAAACCCGGCCCTGCCGTCGCGCGGCCCGACGACCCTCGCTGTCATCGTTGTCATGTCGCCACCCTCTGGGTCACCGACGATATTGGGAATTGTTGACGAGCCGAGCCGACGTAATCCGGTCGTTCAGCCCGAGGTCCGATAGATCGGCGACATCCTGGTGGATCGTTGCGCAATTGTCCGAGCTGTCGCAGAGTTCCCAGGTGCCCACGCCGCGAAGCCGCACGCTCCGCTTCCACGTGGGAAATCCCATGCGTGAGGAAGAGCTGCTCGTGACAAGCGTCGACTTGCCCCGGTAATTGGACTGGTCGTAGAACATCAGACCCCGCTGAGCGCCGTTCTGGTACACGCCGCCCGGTCGACCATCCCGGTACTCGCCGTCGCGATATCCGCCGTTGTTGGCGCGGCGCAGCGACGAGATCCGATCGTTCCAACCCATGCCGCGCAGGTCGGCCACGCTGCTGGTCAGCACTTGACACTGATTCCCGTAGTCGATGTCCTGACACACTTCCCATGCTTCGCCGTCAGGGATGCGGATGCTCGAAACCCTGTCGTTCATGTTGAATGAAACCATGTTCGGCGTGTCGTCGCGGAACGTTGCGCTCTGGCCTCGGAAGTTCGGGTCGTCATAGACGGTGACACTCGTTCCGCCGCCCGTGGTCCCGATCGCTCCGTCCGATCGACGTTCGCGATATCCGCCGTCGTTGACCCGACGCAGCGACGAGATCCGATCGTTCATGCCCATGCCGCGCAGATCCGCCACGCTGTCCGACAGCACCTGACATTGGCTCCGGTAATCGATGTCCATGCACACTTGCCAGGCTTCGCCAGCGGGGATGCGGATGCTCGACACTTTGTCGTTCAGGTTGAACGGAACCAGGTTCGGCGTGTCGTCGCGGAACGACGTGCTTTGGCCTCTGAAGTTGGGGTCGGCGTAGACGGTGACACCGATGCCGTTGCCCTCAGACCCATTCCGGGCGCGCCGACGGCCTTGGTATCCGGCGTTGATGCGCCGCATTGACGAGATCCGATCGTTCCAGCCGATGCTGCGCAGATCCGCCACGCTGCCCGACACCGCCTGACATTCGTTCCCGTAGTCGACGTCCTGACAGATTTCCCAGGTTTCGCCGTTCGGGATGCGGATGCTCGAGATGTTGTCGTTCCAGCCGGCTGACGCCGTGTTCGGCGTGTCGCCGGGGAACGCCGCGCTTTGGCCGCCGAAGTTGATATCCGCGTACACGGTCACGCGGCTGCCGCCGTCCTGTCTGAACTGCGCCGATGTCGAAACGCCAAGCGCAGTACCGGCTATCAGCAGGGCCCACAATGCAAGATGCCAGTTCGGCCGCTGTGTTCGAGTCGTCGTCACCCGTGGCTCCTGTTCGTTACGCTCGTTGTTGTTAAGCATGTGCAGGCTCCAAATTCGTTGTATGGCGTTCGATTTCACGCTGACCGCCAGCATGCGGCAATCTCCGACGCGTGTCTGTGCGTTTGAGGACACCACCTTCGGTGCACCCAGATCCGTCGCACTCCTCGCGACCCGCGCAGGGCGCGCGGTTGACGACTTCCTGCAAGAGTGTGGACGTGAAGAGGTGCACGCTTCGAACGGCTTCGCGACGGCAACTCCGCTGAAACATTGGATCGCGCTCCTCTCGGTCGAATGGTCGGAACCGTCGCCTCCCTCGCTTGACGCGCTTAGCAATCGCGTCTTCGAGGTCCGCTATTTCTGACAACTGGGCATTAAAGGTAATGCCTTTCGGAAATTCGCTGAGTTGAGAATCCTCTTGTACTTGTCACGAGAAATCGGTACTTACGCTGGGGATGACGAGACACTCGCGATCCCGAAAGCGCGGGACGGCTCCGACGCTCGATGCGCTCGCGCGCTCGA
>JBKPDW010000491.1:0-23713 GCA_046728115.1 Acidobacteriota bacterium | reverse complement strand
TCGCTCCGAAACCGCCGCCCACTTCGGGCGCCACCACGCGCAGCTTGTTTTCGGGGATGCCGATCATGCCTGGCAGCAGGGTCCGCAGGTAATGCGGTACCTGTGTCGAGCTCCACATCGTGAGCGCTTCGTCAGCGGTGCTGTACGACGCGACGACGGCCCTCGGTTCGATCGGCATGGGCGTCAGCCGCTGGTGATACAGGCGGTGTTTGATGATCTTGTCGGCCTTCTTGAACGCTTCTTCGATGTCGCTGCCGCCCGTGACGGAATGCCGGTACGCGATGTTCGTGCCCAGGTCCGGATGCGTGAGCGGCGATCCGTCCTTGATCGCCTCCTCCGCGTTTGTGACGACCGGCAGCGGATCGTACTCGACCTCGATGGCTTCGACTGCATCGCGCGCGATGTACGGATCCTCGGCTACCACGACCGCCACCGGGTGGCCCACGAAGTACACACGGTCCCCGGCGAGCACGGTGTGCCTGGGCGCCTTCAGATCCGGTATCGCTGCACCGCACGGCACCAGTCCGCAATCGGCGTTGACGTCTGCGCCGGTGAACACGGCTGTGACTCCGGACATCGCGCGCGCGGCTGTCGTGTCGATGCTCACGATGCGGGCATGCGCGTGCGGGCTGCGCAGGAACACGACCTGCTTCAGTCCCGGTAGTCGGACATCGTCAGTGTAGGTCCCCTGGCCTCGAACGAGGCGCGGGTCCTCGACCCGCTTCATCGGCCGGCCGATGTATGGAGCGGTCATCGTGTCAGACACGGGCTGCCTCCGATCCGGTTTTCGCCGCCTGCGCAACCGCCTCGATGATGTGCGAGTAGCCCGTGCAGCGGCACAAGTTGCCCTGCAGCCCATGCGCGATCTCGTGCCGGGTCGGCGAGGCGTTCTCGGCGAGCAGATGCACCGACGTCATGATCATCCCGGGCGTGCAGAAGCCGCACTGCAGGCCATGGCAGTCCCAGAAGCCTTGTTGAACGGGATGCATCTGTCCGTCGGCCGCGATCCCTTCGATCGTCGTCACGTTCGACCCGTCGGCCTGAACGGCGAACATGGTGCACGATTTGACGGCCTTGCCGTCCACGAGAACCGTGCAGGCGCCGCAGATGCCGGTTTCGCAACCGACGTGCGTGCCGGTCAGACCAAGCGTGTCGCGGAGGTAGTGGACCAGCAGCAGCCGCGGCTCGACATCCTGCTGGCGCTCGGTGTCGTTGACGCGCAAACGAAGTGGAATGGACACGAGGGCCTCCGCGGAATCGTGGGAGGACGATCCTTGATGAAAACCCCGAGGGTGTCAAGGCCAAGGCGATTACGATTTGAATCGCTTTGCGCTGATTCCCCCGCGCTACACTATTGACGTGAAAACTGCCGTAATAATCCTGTTACTGGTCGCACCTGCCGCGTCGATGGCCCAGGAACGCGGCGCATCGGTCAGCGGCAGCGTGTTCGCGAGTAACATGGACTCGCATACCGACGTCGCGTTCGCCGGTTCGTTCGGGTACCGATTCAGCCGTGTCGTGTCGCTCGATATCGAGACGACGTTCGTGCCCAACGTCCACTCGCCGTTTCCGTCAAATCCCATCGTGATCCAGAACTCGTCCGTCGTGACCGCGCTCCCCTCCGGCGCGATATCGAACATCGGCATCCAGGTGTTCCCCACACCGATGTACACGAACCCTGGCGGCCGGATCGTGCTGTTCACGAACAGCGTTCGGATCGACATTCCCACCACGGCCTCGAGCCTTACGCCTTATTTCATCGCGGGCGGCGGCATCGCCAGTATCCGACGCACTGCAGATTTCACGTACCCCGTTTTCCTGCCGCCGACTGTGCCAACTGTGACGGTCCCCCCGTTCCGGCAGCAGACCCAGCGCATTACCTCCTCGTCGACCAATCTTGCGCTCGACCTCGGTGGAGGATTGAGCATCAAGCTTGCGAGCGCCATCTCCCTTGATGCGGACCTTCGGCTGTTCAGACTCTTGGGTGAGGACGACCGGAATCTTGGCAGGTTCGGGGTCGGTGTGCGGTATCGATTCTGATTGGTCGAGAGCACGATCAGCGCAGAGGAGGGGAGGCCATGGCAGCGCGAGCGGCGACGTGTGGATTTCTCGCTTCAATCCGAGATGACGTCGAACTTTCGAACCGCGTACTTCTGACTTCTGACTTCGCACTTCTGACGTTGACCTTGGCGTGTTTTCACCCTCTCTTCGGTCTGTACACGTGCGTGGCTTGACCGAAGAACACCTCCGCCGACTCCATAAGGGTCTCGGTGAGCGTCGGGTGCGGGTGAATCGACAGCTTCAGGTCGGTCGCGTTCGCGCTCATCTCGATCCCAAGGACACCCTCGGCGATCAGCTCGCCGGCACCGGGCCCGACGAGGCCGACGCCGAGCAGACGTTCGGTCTCGGGATCGAAAATCAGCTTGGTCAAGCCGTCGGTTCGATCGAGTGTAATCGCTCGTCCTGACGCGCCCCAGGGGAACTTCGCGATCGTGACGTGCCGGTTCTCGTTGGCCGCCTGTGCTTCGGTCAGGCCTGCCCACGCCAGCTCGGGATCGGTGAACACAACCGCCGGAATCGCCTTCGGCGCAAAGGCCACGTTCTCGCCGGCCATCACCTCGACGGCCACGCGGCCTTCGTGCGACGCCTTGTGCGCCAGCATCGGCTCGCCGACGACGTCGCCAATCGCGAAGATCGAAGGCTCGTGCGTGCGGCGCTGCTCGTCGACCATGACGAAGCCGCGCTGATCCACCTGCACGCGTGTCCTGTCGAGACCGGGAATATCGGAATTCGGCTTGCGGCCAACGGACACGAGCACGCGATCGAACAGCCGTTCCTTCGCGTCGGTTTTGCCCTCGAACCTCACTCGAATCCCCTGCGATTCGGCTTTCATCTGCACGACGCGCGTCTCGAGCAGCACGCCCTTCATCGTCTGTGCGATCCGTTTGGCGAGAACGTCGACGAGATCGCGATCGGCGCCGGGCAGAAGCCCCGGCGTCATTTCGACGACGGTGACGGCGCTGCCGAGCGTTGCGTACACCGTCCCGAGCTCGAGTCCGATGTAGCCGCCTCCGACGACCAGCAGCGATTTCGGAATATCGGGGAGGTCGAGCGCGCCCGTCGAGTCCATGACGCGCGGGTCGTCGACCTTCAGCATCGGTGGGATGGCCGGCACCGACCCGGTCGCCAGGATCGCGTGCTCGAACCGCACCTGCTCCTCGCTGCCGTCGGCGCGCTTCACACCGATTGTGTGGGCATCGATGATCGACGCGAAGCCCTGCAGGTATTGCACCTTGCGGTACTTCACGAGCTGGCCGGTGCCGCTGGTCAGCCGCTTGACAACGTTGTTCTTGAACTCGCGCAGCCTGGCGAGATCGATCTTCGGTTCGCCGAACTCGATGCCCCATGCCTTCGCGTGGCGAGATTCGTCCACCAGCTTCGCGACGTGCAGAAGCGCCTTGGACGGGATACACCCGCGATAGACGCACACACCGCCCGGGTTCACCTCCGGATCGACGAGCGCCGTGCTGAGACCAAGGTCCGCCGCCAGAAACGCCGCGGCATATCCGCCCGGGCCACCGCCGACAACGACGAGTTGGACGCTGGTCATGCGTGGACAGGAAGAGCAGCCCGCTCCCGCTTCTCCGACTCACTCATCACGTCATCCCTGGAGCGCGAGAAGGAAAGGCTGCTCGAAAGCCTCCACGACCCAGCGAAGGAAGCGAATCGCATCGGCGCCGTCGATCACGCGGTGGTCGTAGGACAGCGACAGCGGCAGCATCAACCGCGGGACGAACCCGCCGTCCCTGTAGACGGGCTCCATGCGCGCGCGCGAGATGCCGAGAATCGCGACCTCGGGCACGTTGACGATCGGGGTGAAGTACGTGCCGCCGATTCCCCCGAGGTTCGAGATGCTGAAGCAGCCGCCCTGCATTTCCTCGAGCGCGATCTTGCGGGTACGCGCCTTCTCGGACAGTTGCGACAGCTCGACCGAAATCTGAACGATGTTCTTCTGATCGGCGTCGCGAATGACCGGCACGAGCAGTCCGCGGTCGGTGTCCACGGCGATGCCGATGTTCACGTACTTCTTGAGGACGATTTCGCTGGCGGCCATGTCGACTGACGCGTTGAACTGCGGAAATTTCTTCATCGCCGACGCGACGATCTTGACGGCCACTGCCGTGATCGTCAGATTGCCGCCGGCGGCCTCGACCTGTTTGGCGTACTTCTTCCGCAGATCCTCGAACGCGCTGATGTCAGCCAGATCGCATTGGGTCACGTGCGGGACGGCCGCCCACGCCACGCTCAGGTGTTCCGCGGTCTTGCGTCGAACCGGGCGCATCGGCTGCCGCTCGATCTGGCCCCAGCGTGTGAAATCTGGAAGCGCCTCCCCGACTGCGCGCGACGAACCGCGACCCGCAGACTCCACGACACGTTTGGCGTGCGCTTTCACGTCCTCGACAGAGATCCGTCCATGCGGGCCACTTCCCGACACCGCGTCGATGTCGACGCCGAGTTCTCGCGCCATGCGACGTACAGACGGCGCGGCTGGAGCAGCGGGCGTCTCGGGCGCCGCCGGCTCCGCAGGCGCGCGCGAACCGCGATTGATATCGACCACTTTGTCGGAGGCTTGAGGCGCGGGCCGCACGGCAGCAGGCGGTTCCGGCGCGGCAGGCGGTTCCGGCACGGCAGCAGGCGTTTCCTGCGCGGCAGCGGGCGGTTCGGCCGCGGCAGCAGGCGGTTCCTGCGCGGCAGCGGGCGGTTCGGCCGCGGCAGCAGGCGGTTCCTGCGCAGCAGCAGGAGCTTTCGGCGCCGCCGGCACAGGCGCCGCGGCAGGCTTGGGCGCTTCCTCCGGTTTTGAGACCGCAGGCGAAGGCGCCGCGGCCGCGCCGTCCTCCACGCTGAGAATCGCCTGGCCGACCTTCACCTTATCGCCGGCCTTGACCTTGATGTCCGTGACGCGACCCGCGACCGACGAGGGAACTTCGATGGTCGCTTTGTCGGTCTCGAGTTCGAGGACCGGTTGATCCTTGTTCAAGGTGTCGCCCGGCTTCACCAGGACGCGCAGGACATCGCCGGTCGTAATGTTTTCGCCCAGTTCTGGAAGCGTGAAGTCAGTGGCCACAGAGAGGCTCTCCGCACTGTAGACGCTCTCCACCGGTCTCCTTTGTGGTGGAGCGTCTGCTCATGAATTCGCCGGATTCGCCTTCTCCGGGTTGACGCCGTGGTCCTTCATCGCCTGGTCCACGACGGTCGAATCGAGCTTGCCGTCTCGCGCCAGCGCCGCCAACGTGGCGACAATGACGTAGCGATAATCCACCTCGAAGAACTCGCGCAGGCAGGCGCGCGTTTCGCTGCGGCCGAAGCCGTCGGTGCCGAGAACGGTAATCGAACGCGGCAGCCAGCGATCGATCGATCCAGTCATCGCTTTCACATAGTCGGATGCAGCGATCAGCACGCCCGGGACATCCTGCAGCATCTGGCTCACGTACGGGACGCGCGCCGGGGCCGTCGGATGGAGCATGTTCCAGCGCTCGCAGGCGTGCCCTTCGCGATACAGCTCGCCGTAACTCGTGACGCTCCAGACGTCCGCGCCGACGTTGTACTTCGACTCCAGAATCTCCTGCGCCTTGATCACCTCGGGGAGAATCGCGCCGCTGCCGAACAGCTGGGCGCGCAGAGGCGAATCGCCCTTTGCAGTCGCGCGGAACCGGTAGAGGCCTTTGAGAATGCCTTCCGTCGCGCCAGCCGGCATCGGAGGCATCGCGTACTGCTCGTTCATCACGGTCAGGTAATAGAAGATGGCCTCCCGATCGACGTACATGCGCCGGATGCCATTCTGCACGATCACCGCGATCTCGTACGCGAACGCCGGATCGTAGGCGATGCAGTTGGGATAAGCCATGGCGAAGAGGTGACTGTTTCCGTCCTGATGCTGCAATCCCTCTCCTGCGAGCGTGGTCCGCCCCGACGTTCCGCCCAGCAGGACTCCCCGGGTCCGGGAATCGCCCGCAGCCCAGATGAGATCGCCGATCCGCTGGAAGCCGAACATCGAGTAGTAGATGAAAAATGGAATCGTGTTCACGCCGTGCGTCGCGTACGCCGTGCCCGCCGCGATGAACGACGACATCGAACCGGCCTCCGTGATCCCCTCCTCGAGGATCTGGCCGTCCGACGCTTCCTTGTAATAAAGGAGCGTGTCCATGTCGACCGGCTCGTACACCTGGCCCGCGTGCGAGTAGATACCGACCTGCCGGAACAGGGCTTCCATACCGAACGTCCGCGCCTCGTCGGGAACGATCGGCACGACGAGCCGGCCTAATTCCTTGTCGCGCAGCAGTTTCGACAGCAGCCTCACGAAGACCATGGTCGTCGAGGCTCTGCGGCCTTCCGTGCCCTTGTGGAACTCTTCGAACGGCTCATCCGGAACCGATGCGAGCGGTTCGCTGCGATTCTTCCGCGTCGGCACGTAGCCGCCGAGCGCCTTTCGCCGATCGCGCATGTACTTGATTTCGATGCTGTCCTCAGCGGGTCGATAGAACGGCGTATGGCCGATATCGGCGTCCGAAACCGGCACGCCGAAGCGGGTGCGGAACGCCCGCAACTCGTCTTCGTTCATCTTCTTCTGCTGGTGCGTGATGTTCTTGCCTTCGCCCGCCTCGCCGAGACCGTACCCTTTGATCGTGCGCGCAAGCACCACCGTGGGCGCGCCCTTGAATTCGACCGCGGCCTTGTACGCGTTGTAGACCTTGACCGGATCGTGGCCGCCGATCGTCATCTTCTTCAGCTGATCGTCGGACAGGTGCTTGACCATGTCGAGCAGTCTGGGATCGACGCCCCAGAAGTGCTCGCGGACGTACGCGCCGGATTCGACGGCGTACTTCTGATACTGGCCGTCGACGATTTCACCCATGCGCTTGACGAGCAGGCCGTCGCGATCCTTCGCGAGCAGCGAATCCCATTCGCGGCCCCACAGTACCTTAATCACGTTCCAGCCGGCGCCCCGGAACGCGGCTTCGAGTTCCTGAATGATCTGGCCGTTGCCGCGCACCGGCCCATCGAGACGCTGCAGGTTGCAGTTGATGACGAAGATCAGGTTGTCGAGCTTTTCGCGCGCCGGCAACGTGATGGCGCCGAGCGCTTCGGGCTCGTCGGTCTCGCCATCGCCGAGGAATGCCCACACTTTGGAGTCGGAGTGCGGTTTCAACCCGCGATCCTCCAGGTAGCGCATGAAGCGCGCCTGATAGATCGCCATCAGCGGGCCGAGGCCCATCGATACCGTGGGAAATTCCCAGAAGTCGGGCATCAGCCACGGATGCGGGTACGACGAGAGTCCGCCGCCGCGTTTCGTTTCGCGCCTGAAGTTTTCGAGATGTGTTTCGTCGATCCGGCCTTCGAGATAGGCGCGAGCGTAGATTCCGGGAGCGGCATGGCCCTGGAAGAAGATGATGTCGCTGTCGGGGCTTTCGTGACCGCGGAAGAAATGGTTGAACCCGACCTCGTACAGCGTGGCCGCCGAGGCGTACGTGGAGATATGACCGCCGATGCCCTCCTCCGCCTTGTTTGCCCGCACGACCATGGCTGCGGCGTTCCACCGTACGAGACTCTTGATGCGACGTTCGAGATCCGGACTGCCCGGCATAAGCGCCTGGTCGTCCGCGGAAATCGTGTTGATGTACGGGGTATTGGCGGTGAATGGAAGCCTGACGCCGTTCTGACGGGCGTGAATCGTCAGATCGCGCAGCAGCCGGGCCACCTTGGCCGGTCCGCCGCTTTGCAGCACATAGTCGAGCGAGTCGAGCCACTCCCGCGTTTCGACGGCATCCAGCTCGGCCGCATCTTTTGGAGCAATGTTTCTCACGGGTCTCAGCGGTCCTTTCGGCGGCAATCCCGGCCGAGGTTCGGTTAACCGGCGCTTTGGCTGTAGGCCAACCATTCATTCTAACGTGTTGGCACAGAAAGGAAAACGCGCGGCTACTCCGTAACGAGGCCCGCATGTGACGGAATGCGCGGCGACGCGTAGATCCGTGGGACAGGCACACCCGGGTGACGGCTGCAATGGGAGGAGGTTCAGCATCGACGCGCCCGAGTACCACGCGGACGGGTTGATCGTCACGACGGCCGACAGCAGCGCGTCGATGTCTGGTGGGCGATGAATGCGATCAAGCCGAACCGCACGAGCAGAGTGCCCCACGCCGCGCCGTAAATGGCTCCGTAGACGATCACGACCAGCGCTCCCGGCGGCGCTCGAAAGTCTGCGGCGTACGACGCAGAGATCATCAAAGCCACAACCGCCGCGAATGCGGCGCTCACGATCCAGTCGCGGCGAAGGACCATCCGGACCAGACACAACACGGTCAGGAGGATCAACGAAAATACAATCGCCAGCGTGAGGTCGTTGATCGCGCCGCTCACCGCTTCGCGAAGGCTGCTGGCGGTGGCCCGGTCGCGCGGTGGCGGTCGCATATAATCCGCCTGACCCGGCCGTGCACCTCGTCCAGGATCCCTCGACTGCGGGCCTTCGATCGAACGCGGGCGACATCACGTTCATGTCCCGTCAGCGATGACGATTTCCCATTACCGCATCCTGTCCAGCCTGGGAACCGGCGGGATGGGAGAGGTCTATCTCGCGGAGGACACGCGGCTTGCGCGGCTCGTCGCTCTCAAGCTGCTGCGCGGCGACCTCACCAAGGATCCAGTGCGTCTGAGGCGCTTCGAGCAGGAGGCCCGTGCCGTCTCGGCCCTCAACCATCCGAACATCGTCACCATCTTCGAGATCGGCGAAGCGGAGGCCGGACATTTCATCGTGCTCGAGTACGTGAAAGGTCAGACGCTCCGGTCGTTTGTCGGCGGACAGCGTGGCGTTCAGTCCATCGGGCCCCTCGGTCGGCAAGTGGCCACGGCGCTCGGAGTCGCGCACGGCGCCGGCATCGTCCATCGCGACATCAAGCCCGAGAACGTGATGGTGCGTGACGATGGGTACGTCAAGGTGCTGGATTTCGGGCTCGCCCGCCTGGGCGTCGGGGACGTCTCGAGCGAGTCGACTGCCGAGACCGCCATCCATACGCGCCCGGGCGTCCTGGTCGGTACCGTGGCCTACATGTCGCCCGAACAGATCAGGGGGGAAACGGTCGGGAACGCGTCGGACATTTTTTCGCTCGGCGTTGTCTTCTACGAGATGGCCACCGGACGAAAGCCGTTCAAGGGCGGCTCCGAGATAGCGTGGATGTATCAAATCACCCACGACGAGGCGGCACCGCCAGCGGCGTTGAACCCCGAGCTGCCGCTTGCGTTAGACGCGCTGATCCTCGCAATGCTCGACAAGCGCCCCGAGCGACGTCCGACCGCCGCCGAGGTCGCCGCGGCGTTGACTACTGGCGACTCTGGCACTGTCGTCCCGCTCCTGGCGATCCGGGCAGCCGCCGATACGGCCGGCACGCGTAAAACGGTCGGACGGGCGGCCGAACGCGCGCGACTGAGCACCGCCCTCGAGTCGGCCGTCGCCGGCGCGGGCCTCATGCTGTGCGTGACGGGTGAAGCGGGCATCGGCAAGACCACGCTCGTCGAGGATTTCCTGTCCGAGCTCCAACAGGCGCATCCGGGCTGGCCGATCGCGCGCGGGCGCTGCTCGGAGCGCCTGGCCGGCGCCGAGGCGTATTTACCTTTTCTCGAGGCTCTGGACGGCTTGACCTGCGCCCATCCGACGCTTGGCGGCGTGATGAAGACCGTGGCGCCGTCGTGGTATGTCCAGATTGCCCCGTCGATGGAGGCGTCGGTCGAACGACTGCTGATCGAGTCGCCCGCCATTTCGCAGGAACGGATGAAGCGCGAGCTCGCGGCGTTCCTGCGCGAGGTTTCACAGACGAGTCCACTCGTGCTGTTCTTCGACGACCTGCACTGGGCCGATGCGTCCACGGTCGACATCCTGGCGTACGTGGGGACGAAGCTCGCAGCCAGCCACCTTCTCATCCTCAGCACGTATAGGTCGGCTGAGATGCTGCTGAACAAGCATCCGTTCGTGCAGGTGGCGCTCGACATGCAGGCACGAGGCGTATGCAGCGAGCTTCCGCTCGAATTCCTGACCCGTGAGGACGTGGATCAGTATCTGGCACTCGAATTTCCGGGCCACGCATTTCCGCCGGCCTTCGCCTCGCTCGTTTACTCAAAAACCGAAGGTAACCCGCTGTTCATGGCCGACGTCGTTCGCTACCTGCGCGATCGGCACGTGATCGGGCGCGAGAACGACCGTTGGGCGCTCGTACAGACCGTTCCCGAAATCGAGAACGATCTGCCGGAAACCGTCCGGAGCATGATCCAGCGGAAGGTGGCGCAGGCCGGCGACACCGATCGCCGGCTGCTGCTCGCCGCCAGCGTGCAAGGCTACTCGTTCGACTCGGCTGTCGTGGGCCGCGCAATCGAGATGGACGCCGCCGAAGTCGAGGAGCGTCTCCAGGAGCTCGATCGCGCCTACGGCTTCGTCGCGTTTCAACAGGAGGATGAGCTCCCGGATCACACGTTGACGCTCCGGTACCGGTTTGTCCACATGCTGTATCAGAACGCCCTGTACGCGACGCTGACGCCAAGCCGCCGCGCGTCGCTCAGCGCCGGCATCGCAGATGCGATGCTGGGGTTTCACGCGAAGGACAGCGCGCCGATTGCCTCGGAGCTGGCGTTTCTGTTCCGGGCAGCACGCGACTGGCCTCGCGCGTCCGAGCATTTTCTCAAGGCGGCGAGAAACGCGGCCCGGATCTTCGCGAACCAGGAGGCGATCTCGCTCTGTCATCTCGGACTCGAGATGAATCGGCGTGCGCCGGAGGGTCCCGAGCGCGTACGGCAGGAACTCCGGCTGCAGATGACGCTGGGGCCGTCGCTGATGACGGTCAAGGGATTTGCGGCGACCGACACGTTGAAAACATATCTGCGCGCGCGCGATCTCTGCGACCAGCTCGGCGACGTGGCGCAGCTGTTCCGGGTGCTGTTCGGGTTGTCGATCGTGTCGGTCGTACGCGCCGAATACGGCACCGCGCGCCGCGTCGCCGAGGAGTGTTTACGTCAGGCCAAAAGCACGGGAGACGCGGCGCTGCTGGTGCAGGCGCATTGGGCCCTGGGACTCAGCCTGCAGTTCATCGGCGATTTGACGGGCGCGCGCGAACACCTCGAACAGAGCGTGGCCCTTTACGCCCCCGAGCGTCACTCGACGCATCTGTTTCTCTATGGCGCGATCCTGAACCGGATGCATCTTGCGCGCGCGCTGTTGTTTCTCGGGTATCCGGACCAGGGGGACGCGCTGGCGCGCGAAGGGCTGCGCGTGGCGCAAGGAATGCGGCATCCGATCGGGTTGTGCAATACGTTGTCGGTCGCGGTCAGCCTGCAGGCTTTTCATCGCCGCATCTCCGAGATTGTCGAGATGACCGACGCGCTGCTGTTCCACGCCGACGAGCACGGACTGCCTTACTACAGCGGAATCGCGACGATCATGCGGGGTTGGGCACGCGCGATGGAGGGGGACGTCGACCTGGGCTGCGCCGACATGCGCGCCGGCCTCGAAGCGCATCGGAGTGTAGAAACCGAGCAGCAGCGCGCCCACTATCTTGCCCTGCTGGCCGAGGCCTTGTGTGCCGGCGGCCGGCTGCAGGACGGACTTCAGGCCGTGGACGAGGCGATCGACGCGATCCGCCGCACCGACGAACATTTCTACGAGGCTGAGGTATATCGCATCAGAGGGGACCTGCTGATGCGCAGCGAGGCCTGGGAGGCCGCCGAGGCCGCCATGCGGCAGGCAATCGCAATCGCCCGGGCGCAGCAGGCACGAGCCTTCGAACTGCGAGCCTCGCTGAGCCTGGCCCGTCTGCTGCGGGCGCGCGATCGGGGTGCCGATGCGTACGGGGAACTTGCGCCGGTTCACGCATGGTTTACTGAAGGCCTCGGGACACCCGACCTCGAGGCCGCGCAGGGGCTGCTAGCCGAATTGAGCGGCTCCGCAGCCGGTCGACCGTGAACGCCGAATCCCTGCGGACGGTTCACGAACGGATCGTGAGCTGCGATCGATGTCCTCGGCTGCGCGAGTACTGCGCACGAATCGCCAGCGATAAGCGAAAGGCCTTTCGCGAAGAGACCTATTGGGGACGTCCTGTTCCAGGCTTCGGCGATCCGTCCGCGCGCCTCCTCCTGATTGGCCTGGCGCCAGCGGCGCATGGCGCAAATCGTACCGGCCGCGTATTCACTGGCGATGGACCGGGCGGATCCGGCGATTTTCTGATGAGCGCGCTGCACCGGGCGGGCTTCTCGAACATCCCGACTTCGCAACATCCCGGCGACGGCCTGCGGCTGCAGGATGCCTTCATTGCGGCGGCGGTCCGCTGCGCACCGCCAGACAACAAGCCGACGCCGGAAGAAATCACGAAGTGTCTTCCACACCTCGACGCTGAAATCACCGCCCTGTCGCGCGTGCGCGTCGTCGTCGCGCTTGGCAAGATCGCGTTCGATGCGTATCTCACGCTGCTCAAGCGTCGCGGCATTGTCATTCGGCCGCGCCCACAATTTGGCCATGCGATCGCCCACAACCTGCCCAACGGCGTGACGCTTGTCGGCTGCTACCATCCCAGTCGGCAGAACACCAACACCGGGAAATTGACGCCCGCCATGATGAATCGCGTCTTCCGACTCGCGCGGCGAACGCTCGGTTAGCGATCGTTTCAGGCGAGCGACGGATGGGCCGGATAGGACTGCCTTTTGCCCCCTCACCCCCGTGTGCTGAAACGGCTCAGGACGTGAGCTCATGCGAGGCGTTCTGATAACACTGGCATTGGCATGCGTGATCGCGACCACCGTGGCGGATCGCGCGCAGACCGCACCGGCGACCGGGACGTTGTCGATCGGGTCGAACGCAGCCGTGTACGCGCTGCAACAGGTTCCGGACAAGACGATCGACATCAACATCAACACACAGAGCGGAGGCGTCCGTTGGTATCGCAACCCGGTCTGGATCGCGATCGCCGTCATCGGTGGGGTCGTCGTGTTGCTGCTGATCGCGCTCGTCATTCGTGGAGGTGGCGGAACGACAATTGTGAGAGGGTGAAGTTGGCGGCGGTGATTCGGTGAATTGGCGACTGACGTCAGTGTTTTGCTGATGAACCGGCGAGCACGCGCGAGAGTGTCGCGCGATCGATGTTCCCGCCGCTCATCACGCAAACGACGCGCTTGCCGGCGAGCTGGTCGCGCAATTTCACCGCCGCCATGAGCGGCGCGGCGCCGGCGCCCTCGGCGAGATTGTGGGTCGCCCTGAGCGCAAGGCGCACGCCTTCGGCCAGCTCGTCTTCGGTGAGCGTCACGATGTCGTCGAGCTCGCGCTTCAGGATGCCGAACGTCAGATCGAAGGTCACTCGCGTCGCCATGCCCTCCGCAAACGTATCGGCGTTGTCGCCGACGACGCGTGATGGCCCCCGCCAGGAGCGCGCGAAGGCGTCAGCACGTGCAGCCTGGACGCCAACCACCTGTGCCCGGCTGCCGAGCGCGGTCCGCACGATGCCGCATCCACACGCCCCGCTTCCGCCGCCGATCGGGACGAGTATGACGTCCACGTCGGGCTGCTCCTCGAAGATCTCGAGCGCGTAGGTTCCGACGCCGGCGATGAGCAGCGGCTCGTTCGCCGAGTGAACGTAGCGGAGCCCTCTGTCCTGCTGCATCCGCTCCACCTGCTCGCGCGCTTCGTCGAAGTCGCGTCCGAACTCGATCAATTTGGCGCCAAAGGCCCGCATCGCCGCGTTTTTTTCGGGGTTGTTCCCCAGCGGCACCACGATCGTGCACGGCACGCCTTCGCGCCGCGACGCCAGCGCGATCGACTGGCCATGGTTGCCGGTGGTTGCGGTAATCACGCCGCGCCGTTCATCGGGCGACAGGCTGCCGATCAGATTGGCGCCGCCGCGAACCTTGAACGCGCCTGTCGGATTGTGATTCTCGTGTTTGACGACGATGTCGAGGCCGGTCTCCTGCTCGAGAAGGGGGTGGCGCATCAGCGGCGTCGGGCGGACGACACGGTAGACCCGTTCGCGCGCAGCGTAGATGTCATGCAGGGTTGGAGCGTTCATGAACGACGGGAACGATGATATCCGGTCTGTCCGTAATCAGGCCGTCGACGCCCCAGTCGAGCAGCCGTCGCGCGTCGGACTCGTTGTCCACCGTCCACACCTGGACCGACAGACCGGCCGCATGGGCGGAGGTGACGAACCGCGGCGAGACGACCCGCGTCCGGCCGGCCCATTCTGGAACCTGATACCCGGCGTACGACACGTTCCTCACGGGCCAGCCAACCCACGATCGATACAGCGCCCACCGCACTTCCTCTCGAGCTGCGCTCGTTGCGATGGCAGGTTCGATCTCGCGGACGGCTCGCAGCACGCCGAGACCGAACGCGCCCAGCGACACACGGTCGATGGCATCGTGACGCCGCACGACATCGACCGCGGACGCCGCCAGGGCGCGGCTGTTGACCTTGAGATCGATCGCGATCCGTGCGTTGCGATGCCGGGCCAGCACCTCGCCCAGGCTGGGCACGCCTGCGCGCGCCAACTCGGCGGCCGTGCGATCGACGACCGCGCCCTCGAGCCCCGTGGTCCGGTCGAGCGTCCGATCGTGGTGGACGACGACCACGCCGTCGCGTGAGAGGCGGACATCGAGCTCGAGACCGTCGGCGCCGAGCGCCAGACCGTTGTCAAAGGCGTCGATGGTGTTCTCGGGCGCGAGCGCCGCGCCGCCGCGATGGGCGAACACCAGCGGCCGCGTGGATGTGAAGAACGGATGACGGAATTCAGTCACGAGTCACCCTCGGCGCACGCGGATCACGCGATGGGGCAAGGTTCCACGGACGATTCCGCGTTGGCGGACCTTGGCGGGCTTTGCGGTCCCGGACATGATCCTGGAAGGATCACTCGCGCCTCGCAGTTCGGATAGAATCGGAACATGGCGGCCATTTCCACGTTCGGAGAGCTGCGGCGCTCTGGTCATCGATCGCGACCCGTCAAGCAGGAAATCCGCGACAACCTGGTGAAGAAACTCGATGCCGGCGAGCCGCTCTTTCCCGGCATCATCGGCTACGACGAGACCGTCATTCCGCAGCTCGTCAACGCGATTCTGTCTCGACACAACTTCATTCTCCTGGGCCTGCGCGGTCAGGCGAAGAGCCGCATCCTGCGCGGCCTCGTCGATCTGCTCGACCCACTGATTCCCATCGTGCCCGGCTGCGAGATCCACGACGACCCACTCGCACCGCTGTGCGCGGCGTGCCGCGCGCGAGTGGCCGGCGAAGGCGACGCGATGCCGGTCGCGTGGCTCTCCCGCGACGCACGCTTTGTGGAGAAGCTGGCCACGCCCGACGTGACGATCGCCGACATGGTCGGCGACATCGATCCGATCAAGGCGGCGCAGGCAGGATTGAACCTGTCCGACGAGCTCACGATGCACTACGGCCTGCTCCCGCGCGCGAACCGCGGCATCTTCGCCATTAACGAGCTGCCGGACCTCGCAGGCAAGATCCAGGTCGGCCTCTTCAACATCCTGCAGGAAGGCGACGTCCAGATTAAGGGATACCCCATCCGGCTGAAGCTGGACGTCCTCCTCGTCTTCACGGCCAATCCCGAAGACTACACCGCGCGCGGGAAGATCATCACGCCGCTCAAGGATCGCATCGGATCGGAGATCCGCACGCACTATCCGACAACGCGCCACAACGCGCTGGCGATCACCAGGCAGGAGGCCTGGACCGACCGCGCCGCCGTGCAGGTGGACATCCCGTCGTACGTGCGCGAGATCATCGAGGAGATCGCCTTTCAAGCCCGCGCGGATCGCAAGATCGACAAGCGGTCGGGCGTCAGCCAGCGGCTGCCGATCACGACGCTCGAGCTGGTGGTCTCGAACGCCGAGCGGCGAGCGCTCGCCAACCGCGAAGGGCTGGTCGTGCCGCGCGTCACGGACGTCTATGCGGCGCTCCCGTCGATTACCGGCAAGTTCGAGCTGGAGTACGAAGGCGAGCTTCGCGGCGCCGAACAGGTCGCGCGCGATCTGATTCGCGCCGCGGTGGGCACGGTTTTCACCGGCATCTTCGACGGCGTCGATACACGCAGCGTCGTGGAGTGGTTCGATCTCGGCGGATCGCTGCCGCTCAGCGATTGCTCGTCGGCCGACACGGTGATTGCGCAGGCCCGCGGCGTGCAGGGCCTCGTCGATCTGGCGCAGAAAGCCGGCCTGCCGGGCGGAGCGCCGGCGCCGCTCGTGGCCTCGGCCATCGATTTCGTGCTCGAAGGCTTGTGCGCACAGAAGAAGATCAGCCGAAGCGACGAGCGCGGCTACGCCGCCGCCGAATCCGCGCCGCGACGTCCGACCCGCCGCGAGGAAACGGCGATGGACGAGGAGATCAGGATTCCGACGGGGAAGAAGAAGTACTACAACTAGGGCCAGGGGTTCGGGATGAACGGTTAGCCGATCCCGATCCCACATCGCTGATCCGGGCACTCGAATGAAGTACCGCTACACCAAATATACCGGCGACGACCTGGGCGATCTCGACCTGGAGGATCTCGTCTCGAAGCTCTCGGACCTGCTGCTCGCGAGCGGGTTTGGCAACCCGCACACGATGGACGATGAAGAGCGCACCATGCAGGCGTTGCACGATGCCATTCTCGACGCGCTCTTCAACGGCGGCGTGCTTCCGGAAGAAACGATCCAGCGTCTCCTCGGCGATCCCGCGGACGCCGATCAGAGCGATGCCCGGTCGAAGCTGGAGGAACTGATCAAACAGATCATCGACCGGATGGCACAGGAAGGCTACATTACGACGCCGCCGGATCTGGAAACCGAGCGGCAGCGTCGGCAGGGCAGAGGGGGGCACGGGCCGGATCAGCCGCCGGCAACGTTCGAAGTCACCGACAAGACGCTCGATTTTCTGGGCTACCGCGCATTGCGCGATCTGCTCGGATCGCTTGGCAAGAGCAGCTACGGACGCCACGACACCCGCGAACAGGCCACGGGGGTAGAAACCACCGGCGCGCCCAAGCGCTACGAGTTTGGCGACACGCTCAACCTGGACGCCGCCGCAACATTGTTGAACGCCGTCGAACGCGAGCACCGGGCCCTCACCACCGCGCACCTGGCACCGGGCACCTGGCACCCAGCACCCAGCACCCAGCACCCAGCACCCAGCACCCAGCACCCAGCACCCGGCACCCAGCACCCAGCACCCGGCACCCAGCACCCAGCACCTAGCACCCAGCACCCAGCACCCAGCACCCGGCACCCAGCACCCAGCACCCAGCACCCGGCACCCGGTATCGTGCCTGGCACAGCTTCTCCAGTCATCCACGTCACCCACGAAGACCTCATGGTGGTGCAGGGCGAATATCAGAGCTCCTGCGCGACCGTGCTGATGCTCGATTGCAGCCACTCGATGATTCTCTACGGCGAGGATCGGTTCACGCCGGCCAAGCGCGTGGCGCTCGCGTTGGCTCAGCTCATCAAGACACAGTATCCGGGCGACGCGTTGAAGGTCGTGCTCTTCCACGATTCGGCCGAGGAGATCCCGCTGGCGGAGCTGGGACGCGTCCGCGTCGGCCCGTACTACACGAACACGCGCGAAGGGCTGCGTCTGGCGCGGCGGATCCTGGATCGGCAGCGGAAGGACATGCGGCAGATCATCATGATCACCGACGGCAAGCCGTCGGCGCTGACGCAACCTGATGGCCGCATCTACAAGAATGCCTTCGGCCTCGATCCGTTCATCGTCGCCGAAACGTGCGCAGAAGTCGCGGCATGCCGCAAGAGCGGCATCATGATCAATACGTTCATGCTGGCGCGAGACTACGATCTCGTGAGTTTCGTCCGGCGTGTGGCTGAAATCTGCAAGGGCAAGGCGTACTTCACGACTCCGTACACCCTGGGGCAGTACGTGCTGATGGATTACATGGACAAGAAGACAAAGACCATTCATTGATGATGGCAGTTTCAGAGTCAGATTTCAGATTTCAGGCACACGCGAGACGAAATCTGCAATCACTCTGAACTCTGAATTCTGAAATGTCCGATTTGCTCCCGATTTTCCCCCTGCCCAACGTGGTCCTGTTCCCGAACGTATTCCTGCCGCTGCACATCTTCGAGCCGCGTTATCGTGAGATGACGGCGGATGCACTCGCAGCGGATCACATGATTGGCATGGTCCTGCTGCGCCCGGGATGGGAACGGGACTACGAGGGGCGGCCGTCGATTTACAAGGTGGGCTGCAGCGGACTGATCACGCATGTCGAACGGCTCGCGGACGGCCGCTTCAACATCGTGCTGCGCGGGCTCGATCGCATTCGGATTCTGCACGAGAATCACGACCGTGCGTACCGGCAGGCCGTCGTGGAATCCCTTCCCGACGAACCGCTGGCCACCGAAGACCGGCGCGTGATTCACGAGTCGCGCGCGAAGCTCGAATCGATGCTCGCCGCGGACCCGCGGATCGGGGAAGCGAAAATCCCGCCCGAGATGCCCGATCAGGATCTCATCAACGCCCTCGCGCAATACTTGGATCTGGAACCGATCGAAAAGCAGGCGCTGCTCGAACAACCGTGCCTGCGGACGCGCGCCGCATCGCTGGTGGAACTACTCGAGATGAAGATAATGGTGGCGAAGAGCCCCGGCATCCGCCACGTCGCCCATTGAGACCGCGCACAACGCAGAACCCGCGGAACCGCACAACAAACACATGTGTCTGCAAGCTCCGCGAGGTCTACGTCGATCGTCGTTAGAACGAGACCCTGAACGCCAACTGCCCTTCGCGCGGCACGTATGCGTTGCCGGCGTTCTGCTGCGGCTGACCGAAGAGCGCCGTGGTCGCCGGCGCCGTAGCACTCAACGACGTGTTGTAGCTGCCGTAGTTGTGATGGTTGAACAGGTTGTAGACCTCACCGATCAACGAGACCTTCATGCTGCCCACGACCTGGAAGTCCTTGGTCAAACGCAAGTCCACCTTATGCAACGGCAATCCCTGGAGCGCGTTGCGGGCGATCGTGTATCCCGATGGGATCGTCGAGACATCGTGGAACCGCGAGGCGATGTCGATGACGTCGCCGTTGGCCAGCGTCGCCGTCGCGGGAATGACGATCGCGTTGGTCGGCGCGCCGGCGGCTGTCAGGTTCAGGCGGTTCGTGCCCGGCTTGCCGTATACCGCCGCCGAGATATTGGCGGCGTACCGGGAGCCCGACCCGTAGAAGTACGAGACGGCCGTCGAAATCCCCCAGGGTGCGCGATACAGCCCGTGGAGGCGCACTGTGTGCGCCTGGTAGTCGGTTGAGGTCGCGTACTCGCCGTCCAGGTAATCGAACTGATTGTTCTGACCCGGCGCGGTGTAGCCGATGGTTCCGTCATCGTTCATCGAGAACATGTATGTGTAGGTGGCGCCAGCCTGGAAGTTGTTCCGGAAGCGGCGATTGAGCGCCATCGACAGTTGCGTCTGATCGCGGCGCCCGTTGCTGACGAAGTACGCGATCTGCGTGTAGGCCGTGTTGGGACGCTGCGCGACGCCGTTCACCGCGGCCGGGTTCATGTTGTAGCCCGTCGCCGGGTTGTAGAGGAGATTCGGATCGATGGTCCGGGTATCCCGGTACTCGTTGAAATGCGTCAGATCCATCTCGAAGCCGGTCACGGTGTTGATCTGCTTCTGGAAGCCGATGCTGCTCTGCCACGTGTACGGGTTCTTGTAGTCCGGGCTGATGATGCGCGGCGATTGCGCCGGCGCCGCTGCCTTGGCCTGGTCGTAGGTCGACACTCCGCAAGCGGGATGCGTGATCCACTGACTGCCGTCGGGACACGCGCCGCTCGCCGGCGGCAGGAACGCCGCCGTCACCATCTGGCTGTAGATCTGCGGGCTGAACGTCATGTTCGACACCGGCGTCGTGAAGTAGAGGCCCGTGCCGCCGCGGATGACGAGGTCGTTTCTTCCGCCGACGTTGTAGGTGAAGCCGGTGCGCGGCGCGACGTTCTTGTTGTCGCGGATCCCGTCCTTGTACCCGAAATCGGTGCCGATCATGCCGGGGATGTTGGTTCCGGCCGCCGCTGCGTTGTTGTTGATCGGAATCGTGTTCGTGATGACATCCGGCGGCGAAGCCACGCCCCAGTCGACGTCCCAGCGCACGCCGTAGTTGATCGTCAACTGATTGCTGACCCTCCAGTTATCGCCAATCCAGAGCGCCCAGGTCGGCCGCGGGATGTTGATGCCCCAATCGCTCGCGTGGAAGTTCTGATCGAACTCCCGCACCGTCGAACTTGGAATCGCGGCGATGTTCCACGACGAAGGTTCGATACCCGTGATGATCGAGTTCATGTTGGCGGGGTTCGAGGTGAAGATCATCCGGCCGACCTGCTGGATGTACCACGTGCCGGTGTTCTTCACGTAGAAGAACTCGCCGCCGATCTTCAGGTCGTGCGAGTTCTTGTGCCAGTTCAGATCGTACCGGCTCTCGAAGTTGTTCTGGTAGAACAACTGAGGATAGTTGTACGGCTTCCCAATGGTGAGGTTGACGAAGTCGTACTCGATCGTGTTCTGGCTGGGCTGCGGGTCGTTCGTCCACGCAAAGTTGTTGTACCCGACGCGGATCTCCTGTACCCGCGTGTCGCTGACGACCTTCGACCAGATGCCGACGATGTTCGTGGCGTCCTTGGTCTGCACCGAGGCATTCGACGGATGGCCGCCGGCGCCGAGCACGAACGGATTGTTCCAGTCCCAGCGCGAGCCGCGCACCGTCAGCCGATCGCGAGACGACAGCTGATCGTCCACCCGCGCCAGCAGACTCTTCTGGTTGTTCTTGTACGGAATGGTGAACGTCTGGCCCGGGAGAACCGAGGGCGAGGTGACGAGCGTGGCCGGCTCGCGCTCGTACTCATACGAGGCGAAGTAGTGCATCTTGTCCTTGACGATCGGCCCGCCGAGCGCGCCGCCGATCTGCTGGTTCTGATACGGCAACACCCTGTTCGCCACCGAATCCTTCGCGTTGAGCGCATCGTCGCGGAAGAAGCCGTACGCGCTGCCGGAGGTCTTGTTCGTTCCCGAGCGCGAAATCGCCTGCACCTCGATACCGGTCGAGCGTCCCTGCGTGATGTCGAACATGTTGGTCACGACCTGGAACTCGGCAATCGCTTCGCGGCTGAACTTCGGCTGGCCGAAGCCGGATCCCGCGACCTTCTGCGTGATCTGCTGCCCGTCCAGATTCAGCTGGAAGTCGTCGTCGCGGCTCACGCCGGGCGTGTTGCCGACGTCGTTCGCCGTGATGCCTTTGACCAGCTTGGACAGTTCCATCCAGTTGCGGCCCATCAACGGCATCTCCTCCATCTGCTGTCGATTGACGTTCCCGGCCACCTGGGACGACGCGGTGTCGACGAGCGGCGTTTCGCCGATGACTGTCAGCGTTTCGCTGACCTGCGCGAGCTTCATCGTGAACGGGATCGTCAGGGTGTTGCCAACGAGCAGCTCGACGTCTTTCAGGACGACGGTCGAGAAACCGGTGAGCTCTGCCTGCACCGTGTACTTGCCTGGCAACAGTCTGAGCAGACGGTATTCACCTTTCTCGTTGGTAACCGCCGTGGCCGTCCGTCCCGTGTCCTGATCGGTGGCCGTGATATTCACACCAGGCAGCAACGCCTTCGTGTCGTCGACGGCTGTGCCGATAATCGCACCTTCCTGTGCACCGGCCACCGACGCGACGAGACACAACAGAGCAACCAGCATCGACACGCGTGAGACTCGCACGGGCCCTCCTTTGAGAGACCGGTCATGGCTGATGGCTTATGTTCAGCCATCAGCCATGATCGGTTTTACCTCTGGGTTGACATCTTCGGTGCACCGGCGCCGTTCAACAACTGATTCAGCTCGTACACGCGGCCATTCGCGACGACGCGCTTCACTTTGTGCAGATCGCCGATCCGCACGAGAGGGTCACCATCGACGACGATGAGATCCGCGAGCTTGCCAGCTTCGATCGTACCGGCGTCGAGCGCGAGGGCCCGCGCCGGATTCACCGTCGCGGCCTTCAGCGCGTCGAAATTGGACATGCCCGCCATCGTGTACGCCATCAATTCGCCGTGCAGGTTGATCGCGTTCGGCGTGTCGGTGCCCGCGACGATCAGACCACCGGCCTTCATCA
Source organism: Acidobacteriota bacterium (assembly GCA_046728115.1). GTDB lineage: Bacteria > Acidobacteriota > Vicinamibacteria > Vicinamibacterales > CAVVIG01 > CAVSWN01. The sequence continues at coordinate 1,547 of JBKPDW010000491.1, read as the reverse complement.
CGTCCAGCACCATCCTGCCGTTGCCGGAGCCCTCGAATCCCGGAATGGCCGGCGTCGGCTGCGCCGCAACCTGCGCCTGGATCCAATCCGGATACAGCTTGAATCGCGGATCGTTTTTCAGCCCGGGCTCGTCCTCGAACAGTTTGCGAGCGCCGGACGTCGAGATCATCGGGCACAGGATGCGCTGGCTCCTTCCGAACAGCTGGATCACGTCATCGTAGGCGCGCTGCAGCGTCGCCAGCTTGGGCGAGTAGCCCCGTCGGCTCGTGGCGGATGTGTGTTCGGTGTTGTCGACGCCGACGAACGAAGCCGGGTAAATCTCGTGCGTCGCGACCGGCACGCCGATACTGTGCGCAAACTCCACCATCCGTTTCTGCTGGAGATCGGGAAGGCGAACGTAGCTCTTGATCAGGTCGTGCTGCAGCACTTTCGCGCGCTGCAGCTCCATTTCGAACTGCGCAACGCTCGAGATGGCGATGCCCATCTTGTAGTAGACGCGCTGCCATTCCATCAGGTAGCCGGTGCCGTACACGCGCGGGCCCGGACGCACACCGGCTTCATTGGCCTCGCGCTCCTCGACCGCTTCGTACGGCGTGTTGCCCGGGCTGCGCACCGTCGTGATGCCGAATGCGAACCACGCGCGTCCCTGCGATTCACCGTAATCGGGCTGCAGGTGCGAGTGGAATTCGACGAGGCCCGGCATCACGGTCAGGTTCGACGCATCGACGACGGGGCCATTCGCGTGGTTCGCATCGGCGTGCGCGACGACGGCAGTGATCTTGTTGCCGTCGATGATCACGTCGACGTTGGAACGCGGCGTGTCGCTCTTCATGTCGATGAGCTTTCCGGCATGCACGACGGTATGTCCGGTCGGTACGGCCGGCGTCCACTTCAGATCGAGCGGAACGGTGCGCGTTTCGCCGGTCTCGATGTCGACGATGCGCAGCTTGTCGAGCGACTGATAAAGGATGTGGCGCGAGTCGCCCTGCCAGCTGGGGGCGTGGGCGCTCTCGTTCGAGATGCGGCGCGGAGGACCCAGCGGTTCGCCCGTTGTCGCGACCGGCCAGGCCGAGAGGACACCTTCGTAGATCGCCGCCATCTTCGTTCCGTCGGGCGACCAGACGGGACCGCATCCGCCGCGCGAGTCGATTGACTTGAGCGGCTCCGGCGCAAACCAGATGTCGCCGTTGTCTTCAATCCGGCTGACACCCAACGCCACGGCTGTTCGGCGAGGCGGGGTGCCACGAGCAACCGGGATCGTCAGCACCTGATTCGTTCCCTCGCGGAAGCGACGCGTGAACGGCGCAACTTCGGCCAGCGCCACGACTTTGCCGTCCGGCGACCACGTCGGCGATCCCGGCTGGGCCAGCGACTCGTGGATCTTCGTCACCTCGCCGCTCGCGACGTCGAGCACCGACATCTGAGCCATGCGCCACATGCCATCCACGTTGAAAAAGGCGATCTTCCTGCCGTCATTCGACCACACGGCGCCTTGTGGCTGCGTCGTGAGATGCGTGACCTGACGGCTGCGTCCGGTTTGCATGTCG
>JBKPDW010000490.1:0-23087 GCA_046728115.1 Acidobacteriota bacterium | reverse complement strand
ACATACACCACTGCCTTGCCCGCACCCTACGCCGACCTCTCGTGAGGACGGATCCGCAATTGAGGGTCTCTTTACGGGCCGAAAACGACCATTGCCGCTGGTACGGTCCTTGAACGATCGGCGGTCAGGCTGCATCGGAGTTGTTCGACCGTGTTTGACCAGCTCGCAGCTCGAAGAGAGGACGCTATGCTGAGGACTCTACAGTTTGCGCAGGTCACGCTCCTCGTCGCCGGAGTCGGCATCGCCACGACGGCCTGTGCAACGCCGATCTACGCACAGCGCGGCGGTTACTCCCGCAACATCGATCGACGGGCCTACGACATCGGCTACAACGAAGGCGTTCGCCAGGGTCAGAACGACGTCCGGCGAGGCCGCGATTACTCTTACACGCGTCACGACGAATACCGGGACGCCGACGACGGCTACCGTCGCGAGTATGGCGACCGCGATCTCTATCGGCGCTCGTACCGTGAGGGCTTCCAGGCAGGGTATGGCGAAGGCTTCAACCGCTACGGCAATCCTTCACGATACCCGAGCTCGACCTATCCGACTTACCCGACGTACCCGACCTATCCGTCGTCCCCAAGGTATCCGACCTATCCAACGTATCCGGGCGGGGTCGGCGTTCCTCGTGGCGTCTATTCGGCAGCCGCGCAGACCGGATACCGCGACGGCCTCGAAGCCGGTCAGCACGATGCGCGCGATCGCAACCCCTACGACGCGGTTCGCGTCAAGCGCTATCGCGACGGCGACCACGGCTACGACAACCGGTACGGCTCGCGCGACGAGTACAAGCGGGAGTATCGCGCGGCCTTCGAACAGGGATACCGGGACGGATACGGAAGGCGATTCTGAAGCGTGGAGCTGATAGTCGAATGATTGGAGAATCGGGTAATTGATTGAGAAATTGCATTTCGATCTCTTAACTCAATCACCCGATTCACTCAATCACCTGATTCAATTCCCAGATTACCCAATTCCCAGATCACCCAATTCCCCCCCGATCCAGAATTACCCATATTCAGACTGCGAAGACCCCTCCATCCTGCGCGTGCAGACTCTCGACGAGCGCTCGAGCGCGGCTTCGATCACTCAGTGACGTCGACCACACGCTGAACAACGTGCGCGACGACATGAAATTCGCGCTGAGACGTTTCAGGAACGCGACTGCCTCCGCCTCCATACCGTCCGGCCGATCGGACGGAGGCACGCCGGGATCGGTGTTGGCCATCAGTACCACGCGATCGCTGCCCTCCGCGATCTCGTGCAGCATCTGAAACACGGTCGCCAGGTCGCCGCCCCGCCGCTGAATCGGGGTCTCACTCTTCGACACGTGAACGAGCAGCCGACGGCGGTCATCCAGCTTCACCACGAGTGGCGCGCCGCCGGTTGTCGAAACCGAAGCCTCGAACCCGAACGCTTCGAACGTTTCTCGAACGGCCTCGTCAAGGTCGGACCCGACCGCGTACAACAGGCGGCCGAAACGGCCCATCTCGTCGAGGTCTCGCGTCAACCGTTGTATTTCTTCGAGGCGGTTGCGATAGCCCGGCGGCATATGCGCCGGCAGCCAATCGGGGCTCGGTCTCATGCTTATGGAACTGATGGCGTCGAATGTCTTTGTGAGGTGTTGCGGGGCGGCGCCACTACTTCGACCCGTAACTCACTCGCCAGATCGAGTGCGACCCATCGTCGGTGACGAAAAGGGCGCCGTCCTCGCCGACAGCCACGCCAACCGGCCGGCCCCAGACTTGACCGTCAGGCGTCACGAAGCCGGTCAGGAAATCCTGGAACTCTCCAGTTGCCCGGCCGTCCTTGAGCGGCACGCGGATCACTTCGTAGCCCGTACGGTTCGCACGGTTCCACGACCCATGCTCCGCGGCAAACAGATCGCCGCTGAATTCTGGCGGGAATTGACGGCCGTCGTAGAAGGTGAGGCCGAGCGAGGCGTTGTGCGGCGACACGAGCACGTCAGGGACCAGGATCTTGCCTTTGAGCTCAGGATGCTTGCCGTCGTGCCGTGGATCCTGGTGGTCGCCCATGTAGTACCACGGCCAGCCGTAGAAGCCGCCTTGCTGCACGTGGGTTACGTAATCGGGAACGAGATTATCGCCGAGCGCGTCGCGCTCGTTGGTCGAACACCACAGTTCGCCGGTCTTCGGGTTGATGCCGAGGCCGACCGGATTGCGGATGCCGGATGCATATACGTCGACGAATTTCCCTTCCGGCGTGTACTCGAGGATGTTCGCGCGGTGGTACTCGCCTTTGTTCACTTCCGGATCGTCGACGTTGGACTGCGAGCCGACAGCGACGAACATCCGCTTGCCGTCCTGCGAAAAGACGACATCGCGCGTAGAGTGGCCGCCGGTCGGCAGTTCCGGGACGATCACCTCAGCGGCGCCGGCCGCCTTCAGGTCACCGCTGCGATACGGGAACCGGACAACGGCGTTGGTGTTGCCGATGTACACCCAATGCGGGTTCGCGCCGAGCGGCAGAAACGCGATGCCGAACGGCTGGCGCAGGCCCGTCGCGAAGACCGACATCTGCTCGGGTTTGCCGTCCTGGCCTCGACCACGGAAGACGAGGATCTGGCCCGCGCGCGTCTCGGCGACGAAGAAGTCGCCGTTCGGCGCACGGCGGATCTGACGCGGGCCTTCCAGCCCCGCCGCGTAGAGATCCACCTTGAATCCCGCGGGTGCCTGCGGCCAGGCGTCTGCCGGACGCGGGACCACCCGCGCATTGTTGCGCGCCGATTCGGTGGCGAAGGGTTGCGGCAGATCGGCGACGGTAATCTTGCGGAATGTGCCGGCCTTCATCGAGCGGTAGTCGACGAACGCCGCCTGGCCCGTGACGATCGACCGTGATGCACTTTGTTGAGCCGCGACGCGGACGAACAGCACGCCGGCGATGACAGCCAGGCCGACGCCGGCGATCGTGAGCCATCGACCGTTTTTCATGGGCCCTCCACGCGAAGTCTATCCCCGAAATCGCCCCGGCGGCCAAACCAGCGTGCGGCACGGACAAAAAACTGGCCGGCCTGGTCAACGGATTGGCTTGACCCAATCTGCAATCGACGCGAATTCCCGGGCATTTCCGCACGCCACACTTCTGCACGTGAGATGGGACTCTTGGCACGACGAAATGGGACTCTTGGCGGAGTCATACTGCGACTCTTGATATATGGAGTTTGGCTCGATTCGCGACGATCCTTATGGCGACATGCAGGGCACGATTTTACGAATCAACCGTCAGTACGAAAGCGGCGCCATCTGGAGCGAGGACGGCGACGAGCGCAGGTTCGAGCGCGAGGGCATGGTGCTGTGGCTACAGTTTGACTACCTCGTGAGAGGCGACCGCGTACAGTTTGATCTCGATCGATCGGGTCGCGCCGTGAACGTGGAGCGCCACTACACTGGCGGTCTATCGGAATAATTACCGTCGGCAGGCGATCACGAATTCTGGTCTGTACCCGACCTGCCTCGTGAACACCCCGCCCCGCTGCTCCACCCATTTACCGAATCGGATCAACTCGTACTCCGCATAACGCGGAGCGGCTGTCGCGCCTGGGCCTTCATCCGTCCGTTGTCCCGCGTCCCCAGGTCCGCAGTGCTTCGTCACCGGTGATCCACCGTGCGAGGGCCAGGTGCCACGGGACGAAAGACAAAGGGCGACAACGGCCGACGGACGGCTGGTAACGATCGGAATCTTCGACACGCTTTTCGAAGCGTCGCTAGCCAGAGCCGTACTCGCCATCGGTGTCCGCGCATTGGTTCCAGAAGGAACCCGAAAAGGGCGCAGTACGCGGCCAGGAGCCGAACAGCGAGATGTCCGCGATCGGGCGAATGGCTCGGACGTGGCCAGTTGACGGACAATAAGTGAGAAGACGCCAGCCCGCGTGTCTTGCGCTGCCACAGGCATGGATCACGGCGCGACCCTGACTCGGCGCGAGGGTTTGAGACGGTCGGACTGCAAATCGTCAGAACGCAGGGCTCAAAGGCGACGGACAATACTTATCGGCCCCAAGGAGTCGTCATGATCTCCGCAAGACTGATTGAACTCATCGAGATCCACGCCATTCGACTCACGAGCGACGTGGCTGATGACTTGAGCGTCAACCCACGAACCCCCGGATTCAGCAAGGTGCGGCGGGAGGATCTCGAACAGCGGGTGTTCCAGATCTTCCATGACCTGGGGACATGGATCGGCAGCCCGAAGTCGGCGAGAGTGCAAGCCGAGTTCAGTGAATGGGGCCGCCGCCGGTTCGACCAGGGCATGCCGTTGAGCGAGATCGTGTACGCGGTCATCGTGATAAAGCATCATCTACGCCGATATATCTCCGACAACGGGCTGGTCGACGCCGCGTTCCCACGCGTCGAGGGCGACTATGTTCTGCCGATGCACCTGCACAGCCTGCAGGAATTGAATGTCAGAGTCGGCGAGTTCTTCGACGAAGCGCTGTATCACCTCGCGCGCGGCTACGAGGCCGAGGCGAGGCGCGCGGGCACAGGAGCCAAGAAGACCTGAGCCTGCGCCGTGGACCCTGCAGTTGTGCGGAGACGAGGAATCTCGATTTCTGACGCAGCCGTCGTCATTTGGAGGTCATGAGGGGCCTGCAGGCGTTGCAACTCGTTGTGGCGCTCTCCATGAGCGGCGTCGCCTCGGCCTGTCAGGGTAATCCCTCGGGACCGAACGGCGGGCCACTCGCGGCTGGCCGATGGACCGGAGACGGCGCGTGCCTGTCGGTGACGAACGCGGGCTGCAACCTCGCAGTTGGCTGTGGCCACGGTCAGTTTCCACGTCCGACGCTCCGCGCCGACGGTACCTTCGACGTCGAGGGAACCTATCGTATCGAGGTGGGACCTGTCTCGATCGAACCGGCCCCACCAGCCCATTTTTCAGGCTCCGCAATCGGCTCTCGATTGATGCTGACCGTCGTGCCTACCGGCGCCTCGCAACCTCCCGCAACCTATTCGATGACGCCGACGACAGCTGGGACGTGCCCGATTCCGTGTGTGTAGCGGCATTGCACTTCAGCGCGACACGCGCTTGACGGGCCTCGTGAGATCCACCGGGGCCTGACAGCGCCATGCCTCGGTGATGAGGGTCCTGAGCTGCGCGATCTTCACGGCGTCCAGCCGAACCAGCACAGCCGGAAACCCATCGTAATGGGGTTCCGTAAAAAGGGAAGCCGGGTTTTCCGCCAGCAGCCGCGTTTTCTCTTCGAGGTTTGCGACGCGCAGGGCCAGCACATGAGGGTTTGGCACCCGCGGCTTTTTCGGCGTGATGCGTTCCATCCACACCCACGCGAACGCCTTCAGCTTGCCCTTGCTGCGGACGCCGAACGCAAAGCGATCACGGACTTTTTCCGCAGCGGGCAGCGACAACGCAATTCGGCGAACGTCAGACGGCGTTGCCATCGTGACACGATACCAGACGCCGCCGCACGATATAGGAGCTCTGTGTAGAGAGCAGGAGCAAAGGCCGCGCGGCGGCTCGCCGGCGACGCACTCCAGCACTGACAGATTTGTACGTGGATTTCAAAACCGTCGGGAGCGTTACTGCGCTCAAATAGGAAGTCTCCGGCAAATGTGTTCGGTTTCGTCGGGGCATCGGTATTGCCGGTGCTTCCAGCCAAATCTACGGCAACGCACACGTTTTCGGTGGAGCATGAAGATGGAAGCGATGACTGTCTCCGTTCAAGCCGACCTGCCGTCACTGCCGACCCCGGACGTCGAACGTGTTTCCCGACCTGCACTCGCCAGTCTCCATGAGGCCCTCCAAGAAGAGATTGCCGGCACCATCGACGACCTGGTGACGCGAGTCGTGGCCGAAGCGGAGGCGGCTGTCGAGCGTGCGTGCGCACCCGAGCAGATTGCGCGGCAGGCCGCGGAGAATGCGTTGGAGGAGCAGACCCGGCGAAACGACGGCCTCGCTGAAGAGCTCCAGCAAAGCAAGACTCAGTTCGAAGAGATCTCGTTGAAGCTGAACGGCGAGTGCGAAGATGCGAAGGCGGCGAGAGACGCCTGCGCGGCGGAACAGGACGCCCGCGCCCGTGCAGAAGCCGCCAACGAGGCGCAAGCCGCTGCTCTGGACCAAATCGTATCGGAGTATGAGGCGCGCGTGCACGGTCTCCAGGCGGAACTCGAGGCGGCGCGTGCAGAATCATTCGCCGCAAAGCAGCAACTCGAAGAGGAAGCCGCGGAACGAACGAGACTGATCGCTGCTCTCAAGACTGTGCATCAGGCGTGCGCATTGGTTGAACCGCAGACGGACATGGACGTGGCCCGAGTGCCTTCGAGGACCACTCGTGACGTCGACGCCGACGGCAACGTGCCGGGAGCCTCGGTTCAGATGCGAGACGATGAGACGCTCGCTCCGGCCACTTCTGCGGCGGGCCGAACCCTCAAACTCGTCGGCGGTAGCCACGTTGCACCTGTCGAGGCACCTCTTCATCTGCTGGAGTACTCGGGGGAGCTGTTCGAACAGGTTGAAACGATGTACTACGTGGATCGCCAGTCGTACTCGTGGGCGGAGGTGGTGGATCGCCTCGCGGCGAACTTGCGCTACGCTCGCGATATGTTCGTGCAGCAGGGACTCGCCGAAGGGCTGGAAGCGGAAAGTGCCTCGTTGTTGTTCGAACAGAGGCTGTCCGCGAAAGTCGACGAACTTGGTTCGACGACGCTCGGCCGTCATCTCGCCATCGCGGCCTACGAACTGACGCAGCCGAGTGAGACGCCCGTTCACGCAGAAGCCTCGTAGATGCGCCGTGCCGATCGGCGGCGCTCAGCGGATCAACCCGTTGAGCAAACGACGTCGCCGCCGACCTCGGCTACGGCCGCGTAAATCGATTTCCCGTCAGGCGCCACGACACCAGCCGCGCAACTAGTACAGGGCGCTCGGAGAAGTCGGTGACGGGCATTTCCCACGAGCCGGGCAACCTTGCGTCTGTCCTTGACTTGCCACGCCAGCCCGGCGTAGCCTTCGCGGCGTTGGCCGTCGCGTAGGTCGTTCTTTTCCGGCGCGCAGGCTCTCCTTCTTCGCGGTCGGTCAGTCCCTTTAATTCGCCGTCGGTCGGTCGTTCGGGGTCTCGAAAGGAGCCTTGCTATGCGGCGGACTCTGTTGGCAGGTTTGACCTGGCTAACTCTTTGCGCGCCATGTGTCGCGCAAACACTCGGCACCATCACCGGGGAAGTGAAAGATAGTACCGGTGCCATCCTCCCCGGCGTCACGGTCACCGTGGTCAACACGGCGACCAACGCCACCCGAACGACTACGACCAACGAGGTCGGCCTATTCGACTTTCCAGCGTTGCCGCCCGGACCTTATAGCGTGAAGTCCGAGCTCGCGGGCTTCAAGACCGTGATGCGCAATCTGGAATTGCAGGTGCAGCAGACGGCGCGCGTCGACTTTGCGCTTGAGCTGGGCACCATCTCGGAGCAGACGACCGTCACGGGAGTCTCACCGCTGGTCGAAACGTCGAACGCGACGATCGGCACCGTCATCGAGAACAGGCGCATCGTCGAAATGCCGCTCAACGGCAGGAATTATCTCCAGCTCGTCGCCCTGAGCCCCAACGTCAGCGCCGACTTTGCCGGTCCCGGTCAGGCGGCGGACCGCCAGGGCGGCTCGCGCGCCAACCAGCAGCTCTCGGTTGCGGGGCAGCGGCGCGAATTCAACAACTACACACTGGACGGCGTGGACAACACCGACGTCAACTTCAATACCTACATTCTCCAACCGTCGATCGACGCGCTCGAGGAATTCAAGCTGCAGACCGGCGTCTACTCCGCCGAGTTCGGGCGCGAGGCGAGCCAGGTGAACGTCGTCACGAAGTCGGGGACGAACAGCCTGCACGGAACGGTGTTCGAATTCCATCGCGACGACGCGCTCGACGCCAGACCGTACGCCTTCACCCCCTCGCAGTTCGCGGCCCCGAAGGCGCCGTTCAAATGGGATCAGTACGGCTACACCGCCGGCGGTCCCGCCGTGAAGAACCATCTGTTCTTCATGTCGAATTTCGAAGGCTACCGGGATCGCAAGCAGTTCCAGACCCTTTACAGCGTTCCGTCCGCGGCGATGCGAAAGGGCGACTTCTCGGAGCTGCTGGCGAATCTCGGGGCGGTCAGCTCTCAAACCGGACAGCCGGCCGGAATCATCGTCGACCCGACGCAATGCACGGTGGTCGGCACCGCGCGGTCATGCGCGCCATTTGCGGGCAACATCATCCCCGCGAGCCGCCTGCACGCCACGTCGAAGCAATTGCTCGAGTTCTATCCGGAGCCCAATTACGGCGCCGGCGGACTCAGCAACAACTATCTCGCATTCCAGGATCGCGTTATCGACAAATACCAGTACACGCAGCGGATCGACTTCGTGCAGAACTCCGCCTCCGCCTGGATGGGCCGCTACAGCTACAGCAAGGACAACGAAGTGACGCCAGCGTTGAAGCTGAACGGCACGAAGCTGGACAATCACGTTCATCAGGCGGTGATCGGCAACACGTGGACGATGTCGTCGACCCTGGTCAACGAATTCCGGTTCGGCTACAACTACTTCTTCAACACGTTCGGACGCGAGCTGTCGTTCGAGCGCGATGTGGTGAAGGAACTGAACATCCCCGGCCTCATGCTATCCCCTCCCGAGGCGTGGGGGATTCCCTCGATCGGCGTCACCGGGTTCAGCGGCTTCGGCGACAGCACTGAAGGCCCGTACACGAACCGCAACCACTCGTTCGAGTTCAACGACAACGTCTCGTGGATCCGCGGCCGGCATTCGTTCAAGGTGGGCGGCAGCATCCGGTACGACATGTACAACCAGGTGGGCAACCAGTTCGCGCGCGGCAACTTCCAGTTCCAGAACATCGCGACCGGATACGCCTTCGCCGACTACATGCTCGGCTACACGCAGCAGGACGAATCGGCGGTGGCCCTCGCGGTGACCAAGTTCCGCGCCCTGAGCCAGGCGTATTACTTCACCGACACGTGGAAAATCCGCTCGGACATGACGTTCGATGTCGGCCTGCGCTACGAATACATACCGCCGTGGCTCGACAAGAACGGCACCTTGATGAACGCGTCCATTCCGTTCCACGATACGACGCCCAACGTGCAGGATCTCTCCCGCCATCCGGTGATGGTCCGCATCGGCAGCGGCGACGTTTACGAGGGCACCGTGCTCCGCTTCGCCCCGAACATTCAGGTGGCTCGCGACGGCCGCCTCGGCGACCGGTTGATTTTCGACGACAAGAAGAACTTCGCGCCGCGGATCGGCTGGGCCTGGAACCCGAGCCCGAAGTGGTCGTACCGCGCCGGCACCGGCATCTTTTACATGCAGGACACCGGCAACCCGCGGTTCGACATGGCGCGTAATCTGTCTGGCCGGCGTCGTGACAACACGCTGCTGCTGACGCCGGACCTGACCTGGGATGTTCCGTTCAGAGGCGTTGGAACCGCGAACGACTGCGGTGTGGCGCCGCCGCTCGTGTGCCTGACGAACATCTACGTGCTCGGCAACATGCCCAACCGCAAGACGCCGTACATGCTCCAGTATCTCTTCAACGTGCAGCGCGAGCTCGACTTGTCGACGGCGCTCGAAATCGGCTATCTAGGCTCCCACAGCTACCGCCTGGAGCGCATGTTCGACTGGAACGAAACGATCCCCGGTGTGACCGGATCGGTGCAGAGCCGGAAGCCCTATCCGGAGTTCACGAAAGTTCAGGAGATCGGGAACGTCGCCGAGGCCAAGTACAATTCGCTGGCGATCAAGCTCACCCGCCGCCTCCACCAGGGACTGTCGGTGCTTGCCGGTTACACGCTGTCCAAATCGACGGACAACGGAAGCGGTATTCGCGTGCTCAACGGCGACACGCTGTTCCCTCAGAACAGCTTCTGCCTCGAGTGCGAATGGGGGCCATCGGTCTTCGACGTGCGCCACCGGTTCGGGGTGTCGCTCATATACGAGTTGCCGTTTGGAAATGGAAAGCCGTGGGCAACCAGCGGCGTCAGCAGCGCAATCCTCGGCGGATGGCAGTTCAGCGCGATCATCTCGAAGGCCAGCGGATTCCCGAGAACGGCGTACGTCGGCACCGATCGGTCCAACACCGGCGGCGGTCAGGACCGTCCGAACGTCACCGGCCTCGATCCCACCCTGCCGGGCGATCAGCAGTCGATTGCGCGCTGGTTCAACACCGACGCGTACGTTCTGCAGCCGTTTGGCACGTGGGGCAATACGGGCCGCAACACCTTCTATGGCCCAGGCATCACGAACATGGATGCATCCGTCATCCGGAATTTCAAGGTGGCCAGCAAGGCGCTGCAGTTCCGGTTCGAGGTGTTCAACGCACTGAACAACCCGATCTGGAACGATCCGAACACCACGTTGACGAGCCCGCTGTATGGCACGATCAACAGTACGCGGAAACCGATGCGAGAAATACAGATCGGTTTGAAGTTCGTGTTCTGATTTCGGCGTTCGCTGATTCGCAGAAGACGCCAACCTTCACGCGCCGACTCGCGCGAAGGTTCGCAGCTCTCGTCTCAACGCGGCGCCGACGCGGGCGGCCCACAGGACACCGGCCCCGACACCGCGAGCCGCGGCGTGCTCTGGATCTGCGCGAGCTGATCTTCGATGCGAGCCAGCTCACTCTGGCGCAGAGTGTGTTCGTATTCGCTCTGCGCCTTCTGGGCCTCCCACTGGAACTTCAGCGGATTGTTCACCAGCATGGCGGGCGACGCGGCCGAGAGGCCGCGCTCGAACTCGGTGCCGAGCGCCGCGAGCTGCTGATCGCGTGTGGTGGCAGCATCTGAAATGTTTCTGGGTTCGGCACGCGGCGGCGCCGCCGGCTGGACGGGCGCGAAGACGAACAGCGTGAAGCAGACATTCAGGGTGGCGTCGCGAACGGCGACAACCTGTAAACCAGGTACCGCCGCAACGGCCTCGCGGCTCAACGCCTCGAACCGCGCCTGCGCATCGAGACCGGGACTGTTGATGAAAGCCGCGCACAGCACGGCCCCGTACAGGAGTAATCGCGGCTGGAAAGACATGACCTGCTACCTCCGTGATTTGTCCATTGCGCAAGAGCCGAACGGCGCGGGCCTCGTCCGAGCTCTCAGTTCAGTGTAGCGCCAGTCCCGTGGGCCTCGGGCGGCCTGGGACCAGCCTTCGAGCGAACGCTTCACATGCGACATGAGCTCGCCGGCACCGTGCGTCGATCACGCGATGGTCGAAGCCGATGGTCAGACGGGGCGGCGCTCAGCGCAAACCCAATCCGGCGACGACCGCCGTAAAACGCGGTTCGAAACGGACGCTGGCGTACACGTGCGGAATGGCTGCGATTTCAACGAGCAGCGGGTTCCGCTCTTTGCTGGCGCGCTCGAGCCAGTCGCAGGTCTCGCTCACACGTCCGAGCGCCGCGCACACGTCGGCAATGTAATGCGCGGATACGTTCTCCCGTGTCGACCGTTCGATCAGTTCCTCGAGCATCTGCGCGGCCTCGCCGGTCCGCCCGGCAAAGGCGTATGCGACGCCGAGCGCAGAGAGCAGCACATGGGGCCGCTTCGCGGTGGTAATTGCCTGTTCGAGCAGATTGACCGCCTCGACATGGCGACCGAGGGACGACAGAGCGAGCGTGCGGAGCCGGTGCGCGAACGTGCTCAATGGCTCGAGTTCCAGCGCGCGTCCCGCGAACTGCACGGCCAACTGCGGCGCCCCGTTGAAGAGATGAATGGCGGAGACGAGGTACGCGACGAGCGCGGAGTCCGGCTCCAACCCGAGCGCCGTTGACGCGGCGGCCGAGGCCTCGGCATGGCGACCGATCAGGGCAAGCAACTGACCGCGATAGCCGTGTGTGATCGCGAGCTGTGGGTTTCGACGCAGCGCTTCGTCGAATTCCGCCTCGGCACCCGGCCAATCCCGCTCGAGCCAGAATTTGACGGCCCCGATCGAGTGATGCGCCTCGGGAAGATCCGGCTCGAGCTCGAGGGCGCGCCGGGCGAATGTATTGGCCGCCTGGTAGAGCTCGTCGAACGGCCGGATCGCGTAGATTGCCATCACCGTGTGGCAGTCCGCCAGGCCGGCGTACGCCAGCGCGTACGACGGATCGAGGGCTATCGCCTGCTCGAAGTACTCGACCGCAACGCCGAGAAACGTGCGATTGCGCCGCTCCCAGTGGTACCGGCCCCTCAGATACGCGTGGTACGCATCGAGGTTGTCGGTGCCGCGTCGCACGAGCGGACGATCCGGTCCGGCGACAAGCTTGACACGCAGACGCTCGACGATGGCATGGCCGATCTCGTCCTGAATCGCGAAGACGTCCTCGAGGCTGCGATCGTACCGTTCCGCCCACAGCTGATAGCCGTCGGCGACGTTGGTGAGCTGCGCGGTGATGCGCACATTGTTGCCGGCTTTGCGGACGCTGCCTTCGAGCACGGCCTGCACGTTGAGCCGCTGGCCCGTTTCGGCGGTGTCGAGACCCTTCTCCTGACAGCGGACTGCCGACGTCCGCGACGCGACGCGGATGCCGCCCAGCGCGGACAGCGCCGTGATGATTTCGTCGGCCATCCCTTCGCAGAAATACTGTTGATCCTGAGTGGGGCTCAGGTCGCGAAACGGAAGAATAGCGACCGACGGCATGGAGCGGCCGGGTTCCGCCGCCCGGGCGGATGCGGAATCGACCGTGCGCCTGATCGAGCGGAGCTCCTCGAGCAACTCGCCGGCGTGTTGGAACCGTACGGACGCCGTCTTCTGCGTGGCTCGAGCAATCACGCGATCCACGGCGGCCGGCATGAGGGGCGACACGCGGCTGGGCGGCGGCAATACGCGATTGAGGATCGCATCGAAGACCACGGCGCTCGTCGGCCCCGCGAACGCCCGCTGCCCTGTCGCCATCTCGTACAGGATGACGCCGAAGGCAAACAGGTCGGCGCGTGCGTCGACCTCATCGCCGCGCGCCTGTTCGGGCGACATGTATGCCGCGGTGCCGACGGCCATCCCGCGATTGGTCAAAGGGCTCTCTGTCTCCATGGTCTCGGCGACAAGGTCGAGCCGCTTCGCCAGACCGAAGTCCAGGATCTTGACCTGGCCGCGATGGGTGACCAGGATGTTCGCTGGCTTCAGATCGCGATGGACGATTCCCCTCGCATGCGCGGCCTCCAGCGCATCCGCGATTTGAATGGCGAGATCCAACAGCTCGCCGACAGGCATCGGCTTGCCACCCACTCGCGCGCTGAGCGTCTGCCCCTCGACCAGTTCCATCACGATGAAATGCTGCTGGTCGTAGCGATCGATTTCGTGAATCGTGCAGATGTTGGGGTGGTTGAGCGCCGACGCGGCGCGCGCCTCGCGCCGCAGCCGCTCCACGGCCACGGCATCGCTCGACAGCTCCGGCGGTAGAAACTTCAGCGCAACCGGGCGACCGAGCCGGATGTCCTCGGCCGCGTAGACCACACCCATCCCGCCGCCGCCCAGCCGGCCGACGATGCGATAGTGCGAGATCGTTTCCCCGATCACGCCACCAAGAGCCTCCCTTTCCGCGACCTAAATCTCGCGCTGATCGCAGGCAAGGTCAATATCTTTGTCGGGAAATCGTCCGCATGAACGCGGCGTCGATGTCGGAGCCGAGGCACACCACGGGTATCGCGCGGCGGTTGACGTGGAAATCGGATTACGGCCTTCAGCGTGGTCACGCTCGGACGCTCGACGTCACGACCATACGAGACTGCTCTTCGCGAGCGATTGACCGAAAAGGGGTGGCCTTCCGCCGACAAACCTCGACTCGCCAAGCGGCCGAGCGATCTCATACAATTGCGCCGGGTGAAGGTATGACCATCCACGAGCGACTCGTGTCGGACGTCGCCCTGATCCACGTCAGTGGGCGGGTGACGCTCACCGACGGGACGGTTGTATTCGACGATACACTGCGGCGCCTCATCGACAAGGACTACATCAAGCTGATCATCGACCTCGCCGATGTGCCCTACATCGACAGCACGGCCCTGGGAATAATCCTGCGCGCCCATGCGACCGTTACGCGGCGTGGTGGAGCCTTGCGGCTGCTACGCGTGCAAGGGCATGTTCGCGAACTGCTGGAGCTGACGAGGCTGTCATCGGTGCTCGAGACCTTTGATTCGGAGGCTCAAGCCCTGGCGAGTCTTGCGTCGATCGCACCGCCGTCCGTGTAATCCGGCGTAACTCGATTCACGCATTTGACGAGACGACCGGCCTGTACCTTCGTCTCTCGTCGTCATTCACTACACCTCGCCGGTTTTGCCGGCGCACAGGAGACACGTGATGAGCCCTGCGGATCCGATGGCAGGCGTAGCCGTCGCTATCGTTCGTGACAATCGGGACAGCAGCGGGCTCGGCCGCGTCAAGGTGAGCCTTCCATGGCATAGCAGACCCGACGAGAGCGTCTGGGCGCGCATCGCGACGCCCATGGCCGGCAACGGCCGCGGCGTCTACTTCTTGCCGGAGGTCGACGACGAAGTGATCGTCGCCTTCGAGCGCGGCGATATGCGGCTGCCGTACGTGCTCGGTTCATTGTGGAATCAGGCCAATCCGCCTCCCGAGAAGAACGCCGACGGCAGGAACGACGTGCGCGTCGTTCACAGCCGTAGCCACCACAAGATCACCATCAACGACGGATCGCAGCCACACGTCCAGCTCGAGCTCGCGGACGGCAAGCGCGTGACGCTCGATCAGAACGGCATCGAGCTCGACGACGGGCACGGCAGCAGTGTCAGCATCGATACGGCCGGAGGCACGATTACCATCCAGGCGGCGAGCCGCATCGCGCTCAAAGCACCGCAGATTTCAATCGAGGCGGCCGGTCCGATAGACGTTAAAGCCTCCGCCACGCTCCGACTGCGGGGCTCGCTCGTCAACATCAATTGAGGTCGCCATGGGACTCCCCGCTGCTCGAGTTGGAGACGCAACCAGCCACGGCACGCCGCTCGCGCCGGGGCCCGGCTGCACGACTGTGCTGATCGGCGGCCGGCCCGCCTGGCGCGCGGCGGACGTTCATCACTGTCCGCTGTTCAACGGCACGCAGCCGCACGTGGGCGGTGTCGTCGCGAATGGCAGCGTGACGGTGTTCATCGGCGGGTCGTCCGCGGCAAGGCAGGGAGATCTTGTCATCGAACCCGGCGGGCCCAACCCGATCGTGCAGGGCGCAGCTGACGTGCTGATCGGCTGAGCCAGCGTCGCACGCCGTAGGCGCACCTTCCTCGCCGCACCCCGATCACGGCAGACACTGACTCGGAGTCGCATCAATGACATGGACAGCTGCGGAGAATTCTACTCGGTACCGGCCCTCGGCCTTTCGTCTACAATCCCTGAACCGACCTGGTGGGCGACCGCGTGAAATCCTGAAGCGCGGAGGGATGGCGATGACGCGAGACGACATCCTGGCAGCCGTGGATCGCTTCGTAAAGGCCTGGAGCGCGAAAGACCTCGAAGCGCTGCTCTCCTGTTATGACGAGCATGCGGAAATGGTCACGCCGCTGTTCCATACCGTGAAAGGCGTCCCCGCGATCGAGCAGGCGCACCAGAACCTCTTCCTCGCGTTCTCGGACGTGGAGACGGACGTCCACGACATCATCATCGATGCCGAACAGGGCCGGGCGGTGCTCGTCGTCACGATTCGCGCGACGCAGCAGGGCAGGTTCCTGGGCTTCCCGCCGTCGGGGCGCCGCACGGTGACGCCAAGCGCCTTCGTGTTTCATTTCAAGGACGGCCGGATCCTGTACGAACGGCGCGTCTACGACTTCGCGGGCTGGATGATGCAGCTCGGCATCCTGCACGCCAAGGGCGGGTAGCCTCCTCCTCCTGCAGCTTGCCGGGGTTCGAGGACGATGACGCGCACACCGATAACGTTCCGCGGTGCCCGCGTTGCCATGCTCTACTCAGACCGCCATTGTTTTGGGGACCGCCGCGGATAACGAGCCTATTCGGGTGCTGAGGCGCGAGGCGAAACAAGCGATCCAAAGGGATGTGGCGTGACAACCAGCCGGCGCTATATGCCGCTCCTCGCCACGATTTGCATCGTGGCGCTGGCATGCGGTTCTCGTGGAGCGGAGGTTCAGACCGCCTCGCGTGACTGGGAAGCCGAGCGCATCCGCATGGTCAATGAGCAGTTGAGGGCACGCGACATCGGTAACCCACGCATCCTGGAGGCGATGCTGAAAGTTCCACGCCACCTGTTCGTTCCCGAATCCGAGCGTCCTCAGGCCTACTGGGATGCTCCGCTGCCAATCGGCCACGGGCAAACCATCTCCCAGCCCTACATCGTTGCGTTCATGACCCAAGAACTGAACATCGAACCGGATGATCGCGTACTGGAGATCGGCACCGGATCAGGCTACCAGGCAGCCATCCTCAGTGTACTTGCAAAAGAGGTGTACTCGATCGAGATCGTCGCGCCGCTAGCCGAACGGGCGCGCGTGACCTTACTCGACAACGGCTATCGCAATATTCAGGTGCTCACCGGCGACGGCTATCTCGGCTGGCCGGAACACGCGCCGTACGACCGCATCATGGTCACGGCTGCGCCCGCCGAAGTCCCGCCTGCATTGGTGCAGCAGCTGAAGATCGGCGGGCTGATGGCGATCCCAGTCGGCACGTTCGATCAGGAGCTCCGGATCCTCCGGCGAGTCGCGACCGGCGTTCAGACGCTCAGGACACTTCCCGTAAGGTTCGTACCCATGACGGGCAACCGTGGCGCAGGCGGTTCGGGCGGAGGCCAAGCCCCCAGATAGCGTCACTTTCACGAAACTCGTGAGCTATTGACGAATAGCGAGACAGTCTGCGATGTCATTCGATTATCAACCGGTATTGAAAGGCCTGCTCGTCGAACTCAGGCCCTTGCGCTCCGATGACTACGACGACCTGTACGCGGTGGCTGTCGATCCGCTCATCTGGGAACAACATCCGGTCAGAAACCGCCATGAGAAAGACACTTTCCAGGCATTTTTCAACGCAGCTCTAGCCTCTGGCGGGGCGTTGGTCGTCCTTGATGTCAACCTTCAACGCATCATCGGATCTTCGCGATTCCACGGCTATGACCAGGAACGCGATGAGGTCGAAATCGGCTGGACGTTCCTGGCGCGATCGCATTGGGGAGGCCGCTACAACGGAGAGGTGAAGCGGCTCATGCTGCGGCATGCGTTCCGCTTCGTCAGCTCCGTCGTCTTTCTTGTCGGCCTCCAGAACATCCGGTCGCAGCGCGCGATGGAAAAGATCGGCGGTATACGCGTAGGGACCAGACCCGACGCCAGCGGCCGCGACAGTTATGTCTACCAAATTACTGCCGCGAGATGGAACGATGCCAATCCCGAAGGTGCATGGCACGATCAAACTTCAGGACCACGATGGCCTTTGACGAACGGTTAGCCGAACGCATTCGCGCGTCGGCGAGCCTTGCCCCGAGGATCCGACTTTCCAAAGACTGCCTCTGGCGGAGAAAGCACTTCTCAGACGCGCTCCTCCTCCCTCTGCGACGGTAATTGGCCTGATCCTCCTTGGAAGGATTGTCACGTCATGGACCAGCGCCTACCGCAGGCGCTGACGCCCGGATCGGCTGACCATGCGGCGCACCGATGACGCCACTGGAAACGGACCGGGCTGAGGCACGCGGACAGCTGTGTGGATCCCGATGTGCCACCCAGAGGTAACAGTCGCAGCCTTGTGCCGCCGAACGCCATTCGGTGTCCGCGGTCGTCAACGCCTTCGATGATGTCGGTGTAAAACCCGCTCGGGACGCCAAACAGGCTTGTGCAGAAATTCTTCGGCGAACAGCGAGTTCGCTTCGTATCGGTATTTCTCGACCTCGGTCTCGGTGTAGATCACCCTTCCCTCATCCGAATAGAGATTGAACGTGAACGTTTCCTGGTGAAACCAACACCTTGCGTTTCCGCGATCGATTCCGTGAACGTCCATGTGGGAACACCCGGATCCGCGGATGCCGGGCATCGCGCCGCCGCGCCCGGAACCGGATTCGGCGAGTACGAAATATCCACAAAGGCGCCGTCGGCGAGCCGCGTGGTATCCCGTACCTCGATGGAAAACGTCCCGCTCCTGCCCTGATGCGTAACGGTGATGGTGACCATCCCCTCCCGCCGCGCCGTAAGTTCGCCGATGCCGTCCGGAGCGCTGTTGATCACCGCGACGTCGGTGTTGTCAGTGGTCCAGGCCGTCGGCCGCACGTTGGGGGTTTTGCTGCCGCTGGAAAGCATCGCTGAGGCGGCATACGTCACATTCGATCCCGTCGGTGCGAGACGAGGGCCATCGACCGCGATGGCCGTAATAGTGCTATTAGCGGTCGGCGCCACCGGACCGCTCGGCAACGCCGAATCGTGGCCGCAGGCGACTGCAAGTCCCACCAAGGCGGCCGCCGCGCCCGATTCTGCGAGACGCGACAAAGGCATGAGGCTGCTCCCTGTGAAAGCAGGCGAAGCTGCGTTGTCTGTTTCTGCCAACGAATTACACTTTGGGGTTGCTCGCGTCCTTGGAAAAAGCTCCAAAAGGATTCCAAGTTTTCTCGCGAGTCCCGCGGCGGGTGATTTCGATGCTTTCCGAGCCCCAGCGCTGCTACCAGTTCGGGCCGTATCGGCTCGACCTCGCGGAGCATCGGCTTCTGCGGGCGGGGGAGGCTGTCTCGCTGACGCCGAAGGTTTTCAAGCCTAGCCCGAGGCCTTTGTAGAGGAGGCCAACCTCAGCCGCGCGATCTCGGTCCTCGACCCCGACGTCGAACCTGCTCGCGCCGTGCACGGCTTCAGCCGCACGCGTTGATCAACGAATACTCACCTTCATCCCCAGCTGCCAGAAGAGAAATGCGTACTGATCCGCGGTCTGCGCGAGTCCCTCGCTGAGCGACGTGCCAAAACCGTGGCCACTTCCCGAAATCCGCAGGAGGATCGGATGATTGGATGCGTTCGCGGCCTGCAGGCGCGCGGTGAACCTGCGTGAGTCCGCCGGATTGACCCGCGGATCATTCGTGCCGCTGAACATCATCACGGCGGGATACGCCGTACCGTTGACGACGTGATGCAGTGGTGAATACGCGTAGAGGGCGCGGAACTGCTCGGGATCCGCGACGGTCCCGAACTCGGTCACGTTGAACGCGCCGTTGGGATACAGCTCGCAGCGCAGCATGTCGTAGATGCCGACGTGCGACACGACCGCGCGGAACAGCTCCGGGTGCTGCGTCAGCGTCGCGCCCATCAGCAGTCCGCCGTTGCTGCCGCCCATAATCGCGAGCGACGCGGGGCTCGTGTACTTTTGATCGATCAGATACCGCGCTGCCGCCGCGAAGTCGTCGAACACGTTCTGCTTCTTCGTCAGATACCCGGCGCGGTGCCAGTCCTCGCCGAATTCGCCGCCGCCACGAAGATTGGCGACGACGTAGATACCGCCCTGCTCGAGCCAGATGCGTCGCGTCGCGGAGAACGCAGGGGTCACGCTAATTGAGTACCCGCCGTAGCCATACAGGAGCGTCGGATTCCTGCCGTCGAGCGCGACGCCCTTTCGCCAGATGACTGTGAGCGGGATGCGCGTGCCGTCCTTCGACGTCGCCTCGGCGCGCGAGACGTCGACGTCGCTGAAACTGACCGGCGATGACGCCGCGAGCGCGGTCTTCCGGGGGACGCCTGCGCTGTCGACGCGGTAGTACGCGGCCGGCGTGACGTAACTTTCGGCCTCGTACAGCACATCGTCGCCATCGAGTGCAACGATTTCGGCGACGTTCGAGATCGGCTCGAGCGCAAGCTTCTGCTGCGGTCTGCCGTTGAGGTCGAACACGCGCACCTGCGACGGTCCGCCGATGATCTCTTTCGAGTAGATCCTGGTCGCGGTCACCGCGATCGCGCCGATGACCGCGTCGCTCTGCGGAACCACGACCTTCGCGTCTGCGAGCGTCGGCGAATTGCTGCGCGCGATCCGCAGGATGCGTCCGCGCGGCGCGCCCTTCCGGGACAGGAGGTACAACGCATCGTCGCGGCCCCAAACGCCCGTGATCACTTCGTCGGTATAGCCGGCGAGGCGAATCCATCCGCCCTCTGGTGCACGCACGTAATGCGCCTGCTCGCCGCCGTCGCCGTTCTTGACCGTCGCCAGCAGGAACCGGCCGTCGACGCTGGCCGTGACGACCGCTTCCGCAATTTTCGGAAAGTCCTTGCCGATCTCGTACGTGTCCGTGTCGCTCGTGCTGCCAATCTTGTGAAAGTAGAGCTGCTGATAGAAGTCGAGATCCGGATCCGCACGCTCGCCTGGCCGCGGATACCGTGTGTAGAAGAATCCGCTGCCGTCCGCGTTCCATGCGAGGCTGCCGCCGGCCGTGCCGCCGTTGACGCGCGGGACGACGTCTGGCAGCTGGCGCCCGGTGGCGACGTCGAAGACGTGCACGTCGCCTCGCTCGTTGCCGCCGACGGAGAGCGAGACCGCCACGCGCGATCCATCCAGCGACGGCACGTAGAAGTCGATCGCGGTGTTGCCGCTTGGATCGAGCACCGCCGGATCCACCACGATCCGCTCGGACCCAAGATCGTCGGCCGATCGCATCACCACGATCATCGGCTGCTCGCGCGGCGGCTGCTGCTTGATCGCGAACAGCTGTCCGTGGCGGTATTTGACGTCGGTCCAGCGGGGATGCGCATCAGCGCCGACCGCCTGCACGCGCGCCCGCAGCGCGGCCATGAACGGCAGCGCGTCCAGTTGCGCGTGCGTGTATGCGTTCTGCGCATCCGTCCACGCTTTGACCTCGTTGTCGTTCCAGCGTTCCAGCCAGCGGTACGGATCAATGACCTGAACGCCATGATAGGTATCGACGACCGGACGAACCGGTGCCGGTGGAGGACCAGGACGCGCCGGCGCTTGCGCCGCGACGCCGACCGTGACGGCGGCGGCGACCAGGAGTGAAGTCTTCATACGAAGCCGTTTCGCTCTTGGCGGAAGCGCTCCAGCGCGTCCAATCCCCACTGATGCGGCCCGAGCAACCCCGGGAAGGGGCGCGGCGTTCCTGAACGCAGCGGCGTTACCCGCGAGAACCTGGCCGGCGTTTCATTCGCCGTCGGGTGAACCGACCGGATGTCGGAGCCCCCGATCTCGGGCTCAGCGACAGATGAGGCTGCAGAACTGCATCGAGGTTGCGCCGAATCCACGCGGCCGCCGATCCCTCACGATAGCATGCCCACGACATCAGCGATCCGCTGATCACCGCTTCGATGGTGCGCGCGAGTCCGGGAGTGTCAGTGTTCCCCCGCAATGCGCCCTGCGTGACCGCTGATCGCAGAAGCGATTCGATCTCCAGACGTGTAGCGCGTGCGTTCGTCAGCAGGTGAGCCCGAAAGTCAGGGTCGGTGAGATCGATCTGCAGGTAGGCGAGGTTGCGCGACAACGCTTCTGGCGTGGCGGCAAGGTCAGCCATGCACGTTGCGTACGCACGGAGGGTCGCCAGCGGATGGCGATGGGTCGCCCTCAGGCTTTCGAACAGGGTCGCAGCGCTCCCCGCAAAGCGCTCGGCCAGGACGAGGAGCAATGCGCGTTTGCTGCCGAATCGCTGCACGAGTCGTCCCGCCGAGACTCCGGCTTCGGCGGCGATGTCCGCGAGAGTGAGCTCGTGCGGGCCGCGCCGGGTCATGGCGCGCTGGGCTGCCGCGAAGATCTCGTCGTCGGTGACTTTCTGGCGTCGTTCACGCATGAGTTGACATGAACTAAACAGTCGTTTAGTGTTGCGCTAAACACCAATTTAGCAAAGGAGGGCTTGATGCGAAAGGTGGTGTACGGCGGCGCGATGAGCCTCGACGGTTTCATCGCCGGACCGAACGGCGAGCACGATTGGATCGTGATGGATCCAGACATCGACTTTGCGGAGATGATGGGACAGTTCGACACGTTCCTCATCGGTCGCAAGACATTTGAGGCCATGCGCCGAATGGAAAGTGACGCGAAAGCGATGCCGGGGACTCAGAACATCGTTTTCTCGCGAACGATGAGGCCAAGCGAGTACCCCCACGTCATCATCAGTGCCGATGCGGAGCGGGTAGTCGCCGATCTCCGGTCGAGACCTGGCAAGGACATCGCCCTCTTCGGGGGCGGCGAGCTGTTCCGAAGCCTGTTGGCCGCCGGACTGGTCGATCGGGTGGGCGTATCCCTGATCCCGGTCTTACTCGGAGGTGGGATTCCGCTGCTTCCATCCCCGGCCGGGCGGGCGACGCTGAAGCTGCGAAAACACCGCGTCTACGAGAAGACGGGTACGGTCGGACTCGAGTACGACATCGAGCAGCCCTGACCGGGCGCGCCCTCACGCGGCGCACCTCGGAGGCTCGTCCTATCGATCCGGTGTAGGGTATGCGGTATGGAGGAACGAATGAACAAGGTGATGATTGCGGCCGTTCTCGTCGCGGGGGTGATGTTCGGGTACGCGGGTCGCGCGTGGACTCAAACGGACTCGAAGCTGCCGGTCGCTGGGTACAATGCGGCGAAAGACATCCCGGGCGCGCGCGAGCTGCCGGATCCGAGCGTCGACAACAAGGTCGTCTTCTCGGTGGCGGCGAACGCGAAGGCGGACGAGATCCACCCGACGCTCAAGACCATCTCGACCTACCTGAACACGCTCGCCCACAACGGTGTGCCGGCCAACCACCGCCACATCGCCGCGGTGTTTCACCAGGGCGGCGGCGACGCTGTGCTCGCGAACGACGTCTACAAGGCTCGCCACAACGGCGTCGACAATCCGAATGTCGCGCTGCTCAAGGAACTGAAACAGGCGGGCGTCGACCTGCGCGTCTGCGGACAGGGACTGCTCGGCAAGAACGTCGAGCCGTCGCAGGTGCTGCCCGGCGTCCAGGTGGATCTCTGGGCGATGACCACGATGGTCAACCTGCAACTGCGCGGTTACGTCAGGATCGGCGGGTGATTCCGGACGCGCCGGAACCGCCGCGCCGCGTCCGCGCTCGTGGTCCCCTCTGCGACGGAACCCCCGACCTGGCCACGATCGCACGTTCAGCGTGATCCGCACCGAGACGCCGGCGTCCTCAGCACCTGCACGAGGAATCGCACGCTCCGGGTGCACGGCCTAGCTTCTCAAACCGGCGGAGGAA
>JBKPDW010000489.1:0-13221 GCA_046728115.1 Acidobacteriota bacterium | reverse complement strand
CGGAGTCGTCGGCAGCGTCAGATGTGTATAAGAGACAGCGCGACAGCATCGCATTGTCGTACGCGCAGAACCCGGGCCAGGGCCAGAGCGGCGAAATGATCGCCGGATGGCGTCCGGGCACCACGCTGCCTGTCGAGTACTACATCAAGGAGGCGCAGTACCTGAAAGACGAGAAGTTCCTGATCGACAACGTGTGGCTGATGGTCGATCACGAGAGCCGGATTCCCAAGCCCGGCGACTATTTCGTCTGGGAGTTCGGGCGCGGTGAAAGCGTCATCGTTCTGCGCGACAAGGCGGGCGCGGTTCGCGGGTTCCACAACGTGTGCCGTCATCGGGCGTCCCGGATAGCGCGCCATCATCGCGACCCCGCGCCGCAGGATGCCGCGCGGCTCTCGGTGAAGCAGCTCGGACCCACCGGCAACACGCCCGTGTTCCGCTGTCCGTATCACGCGTGGACGTACGACCTCGACGGCCGGCTCATCTCGGCGCCCAACGGCATGCCGAGCGACTTCGACTTCTCGCAGAACGGTTTGATCCCGTGCCACATCCGAACCTCGGGCGGCTTCATCATCGCGAACCTCTCGCTCGATGAGACGCCGCCGGACTTCGACTCGGTGGTCAATCCTCCGCGGACGCCAAACTGGGTGTCGGTCTGCGAGGACTACGGAACGGCGAAGATGAAGATCGCCGTCCGCCAGTACTACGCGGTGAAGGCCAACTGGAAGCTCGTCATGGAGAACTTCCACGAGTGTTATCACTGCGGACCGGCGCACAAGTCGCTCGTGACGGCGCATCCGTTCTGGGATGGCACAATGACGGCCGAGCAGCGAACGCGAATCGCCAAACAGGTCGAACCGTTCGTCCCGACCAAGTACCGCCAGCCCGAGCAAGGCGGCATGGGATCGAACCAGGGATCGATATTCGGTGTTCCGGCGGGCGCGATGCTCAACGTCGGGTTCTCGACGGGATCACTGGACGGAAAACCGGTCGCACCGCTCGTCCCAACGAAGACGGCGTACACGCATACTCGCTGGTCGGCCAGCACGACCTGGGCGCTCGGCAACATTCAGTGCTACGACGATTACGTGGCCGTCGTGCGCCACACGCCGCGCGACGTGATGCTGACGGACGTCGAGATTTTCTGGCTGGTGAACGCGGACGCGATAGAAGGACGCGATTACAAACCTGAGCGCGTGATGGCGCTCTGGGACGTCACCGAACGCGAGGACCGGTGGATCGTCGAGAACCAGATGGGGCTCCTCTCGTCGGCGTACAAGCCGGGCCGATACGCGGTGTCGGAAGGCGCGTCGCGGTTCATCCAGAGCTACATGCGGGAAGTCGTCCAGGGTGTGAAGAGCCTCTGAGGCGGAGGGCAACATGTCGAAGCTGCGTGCGCCACTGATCGTCACAGGAATCGCCGTGCTCGGAGCCGCGATCTCGGTTTCGACAGGGATGTCGCGGACCGCGACCGCCGCCCCAGGGCTCGCACAGGCGAGAGAACCGTACGAGCCGTTCCTGGAGCGCGCGTGGGCGCTCCATCGGGAAGTACCGCTCATCGACGGACACAACGACTATCCGTTTCAACTCCGCCAGCGCGCGAAGAACGACATCGACAAGCTCGACATCTCGAAATCGCAGCCCGCCATCGCGAACGACATCGAGCGGCTGCGCCGCGGCGGCGTCGGCGGCATGTTCTGGTCGGCGTACGCGCCCATCTCCGGGCAAGGGGCCCTCGCCGACCCGCACGAGGCGGTGCGCGGCGCGCTCGAGCAGATCGACGTCATCCATCAGATCTGGGAGCGCTACCCCGACACGTTCGAGCAGGCGCTCACCGCCGACGACATGATGCGGATCTTCAGGAGCGGCAAGATGGGCGGTTTCATCGGCGTCGAGAGCGGCCATCACATCGACTCGTCGCTCGGCGCCCTGCGCATGTTCTACAAGCTTGGCGTGCGCTACATGACGCTCACGTGGAACGACCCGGTGCCCTGGGCCGACACGTTCTTCCTGCCGCCGAAGCACGGCGGGCTGACGCGATTCGGCGAGGAAGTCGTCCGCGAAATGAACCGCCTCGGCATGCTCGTGGACATCGCCCACGTGCACGAGCAGACGATGGAGGACGTGCTCCGGATTACGGAAGCGCCGGTCATCATCTCGCACGGATCGGCCAGAGCGCTCGGCGACATCGGCCGCAACGCGCCGGACAGCATCATCAGACTGCTGCCGAAGAACGGCGGGGTTCTGATGGTGTTCTTCATGCAGCAGTACACGACCACGGCCGGCGTCAGGCACGCGGAAGCGCAGACGGCCGAGCGTCAGCGGCTGGCGAAGCTGCATCCGAACGATACGAAAGCGGTCCGCGTCGGTCTCGAGGCTTGGCGGAAGGAACACCCAGCGCCAAGAACGAGCGTCACCGACGTGGCGGACGTCATCGATCACATCCGCAAGGTGGCCGGCATCGACTACATCGGCATCGGCAGCGACTTCGACGGCGGCGCCAACATCGTCGGGCTCGAGGACGTGTCGAAGTTTCCAAACCTGACCGCAGAGTTGCTGCGGCGCGGGTACTCGGACGAGGACGTCAAGAAGATCCTCGGCCTGAACGTTCTGCGCGCGCTGCGTGGAGCGGAGACGGTCGCCAAGCGCCTGCAGAAGGAGCGGCGGCCATCGCCGGCTCTCATCGAGCAGCTCGACGGTCCATCGACGGCCGGTCGCTAGCGGACGGACTTGATAGTGGTAGCGATCTGCCCGGCGTGACGCTGGGCAGCGTTCCCGGATCCTGCACTCGCGCAGCCTCGTTGTCGATATACTATCCACATGAAAGCTATACAAATAACTGTTGATGATCAGCTGCTTGCCCGCCTGGACCGCGATCTGGACGTGAAGCGGAGCGGTCGATCAGCGGTGTTCCGGCGTGCCATCGAGGCCTACCTTCGCGAGCGGCGCCGAAGCCGCATCGACGCCGCGTATCGCTCGGCGTACGAGACCGATCGCGGTCTCGGGGCCGAGTGGGAGGGCTGGACCGAGGAGGGCGCGTGGCTCGACGAGTAAACCGCGGCGAAATCTGGATGCATCGCTTCAAGACGCCGGACACACGCCGTCCGATTCTCGTCCTCACCCGGCAGAACGCGATTCAGTGGCTGGACACCGTGATGGTCGCGCCCGTGACGTCGACGATTCGCGGTCTCCCCAGCGAGGTGATCGTGGGGCCCACCGAGGGGCTCAAGCGAACATCCGCGGTGAATCTCGATCACGTCCAGACAGTGGATCGCGCCACGCTGACGCAGTTTGTGGGCTCGGTGCCGCCGGACACGATGCGCGCCGTCTGCCGCGCGCTGGCGGTGGCCACCGGCTGCTCGGATTGAGCGTGTAAGGTGCAAAGACTCGTGCTCTTCCTTGCAGCCACGCTGGCACTGACCGCCGCTAACGCGAGCCCGCAGCAGCGCGGCGGCCGCTTCGGATTCTACCGCCCGAGCCTGCCGCCGAATCCGCACTACGACGGCGCGTTCATGTTCTGCCGCATCTGGTTCGACAACGCGCCGAACGGCGACGGCAACGGCTGGTTCGTCGACTACCCGCGCGCCGACATCAACCTGAGCTTCCGCTTTTCCGAGCTCACCGTCGCGGCAGTGAGCCGCGACGCCGAGGGCGCGTTCAATCACGCCGTCTACCGCCTGACCGATCCGGAAATCGATCACTGCCCGTTCTTAATGATGACCGAGCCCGGTGGCACGTACTTCAGCGACGAGGAAGCGAAGCACCTGCACGACTATCTCGTCCGCGGCGGTTTTCTGTGGGCAGACGATTTCTGGGGGGAGTATGCGTGGGCGCACTGGGAAAACGAGATCCGGAAGGCGTTGCCGACAGGGGAATTCCGGCTCTTCGACGTGCCGATAGATCATCCGATTTTTCACGTCCTCTACGACGTCCGGGAACTGCCGCAGATCCCGTCGATCGGCTTCTGGCTGGGCACCGGCGGCCGCACGTCGGAGCGCGGGGCCGACAGCGCCGTGCCGCACGCGCGCGCCATCAGCGATCAGCAGGGACACATGCTCGTCTTCATGACGCACAACACGGACTTCGGCGATGCGTTCGAACGCGAAGGCGACGATCACCGGTACTTCGATCAGTTCGCTCCCGCCGGGTACGCCGTCGGTGTCGACGTCCTCCTCTACGCACTGACGCACTGAGATTGAAATTTACTTGCCCGCCAGGATCTTGACACGCAGCTGGAGTCCTCCGAGATTGTGTTCACCGAACGCAGCCGAGGCACCTGTCGTTCCGATGGCGTCTGGTACGCTCGTGAACTGAACCTCGAAGGCCGTCTTGAGCACGGTGCCGATGGCTCCAAACTCGACGCCAGCGACCACGTGATAGCTCGTAAATCGCTGATTGACGTTTTCGGCGGGCTGGGCAAAGTCAGAATCTTCCTTGTAGAAATACTGCCCAACTCCCCCACCGCCGTAGTACGCAGCGCTCCCTGCACGGTGTCGATATGAGGCAGTGACGGAGATCGGAATGATCCGAACTGTGTCGCGGATGCCTAACTTGAAGACCTCGTCGCCCGACACGAACACGCGTTGTCCCGTCTCTTTGAAGCGCTCGACGGCACCTTCGATCACGAGTTGACCGTTCACACGAATCTGACCGCCGACACCGAAGATCGGTGCTCGCGAGTTGCCGAAGACTGCCGAAAACGTTTCATTCGCGAGCCAGGCTGTCATGCCGCCTTCGCCAAACCCGTAGAATCCGATTCCATGTTCGGCACTACCACTGACCCGAGTTTGTTCAGGGGTCGGCGAGTCCTGTCCACGCCGTGACTCTGGCGGTGCCGGCTGTGTGGGCGGCGTGCCGGCGATCACCTCTACCTGCGAGACGGCAATCCGTCCGGTCTCTCCTGAACGCCCGCCCGTGCCAGGCACTCGCACGACGTAAAATTCCCCCTCTCGACCAATTACCTCGAGTTCGGTACCGGCCCTGACAGTCGTGATGGGTAGGGGCATGCCCAGATTCCAGATGATCGAATGGTCCTTGATGACTCGGACCTGTGCCTGGGCGAAAGCCAGTTGACCGGCTCCGAACAAGATTGCGGCGGTGATCGCCAGGATCCGAAGAACGGATCGATGCAAGACGCGACTCATTTCACCCCCACACCACGCAACGCCGCCCTGGGTTGAATGAGACCGTAGCCGTACTCGTTGTCGCGGCCCGGACTTCCCAGGTCGAGAGCAGTCGAACGAATGAGCGCTTCAATTGCCGCCGGTTTCGTCACGCCTTGACTGATGAGCAACGCCGCCACTCCAGAGACGTGTGGTGCCGCCATCGACGTCCCCTCCATGGGCACTTCGGCATATCGATCAAAACGTGGGAAAACCACCGTCCGCGGGTCTGAATCGGAAGGAAATAGCGTCGCTTGCCAGACGAGACCATTGACGCCGCCATCGCGATCGTCGCCGCCGGGAGCGGCGATTTCAATGTGCGGTCCGGTATTGGAATAAAAGGATCGCTTCAGAGAACGGCCGACCGCCGCCACCGACATCGCGCCGTCGATCGTTGCGGCAAACGCCGCGGGGTATTCGACAGGGTTGCCGTCCTCGTACTCGTTACCACCAGAAATCGCCACGAAGGCGCCCTTGCCGACCGCATAGGTGATTGCATCACGTTCGGTGGAGGTTGCGACGGTCCCGCCGAGGCTCATGTTGATTACCTTCGCTCCGTTGTCGGCGGCATATCGAAGTCCTAATGCGATCGCACTCGTCGGGCAGCCGCCAGAGTTCACCGGGGCAAAACCTGGAATGCCTGCTGCCGAGAATGCGAATTGCACATCCCAGTAACTGAGACACACCTTCACGGGCATGATCTTCGCGCTGTACGCAATTCCAGCTTCAGCGACGTCATTGTTCGTCTCTTCTCCGATAGTTGAAGAGACATGCGTCCCGTGGCCCCCCATGTCGACGACCGCAGGAAGTGTTCGGCCGAATGCTTCTGACGTTGCGAAATCCCTTGGCATTGTCACGCGTGAGCCGGATAAGTCAGGGTTGATCGCGAACGGCACGGCGACTGTTTGAATCGCACGTCCATTCCAGGTCTGAACGGCGAACGCTTGCGCGACGGTGGTCAAGCCACTGTCGAGCACGGCTACGATCGTGTTCGCATTCGCCCCGGGATTGATATCCCAGGCTCTCGGCAAGTCCAAGGCGCTGAAATTCCATTGTCGCGAGAACGATGGATCGCTCGGAGCGGCATTGAAGCGCCGCAGATAATTCGGTTCAGCGTATGCAACTTCTGGTTGTGCGCTCAACAAGCTGGCCAAAAACGGTGAGTCCGGGTCTGTCGAGTCACGCAGCAGCGCCACGTCTCCGATCCATTGAAGCTCGCTTGCGGACGGTCGGCTGCGTAGTACGGACAGCGCAGCTTGTTGCTGACTGGGTGACATGCCGGGGCGAAACTTGACAAGGATCTCACCTGGCAAATAATCGAGGCGCTCGTCGGCCGCCCGAATGAAGGCAAGAGCGCGCTCCTTGGTCATCACTGGCAACTGATCTACTGTTTGAGCCGCTGGATGTGCCCGCGCCAAAATGAAGCCAATACTCATTCCTGCGAGTGCCAATCCGAGCGTGAGACGAGTTCGTCCAACGATCACGAGGACCTCCGGTCCATGAGCACGGCACTATCAGAACGGCTGCGACGAATGGGGCTGTGTCCAGCGTCGAACGGTGGTTCGTGGATGCGATTGATCTATTGCGAGCGAAAGAGCTTGAACGACGTTCACGTTGAACCGACTACCCACCACTCCAGCCAACGTTTGTCCAAAAGCCCGAATGCCTTGCCGTAGCGGGATCCGCCCCGGAACCGACGTCCCAAGCGAGGTCAGAGTCTATGCTGAACCTCAAAGCCCAGCAATAGGCTGTTAAACTGTTCCAATTAGGGTCAAATATTTGAATCAGTCAAAGAATTGATCTACGCTGCCCGCGTGGCTACTGACCCGGCTGACCTCCTTCGGCAACGCGGCATTCAGGTCACGGCCCAGCGATTGGCTGTCCTGCGGGCTGTGGCGGGTCAGCCGCACATCACAGCCGACGGCGTGGCTGAGGTCGTCAGGGCCGAGATCGGGGCCATCTCGCTCCAGTCGGTGTACGACGCCCTCGGCGTCCTGGTGGCCGAAGACCTCCTCAGGCGCATCCAGCCCGCCGGGTCGCCCGCACGCTTCGAGGATCGCGTCGGCGACAACCACCACCATCTGATCTGTCGAATCTGCGGCCGTCTGGTCGACGTGGACTGCGCCGTCGGCTCAACCCCCTGTCTGACAGCGGCCGACGACAAGGGCTACGAAATCGACGAGGCCGAGGTCGCCTACTGGGGGCGCTGTCCGGATTGCCTGGCTCAGTCCCGGGCGCTATCCCGCTCCGACCTATCGATACGCCGACGCCGAAGCCGGCGACGGATCGTACGCACAGAGGGCCCGACAATCCCGTGAACGGACCGTGAAGTGAATCCCAGGGACTGACAACCGCCCCATCACAGTAGAGGTCAACATCATATGGACAACGAAAAGAAGTGCCCGTTCTCGGGCAAAGCGCACAGCGGCACGTCGAACCGGGACTGGTGGCCGAATCAACTGAACCTGAAGGTCCTCCACCAGAACCCGCCCGCGCGCGATCCCATGGGCGCGGAGTTCAACTACGCCGAAGAGTTCAAGTCCCTCGATCTCGAGGCCCTGAAGAAGGACATCGAGCAGGTGATGACGACGTCGCAGGACTGGTGGCCGGCCGACTTCGGCCACTACGGGCCGCTCTTCATCCGGATGGCGTGGCACAGTGCCGGCACCTACCGCATCCATGACGGCCGCGGCGGTGCGGGGGACGGCGAGCAGCGCTTCGCACCCCTGAACAGTTGGCCGGACAACGGGAACCTCGATAAGGCGCGACGGCTGCTGTGGCCGATCAAGCAGAAGTACGGCCGGAAGATTTCATGGGCCGACTTGATGGTGTTCGCCGGCAACTGCGCCCTGGAGTCGATGGGGTTCAAGACGTTCGGCTTCGGCGGCGGACGCGAAGATGTCTGGGAGCCCAAGGAGATCAACTGGGGAACCGAGGACACGTGGCTCGCTGATGCGCGCTACAGCGGCGACCGGCAACTAGCCAATCCCCTCGGCGCCGTGCAGATGGGCCTCATTTACGTGAATCCGGAAGGGCCGAACCGCACCCCGGACCCAGTGGCCGCCGCGAGGGACATTCGAGAGACGTTCCGCCGCATGGCGATGAACGACGAAGAGACGGTGGCGCTCATCGCCGGTGGCCACACCTTCGGCAAGACCCACGGCGCGGGCGCGGCGACCCACGTCGGGCCCGAACCAGAGGCGGCACCCATCGAGGCGCAGGGCCTTGGCTGGATGAGTAGCTTTGGCACCGGCAAGGGCGGCGACACGATCACCAGCGGCCTGGAAGTCACCTGGTCCTCGATGCCGACCAAATGGAGCAACAACTTCTTCTCGAACCTGTTCGGCTACGAATGGGAACTGACGACGAGTCCCGCCGGTGCGCATCAGTGGATTGCAAAGGATGGCGCAGGCGCCGGCACGATTCCGGATGCCCACGACCCGTCGAAGAAGCACGCCCCGACGATGCTCACGACGGACCTCGCGCTGAGGATGACCCCGGAGTACGAGAAGATCTCGCGGCGCTTCTACGAGAACCCGGATCAGTTCGCGGACGCGTTCGCGCGGGCGTGGTTCAAGCTGACGCACCGCGACATGGGGCCGATCTCGCGGTACCTGGGCCCACTCGTTCCTGCGGAGCCGCAGTTGTGGCAGGACCCCGTGCCCCTGGTCACCTACCAACTGATCGGAGCGGAGGACATCGCTGCCCTCAAGGGCAAGGTCCTTGCGTCGGGACTGTCCATCTCCCAACTGGTCTCGACTGCCTGGGCGTCAGCGTCGACGTTCCGCGGCACTGACAAGCGCGGTGGCGCCAACGGCGCTCGCATTCGCCTCGCGCCGCAGAAGGATTGGGACATCAACAATCCACCCGAACTGAAGAAGGTGCTGCAGACCCTGGAGGGGATCCAGAAGGCGTTCAACGACTCTCAGAACGGCGGGAAGAAGAGGGTCTCGCTAGCCGACCTGATCGTTCTGGGTGGGTGTGCCGCTGTTGAGCAGGCCGCAAAGAACGCCGGATACGACGTGCAGGTGCCCTTCAAGCCGGGACGCACGGATGCGTTGCAGGAGCAGACCGACGTGGAGTCGTTCGCCGTGCTCGAGCCGACAGCGGACGGGTTCCGCAACTACCTCGGACAGGGACAGCAGCTGCCGGCCGAGCAGCTGCTGATCGAGCGGGCCCTCATGCTGACACTGAGCGCTCCCGAAATGACCGTGCTCGTGGGCGGCATGCGTGTCCTGAACGCGAACACCCGGCAGTCGAGCGTCGGCGTGTTCACCAAGCGGCCCGAGACGTTGACCAACGACTTCTTCGTGAACCTCCTCGCCTTGGACACGGAGTGCAAGCCGACGTCCGACGCCGGGGAGACCTTCGAGCTCCGCGCTCGCGGGACTGGCGAGGTCAAGTGGACCGGCAGCCGCGCCGACCTCGTCTTCGGTTCGAACTCCGAGCTCCGTGCCCTCGCGGAGGTCTACGCGTGCGACGACGCACGGGAGAAATTCGTGCGCGACTTCGTTGCCGCGTGGGACAAGGTCATGAATCTCGATCGATTCGGCCTCGCCTGATCGCTTTCGCTGGCGTTGACTACCATCCGTTGACGACAGTCGCGCTCGAAGGGGCGGAAGGCCCGCTATCAGGCTCGATGCCTGGTATTCGCAGGCCTCCGCTTGCGGAGCCAGCCGTCGCTCTCGAAGGCGAGCGGAGGCGGATTTCGTGGGGTCGTGGCTGAGATTCGGGTTATGAGATAGGTCGAGATGCGCCCTGCCGCGGATCCGGACGGAGACCCGGACACCAGACCGAGTGCCCTGCGACCGCTTCGAGCGGTCCTGCCAGTCTTTCTCGTCACTCGGATCGGAGTGCTGGCGGCCGGGTATTTTGCATTGACCGCGTTCGGGTGGGCGAACGGACAGCCATCGAGCCGATCTTCGAGCAACGAGCTTCTGAATCTGCCACACCGCTACGACGTCGGTTGGTACTTGTCGATCGCCCGCAACGGTTATCGGTGGAACCCTGCAGACACCGGGCAACAGTCGGTCGCGTTCTTTCCTGGATTTCCGATGGCGGTGCGCGCGACGCACGTGATCACTCGGCTTCCCGACCTCGCGGCGGCGATGGTCGTTGCGTTGGGTGCCGCACTCGGTGCATTCACCTACCTGTATCGTCTGGCACGGCAGGATCTCGATGACGAGTCGGCGACAGCGGCCGTGCTGTTGCTGGCAACCTATCCGTTTGCGCTCTTTTTCAGCACGGCGTACAGCGAATCGCTCTTCCTGCTTGCGACGCTGGGCGCCTGGCTGCACCTTCGTCGCGATGACCTGCTGCGTTCCGCAGGGTGGGGGCTTCTCGCTGGGTTGACGCGGCCAAATGGCAGCGTGCTGTCGCTGCCGCTTTCGATCATCGCTCTGCAATCGGTGCTGGCGGACAGGCGTAAGGACGGCCAGATGCCTCCGCTTCGAGTGGCGAGCCGATTCGCCGCTGCCGCGATGCCCTTCGTCGGGATGGTTATCCACTCCTTTTACGTGTACACGCTGACAGGTCACCCGTTGACGTGGTGGACTGCCCAGCAGGCATGGGGGCGGCAGTACACACCGCTGTCGCAGGTGATCGCGGAGTGGTGGCGCACGCCGCTGTTCTTTACCAGCGATGTCGGTGCGACAGCCATGGTCGACTACGCCACCGGCTGGATCGTGATCGTCCTGCTGTGCCTCACGGTGCCGGTCTACAGGCGGCTGGGTCTCGCTTACGCAGTGTTGATTGTCGTGTGGCTCGTGCCGCCGCTGCTTGCGGGTGGCGTTCTGTCGCTGGGTCGCCTCACGTCGGTTGTGTTTCCGGTGTTCATCTGGCTCGGCGCGACTGTACCCGCCTCGCATCGCGTCGTGTGGGCGATCGCATTCGCGATCGGTCAAACATTGATGGCTGCGATGTTCTTCACCTGGCGGCCGGTTTTTTGAGGTCGCCTACTGAGTGCCGACCCGACTGAACTGAAACACCTGGGTCGCTCCCATCGTCCAATCGCGGAACTTGCCAACTGACATCAGCTCGGGCCTCTGGGCCAGGCGGACCATCAGCGAGGTGTACTCCTTGGCCGCGTAGAGCGACTCGTGCACCAGGATGTACCGCACGTCGAGTTCCTGCAATCGCCGGATCGCCGCATCGTCGGGGAACGTGCGCATGCGTTCGACGGTTTCCTTGTAGGCCGGGGGGGTGAACCCGCTGTAGCCGTTGACGAGCGGAATCCAGTGCCAGGTCGAGCAGAACATGTACATGGAGGCCGCGTCGGTGTCGACGATTGGCAGTTCCACGACGACCGAACGTCCGGCCGAACGGCTGGCGCTTGCCAGAAATTTATACACGGAGGGAACCTCGAGCGGCACGTCGATGAGATGCATCGGGGCGGAACCGCTTTCGAGCCCGACCGCCACCAGGACGATTGGGAGCACCAGCTTCTGGAAACGCGTTCCTAGCGTCAGCTGCTGCAATCGCTTGAGTCCGAACGCCGCGAGAACGGCCAGACTGCTGCACGCAAAAATGCCGAAGCGCGCCGGCGCACGGAAGCCCTGAAGTACCCACAGATGGGCGTGCAGCCATCGATAGAGCGGGCCGTTGAGGCCCAGCGACAGTTCGACTGCGAGCGCCGTCACCGCCCCATAGACCCAGACCAGACGAGGGCGGTTTCGCTGCGCGAACGCCAGCAGGGCGAGCGCCACGGCCACAGTTCCGGGGAAGAGCCGCAGCTCGTTGCCGTTGAATTGAAACGCCGTCCACCCCCACAGCCAGTTCTGCTGGGGAGCCGCGAAGTAGCTGGCTACCTGTCCGCTGAAGTTTGCGATATCGCTCGGATCGCGGGCGCCGAGCACACGTGCGTTGTCGACGTACGGTGCTGCGTACAGGACGACAAGCAGCACCGGGATCGCAGCTCCGAGCAACAACGGGATCACTGCGTGTCTGAAATGACCCAGCGCCAGAGCCAGCAACAGCGCGAGAACCGAAGCGATTAGTGCCAGGTAGCCGCCGTAGTACAGGCACGAAATCACCTGCAACGACAGCAGCCCTCCGGCCAGGAGGCCGTTCCGAACCGATCCAGTATCGAAACATCGATGCACCGCCCAGAACGTCAGTGGTATCCAGACCGTCCACTGGAGCTCGAGATGCATGAAATGTTCGATGCGATACGGAGCGAGCGTAAAGATCGTGGCCGCGACGAGAGCGGCATCTTCGCTCGCCGTGAGATATCTGGCGAGCACGAACATCCCGAGCCCGGACGAGACGATGCCCCCCAGCAGCACTACGTTGTAGACGAGAACCGGGTTGACGTGGGCCCACAGCCACGGTGCAGCAAGAAGTCCCTCGAAGAGCGTGGCATCCGAAAAGGCGAGGGTGCGGGGATACGGATAGAAGATATTGCCGTCGAAGAGGTGCGTGATGCTGGTCTGAAGCGCGTGAGCGATCCAGCCCAACCGCCACATACTGAGCAGCGGATCGTCGTGAGCCGGAACCTTAGTGCCGAGATACAGCGCTTGGGGCCAGGTGATGATGATCGTCAGTGCGGTCAGAAAAGCGAAAGCCGTGAACAACTCGCGTCGTAACCCTGCGTTCTGCGGCATCGGTGTGAATTCGGACGGCGGTCGGAAGAATCGTTCGACTCAACCAGACGCTCGTGGCAAGCGGAGCGCGTAGTGTGTCAGATCGTGTGTCACCCTACGACAAGCTGCACGCAAAGATTCTGGCGGGCTTGAAGAGTGAACGCTACCGGCGCTCCCGTTTCTCATCCGGCGCGCCCGTGCCCGACGAGCCGACGAACAGCCTCGTCCCGTCCGGGAATGTGATGTCACGGCCGTTCGCGCGGTACGAACCGTCCTTCGCCTGGAAGCCTTCAACGGTTATCTCGATGCCGTAGGGCAGCGAGTTCTTGGTCCAGCCGCGGCGGAGCAGCGAATTCGGCGCGCCACCTTCCACCACCCAACGGTCCACCTTCCCGTCCGGCCCCTTCACGTCGATGTGGATCCAGGAGTGCGGGTTGATCCACTCCATCTTGACGACCGTGCCCTTGATCGTGACGGGCTTG
>JBKPDW010000488.1:0-10673 GCA_046728115.1 Acidobacteriota bacterium | reverse complement strand
CTACTAGTGGGTCTCATGGCGGCGATGGTGGTATTGCTGACACCGGCACCGGCCGACGCGTACATCGGCCCCGGCGCCGGCTTCGCTGTCCTGTCCTCGTTTCTCGTCGTGTTCACGACGATCCTCATTGCCATCGCGTCGATTTTCATCTGGCCCTTTCGCGCCCTGTGGCGGCTCGCGACCGGCCAGAAGGCGCCTCGCGCCTCCATCAAGCGCCTGATCGTCGTCGGGCTCGATGGCCAGGATCCGAAGCTGACCGATCGCTTCATGCGGGAAGGGATTCTGCCGAATTTCTCGAAACTTGCCAGAGAGGGCGCCTATCGGCGTCTGAAGACCACTTACCCGTCGATTTCGCCGGTCGCCTGGTCGTCGTTCAGCACTGGCGTGCACCCGGCAAGACACAACATCTTCGACTTTCTCGATCGTGATCGTCGCACGTACCTCCCGGTGCTGTCGTCGGCCTACATTGGCAAGGTCGACCGCTTCTTCAAGCTCGGACGCTATCTGATTCCCCGACATCGACCGGAGGTGCGGCTGCTCAGGAAATCGAAGCCGTTCTGGACGATCCTCGGCGAGCACCGAATCTGGAGCACGGTTCTCCGCGTGCCGATCACGTTTCCGCCGGACAAGTTCTACGGCGCTGAACTAAGCGCGATGTGCGTGCCCGATCTGCTCGGCACGCAGGGCACGTTCCTCCTGTTCACGACGCGGCCGGCCAAGCAGCGCTTCAAGGAAGGCGGGCTGCGTGTTGCCGTGGACATGAGCGGCGATCGCATAGACACAGCGATTCAGGGCCCGGACAACATCTTCGTCGTCGGCAATCCGCCGCTGACGATCCCGATAAGCCTCCGGGTCGACCGCCCGGCGCGCCGCGTGCACGCGAACATCGATGGCACGACGCTGGAACTGGAACCCGGGAAGTTGAGCGAGTGGGTGCCTCTGACGTTCAAGGCCGCGCCCGGCGTGAAGATCGCCGGCATCGCGCGGCTCCAGGTGCTCGAGATGGACGAGCACTTCTCACTCTACGTTTCGCCGATCAATCTCGACCCGGACGATCCGACGATGCCGATCTCGCACCCCGCCTACTATGCGACCTATCTCGCCAAGCGGGTCGGCGCCTATTCAACCCTGGGCCTGGCCGAGGACACGTGGGCGCTGAACGAATCAGTGACCAGCGATGGGACATTTCTCGAGCAGGCCTACGACATCGATCGCGAACGACAGTCGATGTTCTTCTCTGCGCTCGATCGGTTGCGGCGGGGGACGGTCGTCTGCGTCTTCGACGCCACCGATCGCATTCAGCACATGTTCTGGCGATACCTCGAAGATGGACATCCTGCGGCGCGAGGACGCGATCCCGGCGCATACAAGGACGCGATTCGAGAGCTGTACAAAAGCAATGACCGGCTGGTCGGCGAGGTCATGCACAAACTCCGGCCCGGCGATCTGCTGATGGTGCTGTCGGACCATGGCTTCAGCTCGTTTCGCCGCGGGGTGAATCTGAACGCGTGGCTGCTCCGTGAGGGATACCTGGCGCTGCGAAATGGCGCCGACGGAAGCACCGAGTGGCTGCGCGACGTGGACTGGTCGAAGACCAAAGCCTACTGCCTGGGCCTAACCGGCATGTTCCTCAACGTTCGCGGGCGCGAGGAGCAGGGGATCGTCTCCGCAGGGGCGGAAGCGCAGGCTCTAAAGACCGAACTCATCGCCAAGCTGAAAGGGCTGCCCGACGATGAGAAGAGAGAAGTCGGGATTCGCGAAGCGTTCGATCCGTCGAATCTCTACTCGGGACCGTACCTGGAGAACGGCCCCGATTTGATCATCGGATACAACGCCGGCTATCGCACGTCGTGGGATTGTGCCACCGGCGTCATTGCTGGACCCGTGTTCGAAGACAACATCAAGGCGTGGAGCGGCGACCACTGCATCGATCCGCGGCTCGTGCCCGGTGTGTTTTTCTGCAACCGTTCGATCGACGCCAAAGAGCCGCATATCGTCGACATCGCCCCGACCGCGCTGCGGCTGTTCGGGATCGAGCCTCCCCCGCATATGGACGGCCGTGCGTTTGCCGTCGCGCTCTGATGCAGCGCGCAGGCTCCTGGTTCCTTCTGGCCCTTGCCAGTCTGGTCGCGCTCGTGTGCGTCACGTCGTGCGCGCGAAAGACCGGCGCCGCCGGACGAAGGGTCATCGTACTCGGATTCGATGGCATGGATTACCAGCTCACGCGCGACCTGATCGCGCAGGGGCGGTTGCCAAATCTCGCGCGCCTGGCACAGACGGGAAGCTTCACGCCGCTCGGCTCGTCGATTCCGCCGCAGAGCCCGGTTGCGTGGTCCACGTTCATTACCGGTGTCGATCCGGGCCACCACGGTATCTTCGACTTCATTCATCGCGACGCGAAGACCGGCGAGCCATATCTTTCGACGACGAAGACGGAGACCGGAGGACGATCGATCAAGATTGGCAGGTACCAGTTCCCGCTCCAGGGCGGGCGCGTGGAATTGCTTCGCAGGGGCGAAGCGTTCTGGGAGCCGCTCGAGCGCCAGGGCGTACGCACGACCATCATTCGGATGCCGGCAAATTTCCCGCCGTCCGGAAAGGCGACGCGCGAGCTCAGCGGCATGGGCACGCCGGATCTGCTGGGCACGTACGGCACCTTCGCATTCTTCACGTCGGAGCCGTTCGCGTTCGGCGGCCGCTCGCTGTCGGGCGGCGTGGTCGTGCCGGTGGACGTGAACGACGGAGCGGTTCGCGCCGCTATCGAAGGGCCCGACAATCCGTTCCTCGTCGAGCCGCAGAAATCGCGCGCCGAGTTCGTCTGCTACATCGATGCCCAACGCCAGTACGTGAAGCTCGTCGCCGGATCCGAAGAGCGATTGTTGAAAATCGGCGAGTGGAGCGACTGGGTTCCGATGGAATTGAATCTCGGTGCGATGCAGAAGCTTCACGCCGAGGTGCGCTTCTATCTGAAGCAGCTCGATCCGTACTTCGAGCTCTACGCGAGCCCGCTCGATCTCGACCCGCTGAACCCCGCGCTGCCGATTTCGACGCCGAAGTCGTACGCCGCCGAACTCGCCGAGGCGACCGGCCGCTTCTACAGTCAGGGCATGCCCGAGGAGACGAAAGGCCTCAAAACCGGCGTGCTCTCACGCGACGAATTTCTGGCGCAGGCAAAGATTGC
Organism: Acidobacteriota bacterium; assembly: GCA_046728115.1. Taxonomy (GTDB): domain Bacteria; phylum Acidobacteriota; class Vicinamibacteria; order Vicinamibacterales; family CAVVIG01; genus CAVSWN01. The sequence continues at coordinate 7,492 of JBKPDW010000488.1, read as the reverse complement.
AGGCGACGAAAACACGGCGCAGTTTCATCACGTGCTCGCGGAATTCCGGGACGGGCTCCTGTTCTATTACTTCGGAAACGTCGACCAGGTCTCGCACATGATGTGGCGGGCACGCGATCCGCAGCATCCCGCGTACGATGCCGCGAAGGACGCGCCGTACGCTCACGTCATCGACGATTTGTACGTCGGCCTCGATCGGATCGTGGGCGAGGCGGCCCGGACGCTCGGCCCGAACGACCTGCTCGTCGTCATGTCCGATCACGGGTTCACCTCGTGGCGCCGATCGTTCAATCTCAACAGCTGGCTGCGCGACAATGGTTACCTCGCGGTGCGCAATCCGTATTTGAGAGATGATCCGGGCAACTTCGGGAACGTCGAGTGGTCGAAGACCCGTGCGTACGGCCTGGGGTTGAACGGCCTGTACATCAACGTGAAGGGGCGCGAAGGCACGGGCATCGTGGCCAGCGCCGACCGGTCGGCCCTCGCGGACGAACTCTCGGCGCGCCTGCTCGCGGTGATCGATCCTGCGACGGGCCGGCCGGCGATCACCAGAATGTTCAAGCGCGAGCAGGTCTATCATGTGGAGGGCACCGACGACATCGCTCCAGATCTCATCGTGGGCTACGCAAAGGGCACGAGGTCCTCGGACGAATCGGCCCTTGGCGGCCTGCCGCGCGAGATCATGACGAACAACACCGACGAATGGAGCGGCGATCACTGCATGGATCCGGACGCAGTGCCGGGCGTGCTGTTCTCCAGTCGAAGGCTGTCGAAGCCGGCGCCGAATCTCCAATCGCTCGCTGCCGCAATCGTCGCCGAATTCGGTGTCCAGGCGTTTCCTGGAGTGAAATGAGCCTGGCAAACGTACGGGGGAGAGATCACTATGTTCGGCTCCGGAATCAAGCTCGATAAAGTCCTTCTCGCGAAGGTAAAGCGTTACGCCGACCTGGCGGGATATTCCTCGGTCGAAGAGTTCATCACGCACGCGCTCGAGAAGGAAATCGCGCAGCTCGAGACGTCAGACTCCGAAGAAGACATCAAGAAAAAGCTCAAGGGACTCGGTTACATTTCCTGACCGGCAGAACCGATTGCTGACTGTGATTGCCGCCCTCAACGCCGCGCTCGGGGCGCTGTTCGACGTGCTGTTGCGGCCTTTGTCGGGGCTGCCGCCGCTCGCCGGCCTGTCGGTGGTCTCACTGGTGACTGCTGTCATCATGCTGCTGGTCGTCCGAAGGACGTCGGATCAACGCGGGCTCGACGAAGTGAAACGGAAGATTCACGCGTCGCTCTTCGAGATTCGCCTGTTCAACGACGATCTCCGGGCGATCTTTCGCGCGCAGGCCGAGATGCTCGGTCACAACCTGACGTACCTGCGGCTGTCGCTGGTCCCTATGCTGTGGATGATCGTGCCGTTCGTGCTCGTCGTCGCGCAGCTGCAATTTCAATACGGGTACGACGGGCTCCAGCCCGGCCGGCCGGTGCTGGTGACGGCGCACCTCCGATCGAGCATGGCGTCACCGGCGGCCGCGCTCGAATCGCTCGCCGGCATCCGCGCCGACAGCGAGGCCATCTGGTTTCCGGCCGCACAGGATCTCGTCTGGCGGATCACACCCGAGGCGTCCGGCGATTATCAGCTGCGGTTGAACGTTGGCGGGCAGGTCGTGACCAAGACGATTCACGTCTCGACGCGCGTCGCGAGGCGGTCGCCGTCGCGCCTGCAGGCAGGATTCGTCAACGAGGTGCTGTACCCCGCCGAACCGCCGTTGCCGCCGGCCTCGCCGATCACGGCCATCAGCGTCGGGTATCCTGAGCGCGACATCGACGTGTTCGGCTGGCGCATGAACTGGATGATCGTGTTCTTCGTGTTGTCGATAGTGTTCGCGTTCGCGCTCCGGAAGCCCTTCGGCGTCACTATTTGACAGCGGACAGGAGGCCCGACATGAATCGCTCGCGTCCGGCGTCGTTGACGGTGGCCGGATCGCTCGTTGTCGCGCTCTCCGGATCGTGTGCGGGACGGGCGGCATCGACCGGCTCAACGACGATCCGCTTTGTTGATGTCTACAAGCCGGAGATGCTGCGCGGCAGTACCGCATCCTCGCTGCAAGCGCCGCGAAAGATCGACTGGCGATTCGATGGAGCGCCGCCCACACCGTCGCCGAAGGAATTCGCCGCGACGCACGGATGGGAAGCCGGACTCGGGATCGCAGGACTCGCGATTCGTAACGGCCGCCTGACCGGCCGCACGACCACGGAGCGCCCCGTCCTCCAAATCGAGCGCACGGCGGATCTCGACAACCGCGATCAGTTTCACGCAATCGAGATTCGAATGAAGGTGTCGGCCGGCACCACGATTTCCGCCATCACCCGCGTCGCCGGACCGGTGCCCTGGCCCAACATCGAGCGCACGCTCGAGCGGGGTGATTTCCCGATGTCGGCCACGCTGTCGCCTGGTCCCGGCGTTCAGACCTACGTTCTCGCAAGTCCGGCGCCGCTGAACACGGCACGGATCCGGCGGATTCTCATACGCCCGACGGACGCCGCCGGCGCGACATTCGAGATCGAATCGGTACGGCTCGTCTTCCGCAAGGAATATCTCGCCGGCCTGGCATCTGGTGTCGCGTGGCAGGGACTGAGCGAGATTTACCGCGAGTCCTTGATCAGCAGGGCGCCGGAAACGATGACGTTCGCCGTCACCCTCCCGGATCGCGCGTGGCTCGACTTTGGAGTTGGCACGATCGACGACCGGCCGGCCACATTCCGTGTGACCCTCGAGCCCGACGGATCTGCGACCGAGCACGTACTTCGCGAAGAACTGGTCACCACGCCGTACCGCTGGGAGCAGGCAGCGATCGATCTTGCGCCGTTCGCGGGTCGTCGCGTGCAGATCACGCTGGGCGTGGTCGGCGAGGCCGGAACAGTCGGGTTGTGGGGAGCGCCGGTGATCCGCTCGCGAATCTCTGCATCCGCCTCGTCGACCTCGCGCCCGCAAGGGGTGATCTGGATCCATGCCGACACGCTGCGGCCCGATCATCTCTCCGTGTACGGCAGCGCGCGCGATACGACGCCGTTCCTCAACAAGCTGGCCTCGGAGAGCGTCGTCTTCGACAACGCCATTTCCCAGTCGACGTGGACGAAGGTGTCCGCCTCGTCGTTTCTCACGTCGCTGTATCCGACGACGCACGGGGTGGCGGCCATACCGGATCGCCTGCCGGCGTCGGCGACGACGATTGCCGACGTGTACCGGGCGGCGGGCTACGCGACCGTTTCGTACTCCTCGGTCGTCTTCACCGGACAGCTCACGAACCTACACAAGGGCTTCGAGGAAGTCCACGAAGTGACGTCGCAATCCGATCCGGTCTACACGAGCAAGTCTGCGCGCGAGTACGTCGATCGCGCCACGGACTGGATCGACAGGCAGAAGGACGGGTCGTTTTTCATGTACCTGCACGTGTTCGATCCGCACCCACCTTATGAGCCACGCCATCCGTACGATACGACATGGGCCGACCCGGCGAAACGCGACGAGCACATCAAGCAGCGAGAGGCCCTGCGCAACACGATCAAGGATCCGGCAATGGCGCCGCGCGGGATGGCCACAACGGAAGAAATGAAAGCCGCAGGCGTCGATCCACTGACGTACCTCGGGTACGACAGGGACTGGTACGATGGATCGATCCGCGCGCTCGATGCCGAAATCGGCCGGTTGTTCGAGCGCCTGCGGGCCGACGGCCTCGACCGCAGGACAGTGGTCGTCTTCATGAGCGATCACGGCGAGGAGTTCCAGGATCACGGCCGCATGTGGCACGGACAGAGCGTGTACGGCGAGCTGGCGCACGTTCCCCTGCTGATGCGCTGGCCCGATCGAATTCCGGGCGGCAGGCACGTCGGCGACGTCGTCGAATCAATCGACATCATGCCGACGCTGCTCGACTTCAGCACCCTCGCCTATCCCGAAGGCATTCAGGGTCAGAGTCTGGCGCCTCTGCTGAAGATGAAAGACGGCAGCGCAGGGAGCTGGAAACGCAGACCGGCGATCACCGAACAGCAGCCGATGCGAACCGCCCGGGACACTCCCGATCCAGACAACGAGCGCACCGACAGCTGGCAGTCATTCGCCATCGACGACGGCGAGTGGAAGCTGATCCATCATTCGATTCGTCCGGCCGGCCGTGCCGAGTTCGAGCTGTTCGACCCGAGACGCGATCCGCTCGATCAACACGACGTCGCCGATCAGCACGCCGACGTCGTGCAGCGGCTTGCCAGGGCATTGGACGGCTGGCATCAGATGGCTCTGGCGAGCCGCCTGAAGCCTGATGCGGAGGCCATCAAGAGCATGACGCCCGAGCAGCTACAGAAACTCAAGAGCCTCGGGTACGTGAAGTAACACAGCAACGAGGAGGATTCGTGAGCGCGACGATACGACGGGCGGCGTTGGCGGCGTGCACCTTGTTGACAGCAACGGGTGGCGTCGCGTGCCGAGGTGCGGCACCGCAAACGGCTTCGCATTCGGTCGTGCGCCTCGTCGACGCGTTCAAACCCGGCGTCATCAGCGGCACGGCGACCGGAACGAAACGGGACATCCCGCGGACCGAAGTGAAGTTCGATCGCGCCGGCCGCGACTCCTGGGAGGCCGGCCCGGGCGTGACCGGCCTGGCCGTCCGCGACGGCCGCCTTGCCGGCCGCACGTCGAGCACCTTCCCGCTTCTGCATATCCAGCGAGCAACCGGACTCGACAACCTGGATGTCGTGCACGCGATCGAGTTTCATCTGCGAGTGTCGGCTGTGTCGCCGGGAGGGCACCTCTCGTTTCTTGCGAGCGGCGGTGAAAAGGTCGACCTCAACGAGTTGGCAAAAGCCGGCGACGGATTCTGGGAGAAGACGCCGGTTACCGCCGGAAGCGAAATCCAGACCGTGACCATTACACCGGCCATGCACATGACCGGGAAGCAATTGAGACATCTCATCATCAAGCCAACCGATCAGGCGGGCGCCACGTTCGACATCGAGTCGGTACGGATCGTCTATCGCAAGGAATTCCTGGGTGGCATCGAATCCGGCGTCACGTGGCAGGGACTGAAGGAAGTGTACCGCGAGTCGATCGCCGCGCGGTCTCCGGAGACCGCAACGTTCATCGTGAACGTGCCCCCCAAGGCGTGGCTCGATCTCGCGGTCGGAACCATCGAGGACGATCCCGTCACGTTCCGGATCACGGCCTCGGCCGGCGGCAAAGCAGGCGACCTGCTGCTCGAACGAACCGTCACGACTCCGCATCGTTGGGAGCGCACGCCAGTCGACCTGTCCAAATATGCCGGGCAGAACGTGACGCTCGTCTGTTCGCTCGTGTCAGCGACCACTGGGACGCTCGGCTTCTGGGGCGCGCCGGTTATTCGCGTGCGCACCGACCAGCCGTCGCGTGCGTCGAACGGCGGAGTGTCGGCCGCGTCGGCGTCCCGGCCGCGCGGCATCATCCTCATTCAGGCCGACACCTTGCGCCGCGACCACCTCGGCGTGTACGGCTACGAGCGCGAAACGGCGCCGACGCTGCGGCGGCTCACCAGCGAAGGCACGTTGTTCAGGAACTACACGACCCAGGCGACGTGGACGAAGGTCTCGACGCCCACGCTGATGACGTCGCTCTATCCGATGAGCCACGGTGTAGCCGATTTCTTCGATCGCCTGCCGGCGTCGGCGAATACGCTGGCCGAATCGTTCCGCGCAGGCGGATTCGCCACGCTGTCGTTCTCGTCGGTCCTCTTCACGGGCCAGTTCACGAACCTGCACAAGGGATTCGAGGAGCTTCACGAAGACGGTTCCGTTGCGAATCCGCAGTCGAGCAAGACGGCTCGCGAGTTCATCGATCGTCTCGGCAGCTGGCTCGAGATGCATCGCGATGGGCCGTTCTTCGTCTTCCTGCACGTGTTCGATCCGCACGATCCGTACGAGCCCAGCTCGCCCTACAACGCGCTGTGGGCCGATCCGGCAAAAAAGGAGGAACACGAGAAGCACAGCAAGGCCGTCAGGAAGTTCATCCAGGATCCGCTGATGCGGCAGTTCGGCATGCCGTCCCGGAACGAATTGAAGAACGCCGGCATCGATCCGGATGCGTACGTCGGCTACGACCAGGGTTGGTACGACGGCTCGATTCGCGCGATGGACGTCGAAATCGGACGGCTCATCGAACAGCTGCGCGGCCTCGGGCTCGACGACGACACGCTGCTCGTGTTCCTGAGCGACCACGGAGAAGAGTTCCTCGATCACGGCCGCATGTTCCACGGTCAAACCGTCTACGGCGAGCTGACGCAAACGCCGCTCATCGTCCGCTGGCCCGCCGGTTTGCCGAAGGGCCGCGTCGTCGATGATGTCGTCCAGACGATCGATGTCTTTCCGACGCTGCTGGATCTGGCCGGTATCGCACCACCAGCGGGCATCCAGGGTCTGAGCCTGACGCCGCTCCTCACCGGTCAGGGACGGTGGACGCAGCGCCCGGCAATCAGCGAGAAGGAGAAGACCGCCACAGCCGGAGCGCCTCCACCACTCGACACGGAATCGTTTGCCATCGTCGACGGCGGCTGGAAGCTGATTCACAACACCGCGCGTCCGGCCGGCGCTCCAGAGTTCGAGCTGTACGACTTCACCAGGGATCCAGTCAACAAGACGGACGTCGCCGCGCAGCATCCCGACATCGTCTTGCGGCTCGCCAAGGCACTCGACGGCTGGCATCAGATGGCTGTCGCGGCGAAGCTGAAACCCGATTCCGAAACCACCAAATCGCTCACGCCGGCGCAGCTCCAGCGGCTACGAAGTCTTGGATATGTGAGATAGCTCGGACTTGCTGCAGGGTGCTCGGCGGCTTCGCTGCAGAGTGCTGGGCGACTCCGCTGCAGAGTGCTGGCGGCTTCGCGCAGGGTGCCGGGCAACTTCGCTGCAGAGTGCTGGGCAACTTCGCTGCAGAGTGCTGGGCGACTTCGCTGCAGAGTGCTGGCGGCTTCGCGCAGGGTGCCGGGCAACTTCGCTGCAGGGTGTCGGGCGACTTCGCTGCAGGGTGCTCGGCGACTTCGCTGCAAGGTGCTCGGCGACTTCGCTGCAGGGTGCTCGCCGACTTCGCTGCAGGGTGCTCGGCGACTTCGCTGCAGCGTGCTGGCGGCTTCGCTGCAGAGTGCTGGGCGACTCCGCTGCAGAGTGCTGGCGGCTTCGCCCAGGGTGCCGGGCAACTTCGCTGCAGAGTGCTGGGCAACTTCGCTGCAGAGTGCTGGGCGACTTCGCTGCAGAGTGCTGGCGGCTTCGCGCAGGGTGCTCGGCGACTACGGATTCGGATGCTCGCACCTTCGGATTGCACAGTTCTGTAGGAGAAGCGGAACCTGTCAATGACATTGAGACACCGAGGGCGCAGTAATTAGAGGCGCGTCTGCTGCGGTGATGAGAGAGCCCGTCCGACCGAACACGTCGGAAATCCGGTCGACCCGCAGGTCGTGCGAGGTGACGATCGTTGATC
>JBKPDW010000487.1:0-6467 GCA_046728115.1 Acidobacteriota bacterium | reverse complement strand
GTCTGAAGTCAGAAGTCACTCGTTGGCTTTTCGCACTTCAGACTTCAGACTTCGTACTTCAGACTTGTCGAGGCAGGTTGGCATGATTTCAGCAACCTGCCAGTGCTAGCGCTTCCCCAACTCCTGGAACGCGACGTTCACGTTGATCACCGCGCGTGACAACGGCGTGCCGCCGTACTCCATGTCCGTCTGCAGTTCCTCCTTCGTGAAGACGGGGAATTTCGGCCTCAGCCCGGCCGCGATCTCCTCCGCGGTCTTCTGTCCCATACCGGTTTTCGCGGCGTCGACCAGCGCCCGATTGAACTGCACGTAGTCGCGGAATCCTTCCCAGCTGTTGACGTCACCGTGGCCTTCGATCACGGTGTCGACGTTCGGGATTCCGTTCACGGCCTTCTCGAGTGTGTCGGGCAGCGCCAACACGCTGCCGCCCGCCATTGGATCGATGAGCGGCGCCATCTTCCACGCGAACATGTCTCCAGCGGCCATCGCGCGACGCGCGGGAAAGACAATGAACGCGTCGCCATCGGTGTGGCCGGCCCCGAAGTAATAGAGCTCGATCTGATCGTCGCCGCTCCCGAGCGTCATCCGGTCGGTGAACGTCCTGTCCGGCATCACCACCGGGTTCGACGCCACACGCGGGTTGGCGGCCATCCACTTCCGTGTGTTCTCGTGCGTGACTACGTCGACCGACGCCGGGAAGTAATCGTTGCTGCCGATGTGATCCGGGTGCGAATGCGTGTTGACGATCGTCGACACCGGCTTGTCGGTGACGCTGCGCACCTGGTTCATGATCGCCTCGCCGTTGTTCGCGAGCTTGGTGTCGACCAGCACGACGCCGGCTTGCGTCACGAACACCGTCGTGTTTCCGCCGGCACCGGGAATCACGTATAGGTTGTCGCGGACTTTCTTGATCGTGCCGGTCGGCGGAATACGCGGGCGCTGTTGCTGCGCTGCAGCGCCAGCCACCGCAAGACTCACCACCACGATCGCCGGAAGCAGTCTTCTGCGTGCCATCAGACGATAGGACGTGTGAAGGCCCTCGTGGGCGCCCTATGAGGTTAACGGAACCCGCAGTGTCCGATCAACTCTTCGTGGCGAATCACATCGCGCAGATCATGGCCGCGGATTTCTTCGTCGTGCCCACCGTGACGTACCGCTTGCGGGTCGTCCTGGTGATCCTGGCGCATGAGCGTCGGCGGATCGTGCACGTTGCAGTCACCGACCATCCCACGGCTGCCTGGACGGCACCGCAGCTCCGCGAGGCATGTCCGTGGGATGACGCACTGTCACCCACTTTCGGACAGTCCGCGGGACATCACTCGAATACAGTTTCCGCCCGATCAGCCGCTGGTGGAGCGCTTGTCCCATCGACCAGAGCCGAATGCGTATGCGTCAGCGGCGAAGGACGCCGATGAGCGACGCAGACACAAAAATCATGCGGGTCGAAAGGCCTTGGGGATCGTCACCGTAATCGTGACTCGTTTCAACACGTCGTCGGTGCCCGTTCGTCGGGCGAAATCTGCATTGCCGCACATCCAGGGTGGACTGCCGGCGGGCAAATCCTCTTGGGGGATGTCCGGTAGTTCGGAATCCAGAAACGCCGTCCCATAGGGCACGAGTGGTGTCGGCACGTCAGGCGTGACGACGGGGCTGAACGCTTGAAGGGCCGTGTTCCATCCCTGCAGCATTTTCGCGATCGCCGCCTTCCTCTTCACAGGGTCGCCCTTCGAGGAACTCTCGGGCTGAGTGGGATGGGTAACGGCCTGATAAACACCCGTAAAGGCCGCTCCGTTTGGCGTGCTCTTCCACGCCTGCCATGCGAGATCCGCAAGCTGGCCAAGCGCGACGACGCCTTGGACCTGCTGGGGCAGCAGCGCGTCGAACCACCGATTTCGATAAGCGATGATGGCCGGGTCGTTCTTATGTTTGTTGCCGCCGCCTTGACCGAACACGCTGTAGACGAACGTGTTCACCGAAACGTAGCTGCGGGTCAATCCGAGCTTCGCGATAAAGCCTTGAATGCGGTGTCCGGCTCCGCCCACCAAGGTTCGCCGGACAATCGTTTCATGCTGCGCTGGATCTTGACCAATGATTAGCAGTCGCGCCGTGCCATCCAGGCGCCCTCGGTGGAACACGGGACCCCACTCGGTTCTGAAGTCTTTGGTGGGAAACACGGTGCTGTCCGGTACGTCACGGACGAGCGTCCGAAACGGTTCCGCCCCGTAACCGGGATCAAAGGGTGTGGCCATAGGATCTCCTGCTTGTCGATGCGGCTCGGCCGCTCTGGTGAACAACGTTGGGGACAGTGTGCGCGAACAGATGATAACCGGTCGTGTCCCCGTCGGTTCTCAGTTCAGCCCTGCAAACTCCAACTGGTTGCTAGCCTCTTTAGCGACACCAGTCGAGCGATCGAGGGCAACGGAGTTCCGTGGGCGGCCTACAGTCAAATGAATCCGCCCGCAAGCCTCGAATACCTCCTACTCGAAGGCAACTCCCAAATCACTTGCTAACTCAGCCAACGCCGGATCAATCGTCCACAGTCGCAGACGACCCACGAGCGCGGACGCCAGCAGGTGTGCATCGATCCAACCGATGCCCCGCCCCTGCAATTTCCGATCGCGCACGAACGCGACGACTTCAGCGTGCGGCACGTTGGGAGCTCGATCCATTCGCTCGTAGTTGGCCAGCAGCTCCTTGCGTCCGCCTCTGTTGCCCATAAGGAGCTCGCCGTACACGAAGTCGTGGCCGCTCACTTCGTCGCGACTTAGGAGTGCATCCAGATCAGCCGCATATGGCGGTCGGTTCGACAGGAACCGGATCCAGACGGAGATGTCGACCAAGACGTTCATGCGGCGGAATGCCTGGCCGATGAGGATCGTTCACGCCGCCGTGGAGTCTCGCGCGCATGCGGCTCCGACCCCCGGAGAGCGCGGAGACGCTCGTACGCGCCGCGGCGGACCAGTGCCTCAAGCCCCAGACGAACTGTCTCAGTATCCGTCTTCGCGCCCGAAGCGGACTTGGCGTCGCGCAGGAGGTGCTCGTCGATGTGCAGTGTTTTCTTCATACATATTATATTACCATAATGATATGGCATCTTGATAGGGCTCCTTCAATGGCGCGTAGAGTTGTGCTCCGCAGTAACTCGTTCGGCGCACGAGTCGGGTTCACGCCAAGCGTTCCAAGCAATATTCGTGATGCACCCCGCCAGGATCGGAGCTGCGATGACTCGGTGGCCATCAGGGATCTGATGACCGGTCGGTATTTGCGGATCACAGGATGGTGCCAGGCGATCCCGCGGCGGCCGATTGAGAACCTGCGCAGCGCTATCGTCTGAATCGATCCAACAGGGTGCCGATCGTCTGAAGGGCACGATCGAGCACGTCGGAACTGGGAACTGGAATTCTCAGATAGTCCTCTCCAGTCTGCGGATCGCGATGGACGAAGCGGAGCCCTTCGGCGCGCCCGTTTCCCGACGACGCGCGGGCAAGCGCTGCCAACTGCTCGATCCAAGCCAGGCCGGTCTGCAGCAGCCCGTCCCAATCGCCGGTCGCCGCAGCGGCACGTGGCGTCGTCGCAGCAACGACGCTGGCGCCGGCCTGGCGTGGCTTGATGTCACCGACGTGATCACCAGCGACATCGGGCGGCGTCGCAAGCGCCGTCGTCGTCTTTTCGACCGTTTCCATGAAGCGACTCAACCGGCTGCCGCCGAGAAACACCTCGCGCTCGCCGCCGTCGAGTACTCCTGCGAAAAGCGACTTCTTGAACGTGAGCACCGAGAGCATCCCTTCTTCGATGGTGCCCTCGGCAATGAAGTTGATGACTTGAACGGGCTTGCGCTGCCCGAGACGATGGACGCGCCCGACACGCTGCTCCAACACGGCTGGATTCCAGGGAAGGTCCATATTGACGACGATCGATGCGTGCTGGAGGTTCAGGCCGACGCCTCCGGCATCCGTCGCCAGAAAGACCCGGCAGCGATCGTGTTCGCGAAAGCGATCGACGAGCGTCTTCCGCCGCGATCCCGCAACTCCGCCGTGGAACAGCACGTGATCGACGCGCCTCTTCTGTAACCGCCTGACCAGCAGTTCGTGCATCCGTACCCACTGACTGAACACCACCACCTTTGACCCAGCCCGCTCCAACACGTCGTCCAGCAGCGTCATCAGTTCGTCGGCCTTGACGCCGAAATCCGTCTGATGATCCAGCAGATACGTGCTGTCGCAGCTCATGCGCATGTTTTGCAGGGCAATCATCAGTCGACGCTGGTCGGCTTCGGAGAGGAACTTATAGCGCCGCCACTTTGCCACGATCCGGGCGACGACCTCGCGGTTCTCCTCGTGGTGCGTGCGCTGCTCCGCCGTCATCGGCACAAAGAAGTTCTTGTCGAGCCGGTCGGGTAGTTGAGGCAGGACTTGGTCCTTGTTGCGGCGAATGAGAATCGGCGCCAGCGTCTTGCTAATTCGATCGAGGGCTCGATAGCCAATGACCTTCCCGTTCTCGTCGCGCACCTGATGATCGGCCAGGAATCGGTACGTCGGTCCCAGTCGATGTTTGTCGACGAATCCAACGATTGATACCAGCTCCTCCAATCGGTTCTCGAGCGGCGTCCCGGTAAGCACGATGGCATACGGCGAGGCGATCCGTTTCACGCTGCGGGCGGTACGCGTGTTCCAGTTCTTGATCCGCTGCGCTTCGTCGAGAATGACCAGGTCCGGCGACCACCTGGTGATCAGGTCGAGATCGAGGTGCACGGTGTCGTAATTCGCGATCTTGAAAAAACTGTTCCGCGCCGAGTACTGCTGATCGCGTTGGGCGCGCAGCCCAGCGACCACCAGCGCGCGCCGAGCCGTAAAACGCGTACTCTCGCGCTCCCACTGGTGCTTCAGCGACGTCGGGCAGACGATCAGCACGCGCTCGACGCCGAACTGGCGCGCCATGATCTCGGCCGCCGCGAGCGCCTCGATCGTCTTGCCCAGGCCCATCTCGTCGGCAATGAGACACCGACCGGCTCGCGCCGCGAAGAGCGCGCCTTCGCACTGATACTCGTAGAGCTCGCTCTTGAGCAGCGTCTGCAGCCCGGGATCGCGGATACCCTGAGGAAAAGCCTCGGCGATGCGCTGCTCGCGCCGCGATCGATCGCGCACTTCTGCGACGAATCCCAACACGTCGTCGTAGCATCGGAGATCGTGATCGAATTTGGCGGCCTGGGGGAGAAACGATTCGAACGTCGCATAGGCGTCGGCGCGCAAGATCTGCTGCGAGTCGAAATACTTCGCCGCCAGCGCCGTCAGCCTGTGCGGACATGACGTTCCCGGTCGAAAGCGCACGTCCCGCTTCGCACCGTATTGGAGGACGATCTCGCTGAACGGCGGCTGGAATCCGCGTTGCAGAATAACGCGCGTTCGCGCGCGAGTCTCCAGTCTCCGAAGAACGAATTCCACATGTTTGCAGGTACCGAGCGCGTTGGTGGCGAAGTCCGGGCAGCTGCAATAGTTGTCGCCCGGTCGAGACCCGCGGATGGCCACGCGATAGACGCTGCCGCTGCGTGGGTTGCTGACGCGGAAATCAGAGAAGACGGGCTCGGCACCGGCGTTCTTCAGCTCGAAAGGCTGCTCCCGCCCGAACTGTCGCCGAAGCTGCCGCTGCCATGTTTCGAGCGATAGGTCCGGCGGTTTGTGCAGCCGGGACAGTTTGCGGATGACCGCGGGCATTGCGTGCGTAGCTCCTTGTCTGGTCTTGTTTCGGTGAGGCGGAGAAAGATAACACGGCAAGGTGAGTGCTTCCATGTATGGAGCCGGTTTCCAAACAAAGCACGTGACGCCGGACGATTGCGCCCAACGACTTGGGGCGGTATAGTCCCCCAACATGCGGTTCGAAAAGGCCTGGGTTGAGCAATGCAAAGCGACGAGGACGATCAGGCGACGCTTTGGCGCGAAGAGCGCGCTCGACTACTTGATCGGCGAAAAGCTGATGGTGTTCGCCGACGCGGCGAGAGACGACCCCGCGTTCGCCAGAGAGCTACCCAGATTCCTGGCGACCGTCTGGCACATCTTCAATGAGTACGAAATTGGCGGCTATGTGGCCAGCCGAAAAACCCAGAACGAGAAAAGCCCTTCGACAGCTCCTCTATTTGCGCTGACCGATCGTCACCTTTCCCCGTCTCTTCAGCGCGTGCGGGTGAACGTCGGGCATCTGCGCGGGTGTGGGACCTTCGAGCAGAACGATCGGCCGATGCGGATTTCGAGCGAGCGCCGCCGCTTGTGGAAAGAGACGTCCCTCCGCAAGCGAACCGGCGAAATCTGCGTACGTCTTCCGTTCGACGATGATACCGCCGTCAATGAGGTAGTCGACGGTTGGCGAGATTTTCGCGCGTCTTCTTCCGCTCGTGCCGGGTCCGAACGGAATCGGCGTGGGCCGATTCCAGCTGGACCCGCCGCGTGCGATCTTGAACTGCGCGATCGTAAACT
>JBKPDW010000486.1:0-22912 GCA_046728115.1 Acidobacteriota bacterium | reverse complement strand
CGCCTGTACCACGTCGGGGGTACGCGTGTGAACGACCATGCCATCGGTGCAGATCGTCGAGCACGACGTCAGCAGCTTCGGCATCTTCTCGACCTTGACGATGCACACACGGCAGGAGCCGTCTATCCCAATACCAGGGTGATAGCAGTAATACGGCACCGAAATGCCGCTCTCGATCGCGGCCTGCAGCACGGTCTTGCCCTTTTCGACAGTGATCTGCCGTCCGTCGATCGTCAGCGTGACAGTGTCCATATCAGGTCAGAATAGCATCGCATTTCAGTTCTTCACCACCTCAGCGAGCGTCGCGTCGTCCCTATTGAATTCGACGCCGCGGAGCGAGCCGGAGAGCGGCAGACGTTTTTCGACCATCTGATCGGTGACCGGTACCACGATGTTTACAGGCTTCCTGTCTGCGTACTGCAGCGTGAGAGCGACGGGGACGTCAAAGACGTCGCCGAGCTGTTCGATCGAGACGACGAGGTCGTTGCCGTCTACGCGGTACGCGAGCTTCAGTTTCGGCAGCGTGGAGTTGTAGATCCATCGCTCGAAGAATCGCTCGAGCGACCGGCCCGATTCGGCCTCCATGGCGGCACGGAAGTCTTCGGTGCCGGCCTTGCGGAATCGTGAGGCCCGATAGAACCGTCGCACCCCGCGGAAGAACGCATCGTCGCCGACGAGGCGGCGAAGCATGTGGAGAACCGCTGCGCCTTTGTTGTACACGAGAGCGCGAAACACCTTGCTCTCGCCCTTGATGTGTCCGAGCCGGTAGCCGAGATAGACGGGGCCCTGCTTCGATTCATCCATTCCCCAGCGTCGCAACTGCCGCAGCACCGATCCGAACAGTTCATCGCCGCGCCGGTGCTGTGCGTAGAGCGCGGCGAAGTACTGGGCGAAGCCCTCGCTCAGCCATTGCTCGTGATAGTTCTGCCAGCCCACAGCCTGGCCCCACCACTGATGCGCGAGTTCATGCGCGATGTAGAAGTCGCCGTAGCCACTGAAGAAGGCCGGATCGTTGCGATAGACGAGCGTCGAGGTCGGCAGCGGCTGATTCAGGACGGCAAAGTATGCGGGGCTGTGGCCACCCGGGAGATCGCTTTCAATGAGCGCGATCGTGAAGCTCGGGTACGGCGAATCGCCGATCATCGACTCGTAGAACGTCGCGATGTCCGCGGCTCGATCCGACAGTTCCCGCCCGCGCTGAACCTGTCTCGGATTCGTCTCAACCGACACGTTCAGCGTGCGATACGACAGTCCGTTCAAGGTGACGCCGTCTACGGAGGTTTCGGCGCGGGCTGGTCCGAAGGCCAGCGTCGCCGTCTCGGCGCGGCTGAAACGGCTGATGATGAATCCGAGGTACCGCAGCGGCTGTGGGGCGCTGAACACGTACACCTTCCGGTCTGGCCCGCCATCTTTTCCGGCGAGCAATCCAGGGAATCCTGGCTGGAGCTGCCCGCTGGCCACACAGTCGAGCGACGAGGGCACTGAGATCTGGATCCGCGCCGTTGCGTAATCACTGACCGGTGCCTGCGGATACCACAGACTGCGATTGCTGTACAGATAGTGCGGCTCGGCCGAGAGTTGAAGCGGCGTATCCTCCTGTGTCTGACGTCCTTGTTCCACGTACATCGTCTCGCGGTCCGGCGTCTGCGGCTCGAGCCTGCCAGCGTAGGTAATCGTGACGGTCAGCTGCGAATCCTTCGCGAGCACTGTCGGCAGGTTCACGACGAGCGTGTTCTGATTCTTCACACGGAGGCCGAGCAGGCGTCCGTATTCGTAGCTGATGATCGACTGCACGGTCAGCGTATCCGCCAGCTTGAACGTCAGCGTGCCGGCGAGATACGAGCGAATTTTCAGGTGAAGTCTGGCGCGGCCGTCCAGCCACAAACGGTCGGGACTGACTGCCACCTCGATGTCGTAGTCGAGGATGTCGTAATCCACGAGATTGTCTTCGTCGTAGAACCGCCCGCGCGTGGCCAACTTCGATTTCGACGGGTACAGCGCGATGTTCCGGTGGCGGCGGCGATCGAAAAAGCTGATGTCTTCGGCCTCGTTTCCGGCTTTCGCGTACGTCAGGGTGTCGTACCGGCGCGTGCGAATCTCGGCGACGAAATCTCCACCGCCGGGCATGAGAGTCCACGGGTCGCGGCTGAGGTCGCCGAGGTCGATCTGAAATGATTTCGACGATTCCTCGCGAAAGATATCCTGTGCGCGCCGAAGCTCGCGGGCATCGACGGCCGCCGACGTCAGTTGCGATGACTCGATCACCGACTGCACGTCGCCCGGATTCAGCCGGAGATAGGCCGAATCGAACTTCGTCTCCAGCGCTTCAGCGCCGCAGAAAATCTTGACCTGTCCCTTCTCGGTGTCGGGCGCCGGATGAAAGTTCACGGTGCCGTTTCCCATCAGGACCATCGCCGTCACGCCCTGATCGGTCTCCGCCGTGAACACGGAGCCCTCGGTCAACGTGAGGTCGATGTCTTCGGCCGAGATCTTCAAGTTGTGGGCAGCGAACTGTTTTGCCGGATTGATCGCCAGTCGATACAGGTTTTCGACTGTCGACAGCAATTCCTCCTCTGCGATGGCCCATGGCTGTGGCCCTGCATCGGCGACGCGCTTGATGTCGAGCCGCCACGTCGCCGCGCGTGCTCGTCCACCGAATTCGGTGAACACGTCGAGCATCAGCCTGTAGCCGTTGCCTGGCAGCGTACCCGCGAGACGCTCGCGATCGCGTTCGCGAACAACGGCGCGAGTAGGTCCCGGGACGATCTCGGAGCCGGCGAACGCACGCACACGCTCCCCATTCGCGCCCTCGGCATGGAGGGCGAGATAGCCGTCAACATCGGCCGCGCCGATGGCCTGTTCGATCGTCGTCAACAACGCCCGGATCTGCGCGTCAGCGGAGGGGTCTGATCCCGTTACAGCCTGTGCCGCACGTTCCTGTGCGCGCACATGACCGCTCGGATCGCTCGCGCATGCGATCAACGCGACCGCCATTAAGAGCGTCTTCCACACGGGATAACGTCCTATTTTAGTTTCAGACCCGGTTGGAGAATTGGATAGGCCGCGTCCCTGACCACGCCTTAGACACCGGCGGCGACGGGCGCGGTGGTGCGGCGGAGCAGCAGCAGTGTCAAGTCGTCGGCAAGGCGGACGTCGCCGGTGTGATGCTCGACAGCGCGCACGACCGAGGCACCGATCTCAGGCAGGCTCTTCTCGAGGTTGGTCTTCAGGGACGATTCGAGGCCGCTTTCGTCGAACGGCCGTCCCGCTGGATTTTCAGCTTCGGTGATGCCGTCGCTGTAGATCGCCAGCAATTCGTTCGGGTGGATCGTCATGGAACCGGTTCGATACGTCGAGTGTTCGAACATTCCGAGGGCGATGCCGCCTTCGGTGAGCCGCTCGAACGTACCGTTGGCGCGCAGTAAGAGCGGCTGCGTGTGGCCCGCGTTCACGTACGTCATCTGTCCGCTCGGTGGATCGTAAACCGCGTAGAACAGCGTGATGAATCGCGATCCCGGGGCGTGACGGCAGACCTGCGCGTTCAGACGTCTTACCAGATCAGCCGGCTCGAGCCTTTCGTCCGCGAGCGTTCGCAACATGGCGACGAGAAGGGCCATCAGAAGAGCTGCCGGGCTGCCTTTGCCGGACACGTCTCCGACCGTTATGACAAGGCGGCCATCGGGAAGCGGGAGGATATCGTAGAGGTCGCCGCCGACCGTATTTGCGGGACGGGTCAGCCCGACGGTTTCGAGCCCAGCCGCCTGATAGACCCCGCTCGGCAGCATCGCTTGTTGGATGTCGCGCGCGATTTCGAGATCGTTCTTGAGCGTCAACCGATCTGCCACCTCCAGCAGCACCAGAAGGTTCATCAGCGCAAATGCGACGAGAAGCGACCAGGTGCCCTCGTGGAAGAGCGGTCCCGGCACGCGCAGCGAGATGCCGAACGGCAGAATCGTCCCTACGCGCGCAAGACCTACGCCGCGAAACAGGTTGATCAACCCGATCAGGGCCAGCAGCAGGGCAATGCCGTACACCAGCCGCCGCGCCGGCGACAGCTTCATTGCGAACGCGAGAAACAGCACACGCCCTTCGGCGATCAGCCGCTTGTGGCGCGGCAGCGCCTTGAAGGCATCGGTCTGCACGCCGCGCGTGAAGAATTTGTACGCGTCGCGCGTGTCGCGCGTGAAAAGGCGCTGCACATCGTCGGCAGTCAGATCCTTCGTGTAGGTGTCGAAAAAATCCTGAATGCCCGAATGGCGCGGGGTCGAGGTTCGCGGGGTCGCGGTTCGGGGGTTCAAGGTTCGTGGTTCAGCGCAATCCGAGCTCGCGGCCGACCTTGGCGAACACGTCCAGCGCAAATTGCAGTTCGTCGCGCGTGTGAGTGGCAGTGACGATGGTACGGACGCGCGCTTTGTCGCGCGGGACTGTCGGAAACGCGATGCCTTGAGCGAACACCCCTTCTTCGAACAGCCGATCCGACAGCCTCATGGCCAGCGCGCCATCGCCGGCGATGACCGGAGTGATCGGACTCTCGCTCAGACCGGTATTGAATCCCAGTGCCTTGAGGCCGGCTTTGAAGAAGCGCGTGTTTTCCCACAGTTGTTCGATGATCCCTGGCTCCTCTTCGAGCACGTCGATAGCGGCGATGCACGCGGCCGCAACCGCCGGAGGATGCGACGTGGAGAAGAGAAACGGCCGCGCGCGATGATACAGGAATTTGACGAGCGATTGGCTTCCGGCGACGTAGCCACCGAGCGCACCAATGGCCTTCGACAAGGTACCGACCTGGATGTCCACGCGCCCGTGCATGCCGAAGTGATCAATTGTGCCGCGTCCGTTCTTCCCGAACACGCCGCTTGCATGCGCATCGTCGACCATCATGATGCAGCCGAATTCCTCTGCGAGCGCACACAGCGCCGGCACCGCGCCGAGATCTCCGTCCATGCTGAAGACGCCGTCGGTGATGAGCAGCTTGCGCTGGGTGGCGGGCAGCCCTTCGAGTACGCGACGGGCAGCAGCGATGTCCTTGTGTGGAAAGACTTTGATCGCCGCGCGGCTCAAACGACAACCATCGATGATGCTCGCATGGTCCAGCTCGTCCGAAATCACCACATCGTCTTTACTTAATACGGCGGCGACCGTGCCCGCGTTCGCGGCAAAGCCGCTCTGAAAGACGACAACGGACTCGGTCTTCTTGAAGGCCGCGAGACGGCGCTCGAGCTCCATGTGGATCTCCATGGTGCCCGCGATGGTTCGAACCGACCCCGAGCCGACGCCAAGGCGATCCAGCGCCTCCCGCGCGCGCTCGCGCAGCCTGGGATGCGTCGTCAAACCGAGATAATTGTTCGAGGACAGGTTGACGACCTGACGATGGTCGAAGGTGGCGGTGGACGTTTGCTCGCTCTCGAGAATTCGCAGCTGGCGATACAAGCCCTGCTGCTTCAGAGAATCAAGCTCTGACGTCAGATAGTCCAGAGGATCGCGGCGCATGGTTGGGTGACTCACAAGTCACCGAGTATATATGGCCGGTGACGTAAGACTGCACGACCGAGCAGCGGTGAACGCGAATAGCGCCCCTGCAGAGCTGTCTACGTCGATTTCGCGACGGGTTAAAGCTGCGGTATGAGGAACAGAGCCGCCCAGGGCACAATCGCGACGATGAAATAGATCGCGGTGAGCAGCGCGACGACGTTGTGGACGCGACGCAGGTGCAGCAGCATTCCGAACACGATGGCGACGAGCTTTGCGCCGCCCAGACCAACCGTCAGTCCGCCGGCCGTCATCGCCGACGCCACAATAGGGTTCGCTTCGATGCCCGGTCCCCAGATGCTGACGCCGAGATAGGTGAAGACGCCGTCCAGACATTGCACCATGAGGAATGCGACGACCATCGCATCTCCGAACCGGCTACGAGGCTCGTCCCACTGTCTGTACAGGCTGCGCATCGACATCAGCGGCGCGGGCAACGTTCCGGTATCTTGCTTCGTCTTGCGTCATGTTGCAATGGTTGTATCAACGTGGCTTTTCAGCGGATTCGAAAGATACGGTCGGAGCCGAACTGCCCAAGTTCGGCCGCGCCGCGCGATCGGAGCCACTGGCTTATCCGCAAGCCACCGTCTCCTGTGTACGAGCCCTCATGCACGATGGCGTGTGTGGCCTGCGAATCGACCAGCGCCTGCCAGGCGCGATCGGGGCGTGTGAAGGTGTCTCGCAGACTCTGATCGAGGTGCTCGTACTCGACGGGCGCACCGCCGCTGTAGCCGTTCACAATCCGCCGCCAATGCGTCGTCGAGTAAAAGACGTACCGCGCGTCGAACGCCGGCTCGCCCAGCGGAAGTTCGATGATGGCTGCGGTCGGCGGAAGCGAGCCGAGGAAACCGTACACGGCGGGCACCGGCCACACCGAGTCGGGCAGCGGCGCCAGACCCTGCCTGCTGTAAGAGACCGAATTCTCATTGACCGGAATGGGAACCGCGACCGACTCCAGCAGGATCGCACCTGTTGCGACAATGGTTACGAGCCTGCTGCGAACGAAGCGAGAGATCGCGGTGAGTCCGAGACCGGCGAGCAGCGCCAGCGCGAGCGTGGCGACCATGCTGAATCGTGCAGGCACCCGGAGACCGTCGAATCCCGGCGCGTAGTTGTAGAACAGCGTGTAGAGACTCGCTGACGCGATCGGTCGGCCCTTCGCGTTGATCGATGGTCCCCACGACATCACGATTGCGATCAGCGCCACCATCGTGAAGAAGCCTGCGGGCGCCGACAGCCATTGCCGCACTGTCTGTCGCGTCCGTGCCGAGGTGATCAGGACGATGGCGTAAAGGCCGCTCACGATCACCAGCGCACGAGGAAAGCTGGCGATCCTCAGCCCTGGCAAGCGGATCGACCATCCGCAGAGCAACGCAAGCAGAATGGCCAGCGACGCGTATAGAAAAGGGGTACGGGCCCGTTTGGCCGCGAGCGTCGCAACGATCGCCAAGGCGAAGATCGTGAAACCGGGGAACAACGCGCCCTCCGGATGAGGCCACGCATGAATGAGCGGGCCCCACAGCCGCAGGTTCGGATCGGCGGTGAGATAGGCGAACACGTCGGCAGAAAACCGTGTTGTTTCGTCGATCGAGCGCGGGCGGAAACCGAGTTGGCGCAATTCGAAATAGGGCAGGATGACCGCGAGCGTCAGCGTGGCGGCCGCGGCGCAGGCCAGGAGGACCAGAATGGCGACGCGTCGATGGCGCCAGAGCGCGCGCGTCGACATCTCCCAGATCAGGTAACCCACTACGACAGGACTGAAAAACAGCAGGTAGTAGCCGCAGGACAGGTTTTGCGCGATCCAGGCAGCGGTGGCCCCCGCGAGCGGCCATACGTCGCTGCCTGAAATCGAACGCCACGTCCTGGCCGGTCCCTCGCGGTGCGTTTCGTCATTGACGCGCACGAAAAACCGTCTGAATCCATACAGCACGAACGGCATCCACGCGGACGACAGTACTTGAAGGTGCGGCATCGACGTGACTCGATACGGCGCAAATGCGTACGCGACGCCGGCCACGAACGCTGCATTGCGGCTGCCGGTGATCTCGCGCGCGAACAGGAACATGCCGAGCGCCGACAGCACGAACGTCGAGAGGAAAAGAAGGTTGTAGCAAAGGATTGGATTCCTGGTGATTGCGTAGATAGGCAGCACCTGCAAAGCCTGCGGAAGCAGATGCTCGGAGTAGCCGAGCGTCAGCGGGTGCGGGAAGTAGATGTTGGCGTTCCACCAGCCGGGCCCGACGTGCGATGCGCCCCACGCCACGATCCAGGCATTGAGGAGAGGATCCCCGAAGTCGCCTGGGATGTCGCGTGCCAGTCCCCACGCAAGTGGCCAGGTGAAGGCGAGCGTCAGCGCAGAGTACACCAGTGCAACGACCCATGTGTCGGGGCGCCGGATCGCGAAAGCCGCCGAACTCTCGAGGAGATTCGTCTTCTTGCGGATTTCGCGGTCCTGGCGCTGTCCCGTTTCCGTCACACTCGACGCTGGATCGTCAGCGAGCTCGCTGAATCCGTTTCGGTATCGGCGGCCACTTCCTCGATGATCACCGCCAGAATCGCGGCGGTCGGGATCGCGAGGATCGCGCCAACCAGGCCCCACAGAGCGCCGCCGACGAGCAGCGCCACCATCACGGCGACGGGACTCACGCCGACGCGCCGCTCCATGATCTTCGGGACGAGGACGTTGGATTCGAGCTGGTGCAAGGCGAGGAAAAACAGGCCGACCCCAACGGCAAGCTTCGGCGATGACGTCAGCGCCACGCTCACGGCCGTAATCCCACCGATGACGGGACCGACGATCGGAATCGTCTCGCCAATCGCTGCAACCAGTGCGACGACGTAGAAGTACGGTTCGCCCATCAGACCCAGGCCGATCGCCGCGAACGTTCCCATGACTCCTGCCAGAACGAATTGCGCGCGCAGCCAGGCGCTGACCTTCGTCACCGCCTGCCGAGCCGCCGTCGAGACATCCGCACGGCGTCCGGCGGGAACGAACCGAATGAGATACTCGAACATCGCGTTGCCTTCGACGAGCAGATAGAAGCTGAGGATCAGTATCGTGATCAGTCCAAATACGCCGCCGATGACGCTCGATAGCGCCACCAGGACCGTGCCCACGGCGTTACTCGATCCGCTCGGCGCGTTTTGAACCGCCTCGGCCAGCGTGATGCGGCGCGTCATCAGATTGCGGCGTATCAGGAAACTCTGGAAGCGATTGAACTCCTCCGGAAGCCTGCCCCAGAGAGCCTCCGCCTGAGCCACGAGCGGAGGAATCACCGCGAGCCCGACGAGTACGACCACACCGACGATGGCGATGTATATCGCCAGGATGGCCAGCCAACGGGGAACTCGCATCCGTCCGCGGCCGGATCGGGGGCGCTCGATCACGCGCACGAGCGGCGAGAATCCCATCGCGATGAGTGCGCTGATGTAGATGAGAAGGAGCGCTTCACGTGCGGCCCAGAGCGCAGCCACGACGATCGCCACGCCGGCGACCGTCAGCACGGTTTGCAACATCCGGCGCGTGAAGTCGCGATCGGACATCATCTGGAAAAAACTCCACCACGGCGCTCCACGACCGGCGACACAGCGGGCACCGAGGGCAATGCGTCCCTGATACTACCTCCGCGTCCCCTGTGTCTCCGTGGCGGAGAACTGAACGGTCGGGAGAGTTGTGCCGGACGAGACTGTCAGGAGAGGTATCCCGCCGTGAACCGCGCCACCAAATCGTAGATCTCCTGCAGCTCCTCGAGCGGCGCCAGGAACACGATCCGGAAGAACCCGTCCTCGGGTGGCAGGCCGAAACCGGATCCGTACACGCACAGCACTCCGGTGGCATGCAGCAGCGCTTTCACGTAGTGCTCGTCGGTGCGGCCCGGCGGCAAGGTCAGGCGTGGCATGGCGTAGAACGCGGCGGTGGGCTCAACGCATGTCACGCCGGGCATCGCGCGCAGGCTGCTGACGGTCAAGTCCGACCGTGCCTTGAGATCGCGCCGGAGGCCCACTTGATGCGATCGATCGCCGTTGAGCGCCGCCGTGACGGCATATTGCATCGGCACCGTGCTGCAGAGTCGCCCGTCAGCCAGCTTCTTGACGGCGGCAACGACGTCGTCCAGACGAGGCGTGCGGCCGATCGCCATCCACCCCGTGCGCCAGCCGGGCGCCAGGTACGCTTTCGACAGACTCGAGAACGAGATGATTGCCGCGTCCGGCTCGAGCAGGCCCAGCGGATCCACGGACCCGTCGAATCCGAGGTCGCCGTACACCTCGTCAGCGAGAATCACCAACCCGTGCGCTTCCGCAAATCCCAGCAGCGCCCGACGCGTCTCCGGGGGGTACACCGCGCCCGTCGGATTGTTGGGATCGATGATCACGAGCGCGCGCGTCTCAGGCCCCACCAGGTCGCGCAGGTGATCGAGATCCGGCATCCACTGATGGCTGGGATCGAGTCTGTAGTACTTCGCGCGCGCGCCCAGCTTCGCGAGCACGGCGGTATAGAGAGGGTAGGTCGGCATCGGCACCAGCACGTCGCCGCCGTCGTCGACCAGCGCACTCAGAACGAGCTCGATCCCCTCCGACGTCCCGGCCGTGATGAAGACACGGTCGGCCGAGACCGGGAAGCCCTTGGACGTGTACTCCTCCGCGACCGCTTCTCGCGCAGCGGGAATGCCGGCTGACGGCCCGTAGTTGTTGTGCCCATCCCGCATCGCACGCTCAACAGCCGCGATGAGATGTTCTGGAGTCTTGAATCCGAAAGCCAC
Organism: Acidobacteriota bacterium; assembly: GCA_046728115.1. Lineage (GTDB taxonomy): Bacteria > Acidobacteriota > Vicinamibacteria > Vicinamibacterales > CAVVIG01 > CAVSWN01. Next base: position 12,623 of record JBKPDW010000486.1, on the reverse strand, counting down.
CGGGTCGCCGATATTCAGGTATCGGACACGGGTGCCCCCCTGCTCGACTCTCTGTGCCTCCGCAACGATGTTTCGGATCGCGTACGTAAAGCGATGCACGCGCGCCGCGGTGGGGATCAACGTAGGAATTCTGTAAGCCTCCACGCCGCGATCTTACTTCACGCGTGCGTAATTCCTACTCGGTTTCCGACCGATAAACCATTGGTAGAGCTAGTCCTAAATCGCATAACATTAGCGGAATCAAGGATTTATTGAATATGGCAACAACCTTGGAGGGTACACAGCCGATGACGCGCGGGTGCCTCATCACGGGGGCAATTCTGATAGTAAGCCTCGGAACGAACGGCGGAGCGACCAGCTGGGGTCAGACCCCGACTCGGACGCCACCGCCAGCCACGTTCAAAGCCGGCGTCGATATGGTGCGGGTCGCCGCCATCGTTCGGGATCACAAAGGCCGGTTCGTTCAGGACCTGACGGTTCACGATTTCGAGATCTTCGACACGGGCCAGGCGCGGCCTATCGCCGATTTCCGCAACGACGTCACAGGCGTCAGCGTCGCGCTCCTGTTCGACGTGAGCGGCAGCATGGAAGGGCAGCTGCCGAACGCGCGTGAGGCCGCGAGGCACGTTCTCAGCTGGCTGGACACCCGCGACGAGGCCGCTGTCTTCACATTCGACACGCGACTGGATCAGCAGATGCCCTTCATGCCGGGTCTCCGGACGCTGCCCGAAGCGATGTCGACCGTGATTCCCTTCGGCGCCACGTCGCTGCACGACGCTATCTCGTTGACGGCGAAGCGCGTCGGCGAGCGCGAAGGCCGGCGACGCGCGGTCGTCGTCCTGACCGACGGCGCCGACAATTCCAGCCGGCTTCAGCCGGGGGAGGTGGCTGCGGCAGCGAGCGAGATCGACGTTCCCGTCTACATCATCGGAACGGTCGCGTCAATCGACAACCCCACGGAGGAAACCTCGACAACGTCAGCGGAGCGGTCGCCATTTGCCGGACCGCTGGCTGACTTGTCGACTCGGACGGGCGGCCACACGTTCGTAGTCAGCTCGCCGGGGCAACGGAGTCTCGCGGCGCGGCAAATCATCGACGAGCTGCGCCACCAGTATCTGATCGCGTTCGAATCGAGCGGGTCACCGGGCTGGCATTCGCTCGAAGTTCGCGCGCGCAAGAAGAATCTGATTGTTCGGGCCCGGAGTGGATACGTGGCGGGGCAATTACGCCCGTCCCTTTTAGGAGGATCGTGACATGGTGCGGAGACTACTCATCGTTGTTCCGGTTGCGGCGCTGGCCATTGGGGGGTCGACGGCTTGTGCTACCAAGAAGTTCGTTCGCACGAGCGTCGGCGAAGTGAACGACAAGGTCGATTCACAGGGACGGACCATCGAGGAAACGCAGGAGCGCGTGCGGCGGAATGAAGGCCGGATTACGGAGGTCGATCAGAAGGCTGGGGCGGCTGCGCAGTCGGCGCAGCAGGCCAACGACGCGGCGTCGACAGCCAACAACGCGGCCAACGCGGCGCGTTCCGCGGCCGACACGGTGAACGGGCGCGTGGAGACGATGGACAAGGCCAATCGCCGCCTCGTGTACGAAGTCGTCCTGAGCGAAGACTCCGGCAACTTCAAATTCGGAAAGTCGGCGCTGCCTGACGAAGCCAAGGCGCAGATCGATCAGATGGTGACGCAGCTCAAGACCGATCCAAAGAACGTCTTCATCGAGATCGAAGGCCACACCGACAATGTCGGCGACAAAGCGACCAACGAGCACCTCGGACTCGAGCGGGCGGAATCGGTGAAGCGGTATCTCTACGAGCAGTATCAGATTCCGCTGCACAAGATGAACGTGATCAGCTACGGCGAAGAGAAGCCGGTTGCCCCGAACAAGACCAGGGCCGGCCGCGCCCAGAATCGCCGCGTCGTCATCAAGGTACTGGTGTAAGAAACGTCGCGCTCGGCGCGTTGTGCGCCCCGTGCACGGTGCTTCGTGCTCCGTGCCGGGGCGCACGCGCATCTCCCTTCAATCGTCCACGTCAGCCACCACTGGGAACGAGCACCCTGCACTTGGCACCTAGCACCCGGCACCTGGCACCTGGCACCTGGCACCTGGCACCTAGCACCTCTCCAACCTGGCACCTCTCGAACCTCGCACACGTACCGCCTGCCGTGCACCGTCGTTGACGTTTTGATAGTCTTTCCCGCATGATTCGAACCGAGCTTTCGCTGCGCCTGCCGAATTCACCCGGCTCGCTCGCCGACGTGTGCCGGTTGATGTCCGACGAGCGCGTCAACATTCTCGCGATGTCCCTCGAGCCGGCGGGTCACCTCCGGCTCGTCGTGGACAATCACGTGCACGCCGCGGGTGTGCTGCGCGAGCATCATCATCAGGTCGCCGAACGCGATGTCATCGTCACGGCCGTGCCCAACGCGCCGGGAGCGCTCGAGCCGGCGCTGCGGCTGGTTGCGGATGCGAACGTAAATGTCGACTACGCGTACAGCGGCGCGTCCGAAGGCGGGGCGATGGCAACCGTCGTGCTTGGCGTCGACGATGCGCAGCGGGCTGCCGCTGCGGCCGGAATCTGAAAGTCACGAGTACGAAGACAGGAGGTCGACCTCAAACTTCCGGCTGCTGACTGTCGGGCTTCTGACTTCAGCCTTCAAACTTGAGACTTTTCTATGAAGCTCTATGTCGAACCGATGGACGCCGTAGTGGTGGAAGTCGACCGCGACGGGCGTGTGCGTCTGGACGCCGACGAGTGGATTACCCCTACGCTGCAGGAGAAACGGGCGATCATTTGGGCTGCTCAGCGCGAGCGGGAAGCGCTGAGCGAACTGCTCGAGATACTTTCAGCGAAGCAGTCTGCTTGAAACCTCTCTCGCCACGACGTAGGACATGGAGGACATGCGGTCGTCGAATTACAAACAAGTTCCTCCGCTCGCCCGTGTCCTCCGTGGTGGAGACTTTCATTTAAAGCGATACAACCGCGATTCGCTTCGTCCCCACGGCGCTGTCGCGACCAACTCGAGATCGGGCCGCGCGTCCAGCAGTGCAGAAGTTCGCTCATAGCGGCCCGGTGTCGTGAACGCGCCGTGCCAGGTGATGTACTGCACGCCGCGCTCGCGCAGATAGCTCAACGACGCCGGTGACGGGAAATCACCGGTCCGCTCGAGAAATTCGAAATACGACGGTGGCATGAAGCCGCTGTAGCCATTCAGCAGTTTCTGCCAGTGAAACGTCGAGAAATACAAATACCGCGTATCCGATCCCACCATCCCGGTTGTCGCGGGCGTCGGAAATTCCGCGAGCACGCTCGGGGGCTGATCCTTCAGGCGTTCGTAGATCGCTGGCGGCTCGGACCAGACAGGCTCCAGGCGAATGTTGGGCCACGATTCGATCAGGATCGGAGCGAGCAGTGCCAGAAAGACGGCGGTGTTCGCACGCGGCCACCGCGCGAGCAGTCGCGCGGCGCCCAAACCGCACAGCACCGCGAGCGTCATCCCGCAGAGCATGCTGAACCGTGCGGGCGCACGAAGTGAGCGGTATCCCGGCATGTATTCGCGCAGCCACGGAAACACCATCCCGTTCACGCCCAGCGAGGCGTCGAACGACACGGCGAGCGCGATGGTGTAGGCGAGACTCGCGACAGTCAAAGGTGGCGCGGCGCCCACCAGCGCGACCGCGACCGGCGTGATATGCGGAAAGAGTTGGCGTTCCTGGTATCCCTCGAGCGACCAGCTACCGTACACGCGGTTTCGAAAATGCGGCTTGAGGAAGTCTCGGCCCTCCGCGCTGAAGGCCGTGATGTTCCGCTCGCCGATCGTCTTCTCGTTCGCGATGTACTGTAACGCGACCGGCGCGATCAGGACGCCCGCGAGCGCCGTCCCGGCGGCGAGCATTGCGAGCGGTCGCATCGGAAAACGACGGCCGATCCAGAGCAGTCCACCCACCACGACGATGTACGCTGTGAAATACTCGCCGTAATACAACGAGGACAACATCTGCAGCGCGAACGCCGCACCGGTGACCAGTCCGTCGACCAGCCTCCCGCGCGCCATCGTGCGATGCAGCGCCCACAACGCAATCGGCATCCACATCGCCATCTGCAACTCGAGGTGGCTGTAGTGCTCGTAGCGATAGGGATAGAGAGCAAAGACGACGCCTGCGAGGGCTGCGGCGTCGCGCCGGCCGGTCAGCGCGCGCACCAGCAGGTACATCGCCATGCCCGAGAACACGAAACCGGAGAGGAATACGACGTTGTAGATCAGGGCGCGATTGAGCCCGAGGCCGTAGAACGGCGCGCTGATCAACGCCGAGACGAGCAGCGGGTCGGAATAGGTCAGGGTCAGCCGTTCGGGATAGAAAATATTCGCGTCGAACAGGGCGCGCGGATTACGGACGATCTGATGGCTGATCCAGGAGAGGCGCCAGATCGAGAAGAGGGGATCCCCGATGTCAGGGACCGATTCCATGTGGCGTACTTGCGGCCAGGTGAAGACGGCGACGAGTACGGAGAAGCCGACGAAGGCACCCAGCCACTCGACCGCGCCGGGCCACGTGCCGGCTGATTCATCGAAGAGGCGCGCCTCGCCCGGCGGCAGCGGCGCGCGCGCCGATTCGACCAGCCGTCGCAAGGCAGGAACCGCGTGTGGACCGGTGAACCAACTCGCGACGAAGGCCGGAAATGCGCGGTGGATTGGCGGGCGCGGCGCGGCCAGATGCCGGATGAGCGAGGCGCCGACGGCCCATAGGAGCACTCGGAGCGGCGAGGTGATCGTGACGCGCGAGTCGCCGACGCGAAAACGAAAGCCACCGAACAGCGCAACAACGAGCGCGAGCCCGACGCCAAGTACGCACAGGACGTCGACGACCCGCGCCCATCGCTGCGCGTGAACGTTCACGCGGCCGTGGAAGGCGAATTCTTCAGCAGGTCTTCGATCGCTGACGCAAACGTGTCGACCTCGTCGAGTGTCGTGTAGACATTCGGCGTTACACGCAGGCCTTGATAGTCGTTGCGTTTGATGGCGGCGGTGATGATTCGATATTTCGTCCAGAGGAAGTCGTACGCCTTCGAGACGTCGACGCCGACCGGGCTGATGTTCGAAAGACCCCACGCCATATTGGGTTCCCGGCTGTTGAGAATCTTCACGCGCGGATGTTGTTCGAGTCGCGTAATCCACCGGTCGGACAGATAACGAAGGCGCGCCGACTTGCGCTCGATGCCAATCGACTGATGGAACACCAGCGCTTCGGCGATCGCGTTGTGGTTGGCGGCTGGATGCGTGCCGACCTCTTCGAATTTCCGGATGTCCTTCGACTTGGCGGCCGCGGCCGGCGTCAGCGGCCACAGCTTTTCGATGTTCTCGCGCCGAACATACAGGAATCCCGTGCCGACCGGCGCAAGCAGCCACTTGTGCAGCGATGTGCCGTAGTAGTCGACCTCGAGGTCGCGCAGCGCGAACGGAAAGTGCGCCACCGCGTGCGCGCCGTCCACGATCGTCTGAATGCCGCGCGACCGCGCCATCCGCGCGATGTCGCGAACGGGAAAGAGCTGCCCGGTGAGGTTCGTGATGTGGCAGATGTGAATGACCTTCGTCCTGGGGGTGACGGCCTGTTCGAGTCTGTGCGTCAGATCCGACAGGTTGTTCGTCGGCACTGGAAACGAAATCTTCGTCACCTTGATCTTGTCGCGGCGCGCGCGCTGATCCCACGTGTCGAGCATCCGCCCGTAATCCTGGTCCGTGGTCACCACCTCGTCGCCCGGCTGAAGATCGAGGCCGAGTTGCGCGATCTGCAGCGCCTCGCTCGCATTGCGCGTGATGGCGAGTTCCTCGGGATCGCAGCCGAACTCGGCCGCCAGATTGCGACGCACGGTTTCGACATTGGGCTCGAGCAGGTTCCACATGTAGTGAATCGGAGCCTGATTCGAGATGTCGAGGTAACGCTTCAGCGCTTCGTGCACCACGCGAGGACTCGGACAGGTGTAGCCGTTGTTCAGGTTGATAATCGTTCGGTCGAGCGTGAACGCCTGCTGGATTTCTCGCCAGTAGCTTTCGTCGGCAGCGACCTCGGCCGGTGAACGATCGGCGACGGCGGCAGACGCAGAGGCGATGCGCTCGAACCAGTCGGTCTTGAACCCGACCACGCCAAGTGCGCCGGCGGGAACCATCTGTCGCAGAAAATCTCGTCGAGCCTGCATTGAATGCCTCCGTGTCCGCTCGGCTGAAAGCCTCGCGCTACATCCGCTCCGGTCCAATCCCTGACCCCGAATCCCAACCCAAATCCCGATCCCGAATCCCGATCCCAAATCCCCAACCCTGATTTCCTCCGCCCGTACGACAGCGTATTATGGCCTGTTTAGAAGGGACTGGTTATGTCCAAACCCGAGCAATTCAACGTCAGCCGCCGCGACTTTCTCAAGTCGGCCGGCGTCGGCGGGCTCGCCACAGCCGTCACTGCCGTCGCCGACAGCGACGTTGCCGCGCAAACCGGGCCACGCGTCGTCGGGCCCGGCGAAGTGCCGGTGACGTTGACAGTCAACGGCAAACGGGTGGATCTGCGCATCGAGCCGCGCGTCACCCTGCTCGACGCTGTGCGCCAGCGCGCCGATCTCACCGGAAACAAGCGCGTCTGCGATCGCGGCGCTTGCGGTGCCTGCACGATGATCGTCGACGGCCGCATGGTGTACGCGTGCTCCACGCTCGCGATCGAAGTGCAGGGCAAACAGATTCGCACCGTGGATGGCTTGTCAACGGGCAATACGCTGCATCCGGTGCAGCAGGCCTTCTGCGACAAGGACGCGCTGATGTGCGGTTTCTGCACGCCGGGCTTCGTGATGGCTACGGTCGCCTTGATCGAAAAATATCCGAACCCGACGTTGGAGCAGGCACGAAAGGAGCTTGACGGCAACATCTGTCGCTGCGGAACGTTCGTCCGCGTGATGGAAGCTGCGATGCAGGCAGGAAAGGCGGTGGCCCGTGGCTGATCCGCATTACGCCTGGCCGACCAAGCCGAAGCTGCTGAGTACCCCGGTCAAACGACTCGACGGACCGGACAAGGTGACAGGCCGGGCGCGCTATACCTACGACATCAACCGCCCCGGCATGATCTACGGCGTGATGGTCCGATCGCCGCATCCCCACGCACGGATCGTGTCGATCGATCTGTCGGCGGCGGAGAAGGCGCCAGGCGTCAAGGCCACGCTCAGCGCGAAGGAACCCGGTGCCCGAGTGATGTATCAGGGCGATCCGGTAGCGGCGGTTGCTGCCGATACCGAGGAGCGCGCGCGCGATGCCGCGCGGTTCGTGAAGGTGGAGTACGAACCGCTGCCGCACCTGTCATCCGAAGCCGCGGCGATGGCGCCGGGCGCTCCGACCGTGTTCCCAAACGGCAACACGCGCAAAGCCAACGCCGATGAGACCGGCGATCTCGACGCCGGCTTCAAACAGGCCGCACACATCGTCGAAGCCACCTATTCCACGCATGTAATCACACACGTGTGCCTCGAAACACACGGTGCGGTCTGCGAATGGGATGGTGACAAGCTCACGGCGTGGGTGACGACTCAAGGTGTGCACCAGTGCGCGCAGGGGTTCGCGCAGGCGCTCAACATCCCGCAATCCAACGTGCGCGTGATCACGCAGTACATGGGCGGCGGATTCGGCAGCAAGTTCGCTCCCGACATGCAGGGCCTTCTCTGCGCGAAACTCGCGCGCCTTGCCAAGGCGCCGGTGAAGCTGATGCTCGATCGCAAAGAAGAGCATCTCGACACGGGCAACCGGCCGTCGGCATTCGCGAAGATTCGAGCGGGCGTGGACTCGAACGGTCGGCTGACGGCGTTCGACGCCCAAAGCTGGGGCACGGGCGGCGCCGGCGCGGGGTCGGGGTTTCCGCTGCCGTACATCTACGACTTTCCGAATCGAAGGCGCCAGCACACCGACGTGTACATCAACGCCGGCCAGCAGCGCGCGATGCGTGCGCCTGGCCACCCGCAGGGCTGCTTCCTGACCGAGATCCTGATGGACGAGCTCGCCGATCGCGTCCGCATGGATCCAGTGGAGTTCCGCATCAAGAACCTGCCGCCGGCCGGACCCAACGCGATGTGGGGCGAATATTTCCAGCGCGGCGCGAAGATATTCGGGTGGGATAAGCGCCATGCCACCGGCGACCCGACGGCGGGTCCGATCAAGACCGGCATGGGCGTGTCAGCCCATCGCTGGGGCGGGGCGGGACGTGGCTCGCAGGCGCATGTCGACATCACCTCCGACGGAAGCGTTGTCGTCAAGTGCGGCACACAGGACATCGGCACCGGCACGAGGACCATCGTCGCCATGGTGGCCGCCGAAACATTCGGCCTTCCCGTCGAAGCGGTGAAACCGGAGATTGGCGATACCGTGTATCCGTTCAGCGGCGGGTCCGGCGGCAGCACGACGGCCGCGTCCGTATCGCCCGCCATTCGAATTACCTCGGTGAAGGCGCTCGACGAGCTGTTCGCGAAGGTGGCGCCGACCCTCGGCGCGCAGCCGGCGGATCTCGTGGCCGAAGGCGGGCGCATCTTCGTGAAAGGCAACCCGTCGAAAGGCCTCGCGTGGAAAGATGCGTGCAAGCTGATCGGAACCGAGCCGATCTCAGTCGACGGCAGATGGGAAGACGGGCTGTCCTCGAGCGGCACGAGCGGGGTGCAGTTCGCCGAGGCACAGGTCGACATCGAGACGGGCATCGTCAAGGTGAAGCGCATCCTCGCCATCCAGGATTGCGGGTTGATCGTCGACAAGCTGACCGCCGAGAGTCAGGCGTACGGCGGAGTCATCGCGGCGATCAACTTCGCGCTGTTCGAGGATCGTCTGCTCGATCGCAGCACGGGGCAGATGGTCAATCCGAACATGGAGTGGTACATGCTGGCCGGCATGTCCGATGTGCCGCAGATCGACATCGTCCTCAACAACATGCCGGAGCGCGGCGTGATTGGCATCGGCGAGCCGCCGACCGTATCGACGGCGTCGGCCATCGCCAACGCGGTGCGGAACGCAACCGGAGCGACCCTTCGCAGTCTGCCGCTGCACCCGCACAAAATTCTGGCAGCGCTCGAGGAGCAACGAGCAGGAGGGACGCTGTGAAGGCCTTCGCCTACGTCAATCCGGCGAACGAGAAAGAGGCTGTCGCCGCGCTGAAGGCAGACGGCGTTGTCGCGCTGCCGCTCGCGGGCGGCCAGGATCTGCTCTCGCGCATGAAGGACTACGTGACCACGCCCGACCGCCTCGTCAACGTGAAAGGGCTCGATGCGACAATCGCGGCCGCGCCGAGCGGCGGCCTGCGGATCGGATCGGCCGTGAAGATTGTCGATCTGGCCGAGAACGCGCAGGTAACGAAGCTGTACCCCGCGCTCGTTCAGGCCACGGGCGAGCTCGGCACGCCGCAGATCCGCAATCAGGGCACCGTCGGCGGCAACATCAATCAGCGTCCGCGCTGCTGGTATTTCCGGAACGAGGAGTTCGTCTGCTTCAAGAAAGGAGGCTCGCGCTGTTTCGCCACGACGGGCGAGAACCAGTATCACGCCATTTTCGGCAACGACGGTCCGAGCCATATCGTGCATCCGTCGAGCCTGGCCGTGCCGCTCGTGGCGTACGGCGCGACGTTCCGCATTCTCGGTCCGGGTGGCGAGCGCAACGTGCCGGCGGCTGAATACTTCACGATGCCGACCATGCGGAACGTCCTGAAAGAGAACGTGCTCGCGGACGACGAGATCCTGACGCACGTAACGTTGCCGGCGGCGGGCAACGTAAAAACCGGACATTACGAAGTCCGCTTCAAGCAGTCTCACGACTGGCCACTGGCGTTCACGACCGTCGTGCTGACGATGAACGGGAATACGATCGCGTCGGCGCGCGTGGTGCTCGGCGCCGTGGCGCCGGTGCCATGGCGGTCGAAGCCGGCCGAGGCCGCGCTTGCCGGCAAGCCGCTCAACGAAGAAACGGCCGCTCTGGCTGCCGAAGCGGCGGTCAGCGAAGCCAAACCGATGAGTGGGAACGCCTACAAGGTGCAGATTGCGCGGACGGCGGTGAAGCGGGCACTACTGAACGCGGCCGGAATACGAACCGCATGACAAGGAGGAAGGTTCAAGGTTCAAGGGTTCTAGCGTTCTAGAGTGGATGCGGCGGTAGACGCGAGCCTAGAACCTTGGAACGCTTGAACTCTAGAACCTTGCAATTGCGTATGGATCATTTGACGTCACCAAAATTGACCCCCGGCGTTCACTGCCTGAACCTGCGGCACAAGGGAATGTACGTGACGTCGGGTCCCGATCCCGACGAATTCACGTTCTACGACAAGTACGACTCCACAGCGTACTGGTGTGTCGAGACGCAGCGAGGTTTTGGACCGGACGGCGATCCCGTGCGGCCGGATTGCTGTTCGGGCGCGCGGGCGTGTTGTAAGCACTGAACACTGCCGATTCAAATTGCTGATTCGTTGCAAAGTGCTCGATAAATCTGCCATCAGCAATTTGCCATCAGCAATGACCCATGTCGAAAATGACCGTCGCAATCGCCGCGTAATCGAGATCCCCACCGCCCTTTGCCATCAACGCATTCACGAGCTGCGTGACAATCGCCGTTCCCGGCATCGCCACGCCATTCGCGCCAGCCGCTTCGTTCGCGAGCCGCAGGTCCTTCTGATACAGCTTCGTGCGGAATCCGGGCTTGTAGTTGCCGGTCAGCATCCGTTCGCCGTGCACTTCGAGCACACGGCTGGCGGCAAATCCGCCGAGGAGCGCCTGCCGCACACGGGCGCCGTCCACGTTCGCTTTCCTGGCGAGCGCCAACGCCTCGCTGACGCCTGACAGCGCGCCTCCGATTGCAATCTGATTGCAGATTTTGCAGACCTGACCTGCGCCAGATGGACCGATGTGCACGATCCGTTCGGCGTTGCCCATCGCCTCGAAGATCGGTTTGACCCGTGCGAAGGCCGCCTCGTCGCCGCCGACCATGATCGATAGCGACGCGTTGATCGCGCCAATCTCGCCACCGCTGACCGGCGCGTCGAGCATGGCGCTGCCGCGTTCTGCGACCGCCGCGGCGAGCCGCTTGGTGGCGACGGGCGAGATGCTGCTCATGTCCACGACGACCGCACCGGGCTGCAGGCAGGACAGAACGCCGTTTGTGCCCATGAGCACCGCCTCGACGTCAGGGGTGTCGGGGAGCATCGTAATCACGATCGTCGCGGCTTTTGCGACCTCGGCCGGCGAGACCGCCGCCGTCGCCCCTGCTGCGGTCACTTCGTCAACGCCGGCGCGGCTGCGGTTGTGCACCACGAGCCGGTGACCAGCCTTGATGAGATTTTTCGCCATGGGTTTCCCCATGACGCCAAGCCCTATGAATCCAATCGTTTCAGCCACTCGTCAACCTCCGTCCAGACGCCACCCGCTCGTCGGCGGGCTTCGTCCTGGCAAGCCTATCCGCGGCCGAAGTCTGTCACGCCATAACGCGCAGCGCGAAGGCGGGACCTCAACATCTGTCTGCCAGGCGACCCAGGCCCGACACTATCCACTGCGTCACGGCGCTATAATCCTACCGAGGTTGCTGATGAAACGAATCCTCCTGGTCCTGTCTCTCGTTTGCGTCGCGGCGGCTCCGCTCCTCGCGGGCGGCAAGGGATCCGTGACGGGCGCGTACGTCGAAGCGCGCACCGCTGAGGTGTTTACCGGCGGTTGCATCATGAACAGTGAAGCCGAGACCATGGGCAAAGAGGCGGTCCTCGCCTGGAAGGTCGATCGTGGGACGTTCAACGGCATCTCGCTCGATGGCCTGTCGATCGTCGCGGCGCTTGCCGGCGATCGCAATCTCGGGATGCAGGAAATGGGCGGCGACAAGCCGTCGGTTCGCACCGCGATGTACGTGGACGCGCGGGCGAACAGCGCGCAGCGGCTGGCGTTGGTCGCCATGGCGAACGAACTGTCCAATGGTCTCGTCGGCACGATCGTGCAGGTGACTTCGGCGCCGATTCAGTTCGCCGACCACGGCAGCGAAATCGAAGTCTCCGCGGGTCAGGCGACACTGGACGTCAACAAGCACCTCACACACGATCCGACCTGCGGCGCGATGCAGTGGTTCCACCCGCTCGCGCACGTCGACGAGTCGGCCATCGGCGTGGCGTCGCAGCACATGTTCACCGGCGCCGCGCTTGGCACCAAGTGGAGCGATCCGAACAAGCGTTCCGCATTCTTCGGGACCTTCTCCTACTGACGCGGACCATTGGTGACTTGGAGAATTGGTGAGTTGGTGAGTCTCCAACTCGCCAATTCTCCGAGTCGCCAATTCTCGTGAACCTCTCCAACACCGTCGCGCTCATCACCGGCGGCAAGCGCATCGGTCAGGTGGTCGCGACTGAGCTTGCAGCGCGTGGTGCAGACATCGCACTGTGCTACGCGCGATCCAAGACGGAAGCTGAAGAAACAGCTCAGAGAGTCCGCGCCGCCGGTCGCGGGGCGGCGGTGTTCCAGGCCGATCTCTCGCAGCCGAGCGCGTGCGAGGCGCTGGTGCAATCGGTCGTCAGCGCGCTCGGCCGGCTCGACATCCTGATCAACATGGCGTCCGTCTACGTGCAGAAACCGTTCGCCGATCTCGCGG
>JBKPDW010000485.1:0-17800 GCA_046728115.1 Acidobacteriota bacterium | reverse complement strand
GACCAGCACTTCCTGCATCTGTGTGGCAATCGGCAGCTCGACGCCATACCGTACGCCTAGCGCGAGTGCGGCGCCCGTCGTTCGCACACCCTCGGCGATCATTTTCATGCCCGCGAGAATTTCGGCGAGCGGACGTCCCCGCGCAAGCTCGATCCCGACGTAGCGGTTGCGGCTCAGGTCGCCTGTGCACGTCAGAACGAGATCGCCGAGACCGCTGAGCCCCGACAGCGTTTCGCGCCGCCCTCCGGCAGCGCACGCCACACGCGTGAGCTCGACGAGTCCCCGCGTGATGAGTGCCGCGAGCGAGTTGTGGCCCAGCCCCAGACCCTCGACGACACCCGCAGCGATCGCGATGATGTTCTTCAGCGCCCCGCCCATCTCCACGCCGACCACATCGTCGCTGCCATAGAGGCGGAACGCTGGCCCTCGAAATTCCTGCTGCACGAGCTCGACCGCGCGCTTGTCCGACGAGGCCGCCAAAACCGCCGTCGGCAATTCGTTGGCAACTTCCACCGCGAAGCTTGGCCCCGACAGCACCACCACCGGATGACCGCCACCGACCTCCTGGGCGATCACGTCGGACATCCGCAACAACGAATCAGCCTCGAGGCCTTTCGCGGCACTGACGACCACGGCATGGTCCGCAATATGCCCAGCCCCGGCGTGGATGACGGCTCGGCAGCCGTGAGTCGGGATCGCCGAGACGATCAGGTCGCGGCCCTCCAGCGCTTCACCAAGCACGTTCGTGACGAGCACTCGATCCGGAAGCCGGACGTCGGGAAGGTAGACGGGATTGGCGCGCCGCGCCCGCATCTCGTCTACGAGCGCTGGATCGCGTGCCCAGAGACGAACGTCATGACCAACCCGGGCCAGATGAATGGCGAGCGCCGTTCCCCAGCTGCCCGCTCCGAGTACGGTGACCGTCCGCATCTAGACCCGCATTCCAATTCGGCGCTCGGTCCCCGACCGCAGCCGGGCGAGATTCGATCGGTGACGAAACACGATGATGCTCGCCGCCGCGACGGCCGCCATCACCGCCGACGCGGGACTGCCCGCCGCGTACGCAAGCGGCGGCAGAGCAATCGACGCGAGCAGCGATCCGAGCGAGATGTATTTCGTCAGCGAGACGGCGGCCACGAAGACCGCCAGAGACAACACCAGGGCGAGCGGGGTCAGAATCGAGAAGACGCCGCACGCCGTCGCGACGCCTTTCCCGCCGCGGAATCGCAGCCACACGGGGTAGATGTGACCGACGATTGCGGCAACGCCCGCAACCGCCGGAGCCGTCGGACTGCTGCTGATCTGTTCCGCGATCAGCACGCTGAATGCACCTTTCAGAGCGTCGAGTGCGGCAACAGCCACACCGGCCTTCACACCGGAGACGCGCATTACGTTCGCGGCTCCGACGTTTCCGCTGCCGATCAGGCGCAGATCGGCAGTGCCCAGGTGCCTCGCCATCAGGAGCGCGAAGGGAATGGATCCAAGCAGATACCCGGCGAGCGCAACGATCAGCACTCGGAAAGCGTAGCACGCGCCAGCGCCGTGTAGGTCGAACCGGCCGACGAGATGCGGCTCTGATACAACGTCGCCGCGCTGACACGAGCGCGCGCGACCGCATGCGACGTGGAGCGCGCAAGCGCCTGGCGGCGATCGGAAGGCCGGGAATGCCGCCATCGCCCCAGCGTCAGGTGCGGGCGAAAGGGACGGGTTTCAAGCGCGACGCCGCACGCGGCGACTCGGTTGGCGATCTCGCGTTGCACATCGATCACCTCCGACGAGCCGTCGCCGACTCCAATCCACAGGGCGCGCGGAGCGCCGTGCGGCGGAAACACGCCAACGCCTTGAAAGACCATGTCAAAGGTCGGAGCCGACATGGGAACGCTCATCGCGTCGACGACCGCTGCGGCTACATCCTCGGGCGTCTCGCCAAGAAATACCAACGTCAGGTGCATCTGTTCGGGCTGCACCCACCTGATCGACGAGCGCGACTCGCCCATGGCCGAGGCGATGCGCCTCTGCTCTGCCCCGATCGAAGCTCTGGCGGCATCGTCCAGATCGATTGCTATGAATAGACGCACGGTAGTGATAGCGGTCGTGCAAGGCCTGCTGCCAGTCCCCTGAGCCCCAACCGCTAATCCCTGCTCTTCGCAGGCCAGAACGGCGCGTCGGCTTTCATCAGGATCAGGCGCAGCATGTTCATCGCCGCCTGCGCCGATTGGTATTTCACCATTTCGCGGCCGCCGAGAAACTGAAACGTCCGCGTCCTGACCGTGTCCCCGACGGCTACCGCGATCGCCACGGTCCCGACCGGCTTTTCCGCTGATCCGCCGCCAGGACCTGCGATGCCGGTGATGCCGACGCCAATCTCGGTGCCGGCGCGCTCCCGAATGCCGCTGGCCATCGCGCGAGCCACAGGTTCACTGACGGCGCCGTAATCGATGATCAGCGCTTCCGGCACGCCCGCCAGTTCGATTTTCGACCGGTTGCTGTAACACACCGCTCCACGCTCGACGTAGTCGGAGCTTCCGGGCACGTCGGTGAGACGAGACGCGAGGAGGCCCCCGGAGCACGATTCGGCCACTGCAATCCTGAGGCGACGCTCGCGCATCATGGCCCCGACGACGGCTTCGAGGGGCTGGCCGTCGGTGCTGTAAACGGACACGCCGAGCACACCTTCCAGTTGCCGTACGGCCGCATCGAGCTCGGCGTCCGCCTCTTCCCGACTCTGCGCAACGACCGTCAGGTGCAGCTCGATTTGACCGAGCGCCGCGAGGATCGTGGTGCTGATCGGAACCGGGTGCGTGGTCCACGGTCCGTACACCGGCTGCGCGACGGCGTCTACGTCCGACTCGCTTCGGCCCGTCACCTTGACGACCCGTCGAAAGAGACCCGAAGATCCTGCCCGCGGCGCGAGCCGATCGTGAATCACCGCATCCAGCATTGGCGTCATCTCGCGCGGTGGACCGGGCAGCAACACGATCGCCGTGCGATCGCGTTCGAGCCAGAGGCCGGGCGCCGTGCCGTTCGGATTCGCGAGCACCGTCGCTCCGCGCGGAACCATCGCCTGGCGGCGGTTGATCTCCGGCATGGTCATGCCGCGACGCGAGAAGCGTTCGCGAATGCGCTCGACGATTCGCTCGTCGATGTCCACCGGCACGTTGAGCACGGCGGCAACTGCTTCACGGGTGATGTCGTCTCCGGTTGGACCCAGTCCGCCGGTGATCACGACGAGATCCGCCCACGCAAGCGCACCCTCGATGACGCGCTTGAGCTCGTCGACGTGATCGGCGACGACCGCTTTCAACCGTACGTCGCAACCGATCTGATTCAGTCGTTCGGTGATCAGGAGCGAGTTGGTGTCGACGCGAAACGGCGTCAGCATCTCGCTGCCGACCGCCAGGATGCAGGCATGCATTGGGTAGCGAGTAACGTAATCGGATAACTGAGTAATTGGGTGGTCTGGTAATTGATTGCCGAATTGAACCATTCAATGACCAGATTACCCGATTATCCAATTACTCGATTCGCAACCGCGATCATCGCGCGGAGCGCCAGGTTCGCGTACACGGCCGCCATTGCATCATCGGCCATCACGCCGATGCCGCCGTAGAGATGTTCGAGCCGCCGCGCCGGAAACGGCTTGACGATGTCGGCGAGGCGGAACAGGAGAAATCCCACAAACGCTCCGGCCCAACCGACGGGATTGAGAAAGAGCGTGATCAGCATCCCCAGCACCTCGTCGATCACGACCTCGCCGGGATCCTGCCGGCCGAAGTGGCGCTCGGCAACGGTTCCGCTCCAGGAGCCCACGACGAACGTCAGCACGATTGCCGCCGCCTGGATGGTCGCATCCGGCGGCAGGACCGCCCACACCAGCAGGCCGGCCGCCGAGCCAAAGGTTCCGGATGCGACCGGGGCATAGCCGACGCCGCAGGCCGTGGCAACGATCAGAGCCGGTATTCTGCTGGGAGCATCACGACTGCCGTCCGGCATGATCCGTCAGCTGACGACGACGCGCGTGCCGGCGAAGCGATCGTGGAAGCCGCGTCGATCGGGATTGGAAAGAGCAGAGAGAAAGCCGAGACCCGCTGGAATAGCCAGAATCAGCCACATGAACTCGCGCCGCAGTGCGTGATCGAGATCGAGCGGCGTCTCGGGACTTGCCGGAACGACGCGGATGCCCGTCGACATCTTGCCGATGGTCTGACCCCCGGCCGTGAATGCGACGAGATAGCCGCCGTTCTGGATCACCAGAAACGCGATCAGCGGCCCCTTTGGAAGCACGCCCAGGTCCTGCAGCGTGAGGCCGCAGATCCGCACGGTGAAGTAGATGACCACAGCATCGATGATCGCGAGCAACGTGAGGTCGATGACGACCGCGGCGAGGCGCGAGGCGAGGCCAGCCGGTCGTTCACCGGTCCACTCAGGTTCAGTGGTCTCGTGAGTTTGCTCCAGGCTGTGTCGAGGGGCCTGCCCTGAGCTGCGTCCAAGGGCCTGATGTTCAAGCGTCGAGGGGACCGGCCATCCCTCCAGCGCTTCGTCCGAATCGAAGGTCAGCGACTGCGCGCGCGGATGCTCACGCGGCAGGCGCGGGGCGTCCGGCATCACGCGCCGAACAGCCAGCGGCGCACGCGGCGACGAAGGCGTCTTGATCAGCGGTTCGTCGTCGGGAGCCGTGGATCTGAAAAGCGGCAGCTCGGCGTCCGCGTCCGGGTCGGAGTGCGCCGCCGACGGTTGTGCCGTCTCGGACGTCGGCGGGCCGATCAGCCGATCGACGTCCAGTTGAGACTCCGACAACGCCAGATCGTCGAGGGATTCTTCGGGCCGTGTGTTGAGACGAAGCGGCAACTCCGTTTCTGGAGCAGGAGTGCCCCGCGACAGCGAGAACTCATAGCCGCAGTTGCGGCATGACTCGACTTGCTCGAAGCCGAGATAGCCGCACTTCGGACATTTCATCGCGCCTATCGATCGCTCGCGGGACGGGTTGATGACGAGGACGGTGCGACAGCCAGCGCGAGCAGCTGTCGCTGGATGTCGCCTCGAAGCGAATCGGCGTCGGCTCGTTCCGGATCGGTAAGACCGATAGCGTCGAGCGTCGCCAGCGCCTCGCGCAGGCGCCCGGCCGCCGCCAGAGTGTTCGCCCGGGCGAGCGCCATTTCGCCGCGGCGGGGCAGCGGCAATGCCAGGTCGCGCGCGACGGGAGTCACCAAGATTCCGGAGGGACCGTCCAACCATTGCGACAGCCACTCGAAGCGAGTCGCGCCAACTGCGTACCCTGAGAGTCCGATCACGACGACGGACGCCGCGGCCCAGGCGGCCATGACAGCAATCGGTCGGCTGCGGCTCTCGATCGGCTTGGCACCGGTGGACGCCTGCTGCCGGACCGTCCGCCGCTGCGGCGACACGGTGACGGCGGCTTCGAGTCGATTGAGTCGTTCCAGGACCGCCAGCGCTTCCTCCGAAGGCGCACCGCGGTCGATCGCCGAAAGCAGCAGCCGTCGTGCCTCGTCGCCCTCACCGCGATGAAAGGCGGCGACGCCGTTCTGCAGAAGCTCTTCCGATTCGCGCTGTGCTTCCGCGAGCGCCGTACGCGCGCGTTCTATATAAGCTCGTGCGCGCGCGTGGCTCCGATCCAGGAACAGCGCACGGGTCCAGATGTTGATGGCTTGTTCGTACCGGCCGCCGAAATACTGATCCAGGCCGACGAGGAGAAGCTCCTCGATCTTTGCGTCACGCTCGGCACTCGGCGACGTGTCGGACGCGCGAGGGGCGTCGCTCGGATGGGCCTCGGACATGAAACCTGGACATTATAAACCCCGCAGTTCAGAGCTTGGAGTTCTGATTTCAGGCTGATTTGAGATTTGTGATTCGGATTGCGATACCCAATCTACAATCTGCAACATTCCGAACTCTGACATCTGACCTCCGCTATGCCGCTCATCGAATGTATTCCCAACGTCAGCGAAGGCCGCCGGCCGAAGATCGTGACCGCGATGGCGGACGCCATTCGATCGGTGCCAGGCGTAACCCTGCTCGACTATTCATCCGATGTGTCGCACAACCGATCGGTCTTCACCTTCGCCGGCGATGCGGCAGCCGCTGAGGCGGCCGTTTTCGCACTCTTCGAACGCGCGATCGCCGACATCGACCTGCGGACACATCGCGGCGAGCATCCGCGTCTCGGCGCCGTGGACGTCGTCCCGTTCGTACCCATCGAGGGCATCACGATGGCCCAATGCGTCGAAGTTGCGAAGGAAACGGGAGCCGAAATCGCACGCCGCTTCAACGTCCCGGTGTTTTTGTACGAAGAAGCCTCCAAAAATCCCCTGCGCAAGAACCTCGAGGACATCCGGCGGGGACAGTTCGAGGGGCTCGCCACGAAACTCGCGGCGCCCGAATGGAAACCCGATTTCGGACCAGCCGCGCCCCATGACACCGCCGGGGCAACCGTCGTGGGCGCCAGGATGGCGCTCATCGCGTACAACATCAACCTGGCCACCGATCGCCTCGACGTTGCGAAGAAGATCGCGGCCGCGATTCGCGCCAGCAGCGGCGGCTATCGGCACGTGAAAGCCGCAGGGTTCAAGCTGGAAGATCGCGGGATCGTCCAGGTGTCGATGAATCTCACGAACTACGAGAAGACGCCGATCTTCAGGGTGTTCGAGACCGTCAAGCGCGAAGCTGCGCGATATGGCGTGGTCATCCTCGAAAGCGAAATCGTCGGCCTCGTCCCGGCCGCCGCGCTGACCGCGTCCGCCGAGTTCTACTTACAGATGACGGGGCTCAAACCGGACCAAGTCCTGGAGAACAAACTCAGGAAGCTGAACTCAAGGTGAAATTTGAACTCGATGTGAAATCTGAAATCTGAAATCTGAATTTAAACCGCCTCGCTTTCTTCTTCGGCGCGCCGGGTGGGTGCGATACCGAACGCCTTCATTTTTCGATAGAGGTTGCTACGTTCGACGCCGAGCACCTCCGCCGTTCGCGACATGTTCCCCTGCTGCTCCGACAGTGTGCGCAGGATCAGATCGCGCTCGAACTGGTCGCGCGCTTCATGCAGGGTGCGGCGTTCCGCCGGCGCCTCCAGGGTCGCCGCACGTGTCAACCCGCTGGGATCGAGGAACGTCAGGTCGGACGCCGAGATGGCGTCGCCCGGCACCATGATCATCAGCCGCTCGATCACGTTTCTCAGTTCGCGGACGTTCCCTGGCCACGGATACTGCTGCAGCGTCGCACGCGCGCCCGAATCGAAGCTCTTCACCCTCCGACCATACTCCCTGGCGAATTCGGCCATGAAATGATCCGCGAGCAGCGGGATGTCGTCCTGCCGATCGCGCAGCGCCGGCACGAAAATCGGAATGACGTTCAGCCGGAAATACAGGTCCTCCCGGAAGCGCCCGCCGCGGATCTCGGCCTGCAGATCTTTGTTCGTCGCGGCGAGCACTCGCACATCCACCTTGATCCGGGCCGTTCCGCCAACGGCCTCCATCGTTTGTTCCTGCAGCACGCGCAGCACTTTGGCCTGCGTCTTCAGGCTCATGTCGCCGATTTCGTCCAGAAAGATCGTGCCGCCGTCGGCGGTCTCGAACTTTCCCCGTCTGTCCGAGACCGCGCCCGTGAACGCGCCACGCACATGGCCGAACAACTCGCTCTCGATCAACTCTTCCGGAATGGCCGCGCAGTTGACCTCGACGAATGCGCTGGCGCGCCTGCGGCTCAGCGCGTGAATCGTCCGCGCCACCAGCTCCTTGCCGGTGCCATTTTCGCCGTAAATCAACACGCGGCCGTTGGTCGGCGCCGCCATCGCGACCTGGTCGCGAAGTTGCCGCATGGCGAGACTCTCGCCAACCATGGTCTGCGTGCGAGCGACGCGCGCCCGCAGCGCACGATTCTCGGCTTCGAGACGGCGCTGATGCAGCGCGTTGCGGATGACCAGCACGGTTTTGTCGAGCGACAACGGCTTCTCGACGAAATCGAATGCGCCGAGCTTGATGGCGCGCACCGCCGACTCGATGTTGCCGTGGCCGGAAATGAGGACGACCTGCGAATCCACCTGCCGCTCACGCAGCCGGGCCAGCGTCGCCAGGCCGTCCATGCCCGGCATCCAGACGTCGAGGACGACGAGATCGAACGGGCTGCGCGTTACACGCTCGAGACAGGCCTCGCCGCTCGAGACAGCTTCGACCGAGTAGCCTTCATCGCGCAGCACACCGCTCAGCGAATTGCGCACGCCTGGTTCGTCGTCGACGATGAGGATGGTTGGCTTCACGATGAACGTCGAACCTCGAACGACGAACGTCGAACGACGAACGTCGAACCTCGAACGACCGACGTCAACATGGCAGCTCTATCGTAAACCGCGTTCCTCTCGGAACGTTCTCCCCAACCTCGATGTTGCCGCCGTGCTCGGCGATGATCCGCCGGACGATCGCCAGACCGAGGCCGCTGCCGCGGCGCTTGGTCGAGTAGTACGGCAGAAAGAGTTTTTCCCGCTCCGCAGGCGGAATGCCGGGACCATCGTCGGCAACGATCAGCCGGACGAGGCTGTTCGTCTGGTCGAGCTGTGTTTCGATCAAGATGCGACCATGACGATCCATTGCTTCGATGGCGTTGTCCACCAGGTTGATGATCACGCGACGGATCTGCTCGAGATCGAGACGGACCAGCGGCATGCCCGGCGCGAGTCGCTGTTCGATGCAGATGTCCGTGAAGATGCCCTTGTACAGGGCGAGCGTCTGGGCAATGAGGTCGCCCAGGTCTGTTGGAACCGTCCGCGGCGACGGCATTCGCGCAAACTGCGAGAACTCGTCCACCAGCATCTTGAGCGATTCGACCTCGCCGACAATCGTTGTCGTGCACTCGTCGACCAGAGCCTTCGCCTGCGGCGGTGCAGACGAGAAGTGGCGGCGCAGACGTTCGGCCGACAGCTGAATCGGCGTCAGCGGATTCTTGATCTCGTGCGCCAGGCGGCGCGCCACCTCACGCCATGCCGCGACGCGTTGCGCGCGGATGAGCGGCGTCACATCGTCCAGCACCAGCACGAGTCCTTCCGCCTCTCCCGTGTCACCCACCAGCGTCGTCGCCACGGCTGCGAGGTGCAGTTCGCGATCGTCGCGGACCATCGCGATTTCGTGCGCCGTCGGCTCTCTCTTGCTTCGACCAGGGCTCGAAAAGAGCCTGCCCACCGGTTCGAGATCGGGTCGGTCGAAGACCGCGGGCGCCGGCTGACCGATTACCTGCCGGCTCAGACCGAGCAGTCGCGCCGCGGCGCCGTTCATCGTCGTAATCGCGCCAGCGCTGTCCACCGACACGACGCCGGTGGTGATGCGCTCGAGAACCGTTTCGATGTACCGGCGCCGTCCCTCCACCTCGACGTGTTTGCGTTCCAGCTCGATCGTGCTTTTGTCGATCCGGCGCCGCGTGGATGCGAGCTCGCTCGCCATGGAGTTGAACGCTTCGACGAGCGAGCCGAATTCGTCGTTGCTCTGCGGCTCGATGCGCTGGTCGAGGTGGCCGGCGCCGATTTCGCGAGCCGCGGCCGCGAGCATCCGGACGGGCCCCGTGATGCGCTTGGCCATGTACAGACCCATCCAGGTGGCGCCGACCAGAATCATGAGCGTCACCATCAGGAAGAACGACAGGTAGACACCCGCAAGCGGCCGCTTCAAGACGCGCAGCTGGTTGTAGTTCTCGAAGGCCTGCGTAAGACGCCGCGAGCGCGCCGCCATCTCGCCCTTGAGCACATCGGTCGCAACCACGACACCTGTCGGCTTGTTGTCTTTCGCGCGGATCGCCGCGGCAGCGCGGAGAAAATCGCCCGAGCCGCTCACAGTTTCAATGGATGTCGGCACCGATCCGCCCAGCGCCTGAAGCGCCAGTTTGTCCGCAGCCGCTCGACTCGATCCGGATGCCAGGCTTGCCGCGGCGACGTCGACCACACGCTCCAGCTTCGGCGCCGAACCGTCGCCCGGCTGCAGCCGATACACCTCGACGAGCTGCACGCGTTCCTGTGTCACATCGGGCATCAGCAACTCACGAATCGGTCGCAGATCCGAGGTTCCGAGATCGACCGCGCCGAGTTCGCGGGCGATCCGCTTCGCGTGATCGGTCACGAGCACCTGCCGCTCGTGGTAGTAGTCGCTGGCAATCGTGTTGGCCGACGACAGAATGTCGTCCATCGGCGCGTTGAACCAGCGCTCGGCGCTCGTGCGAATCAGCTCGCTGCCGACGATCAACACCAGTACGGCAGGCATGAACGTCATCCCGAGCAGCAGGAGGACGAGCTTGGCGCGGAAATGCGCGAACGGCAGGGCGCGCCGCCGCTCCACGATCAGCTTGACGATGTTCCGGGCCAGCACGAACGTCAGCGCGGCGAGCATCGTCAGGTCGGCGGCGGAGAGCGCGTAGAGAACGAATTCGCTCAGGAAATCGGGCGAGAACCGCGATGACCCGTTCGCGATCGCGAGCAGCGCGACCAGCACGACCAGGAGAATGCCAATCCCGGCGAGGATCAGCCGGGGGTTGTCGCGGAACGGCCGCCGCGAGCGCGGCGGAGGTGTCGGAGATGCCGGTCCGCTCCGTTTCGACGCAATCGTGGTGACCGTGGCTGGCATTGCTCGTTCTCTAGATTGTCTGCTTTCTGGCTTCGCCTGTTCGTGGTTCTTCAGCGCCTATTCTTTCGGATTCAGAAGCTCCTTCAGTTCGTTCGCGAACTCGTTGATGTCGCGGAAGTGCCGGTAGACCGACGCGAATCGGACGTAAGCTACCTTGTCGAGGCGCTTCAGTTCCTCCATGACGAAGCCACCAACGTCCGCAGTGGCGATTTCTTTCTCGGGCCTCTCCTGCAGAGTCGCCTCGACGCGATCTGCGATGCCTTCGAGCGCGGCCACGCTGACCGGACGTTTCTCGCACGCTTTCAAGAGGCCGGCAATAAGCTTCTGGCGCTCGAAGCGCTCACGGGTACCGTCCTTCTTGACCACCATATACGGGATCTCGTCGATCCGCTCGTAACTGGTGAAACGCTTGCCGCATCCCAGGCACTCGCGCCGGCGACGAATAACCTCGCCTTCTTTCGACTCGCGCGAATCGACGACCTTGTCGCCGAGGTGGGCGCAATATGGACATTTCATACGTCGCGCACGCCTGAAGTCGGAAGTCTGACGTCTGAAATGTCGCGCTTCACGCGGTATGCCTCTGCTCGGCCTGATCCGCGAGACGCTGCATCCCCTTGACGTTCAGTCCTTCTTCGGCGGCGAATAGCAATCCCAGCAGCAGTGACGGACCGATCGAGAACAGATGCAGCACGATCGCCGCGCCCACGGCGGCCTCGTC
This sequence comes from Acidobacteriota bacterium, assembly GCA_046728115.1. GTDB lineage: Bacteria > Acidobacteriota > Vicinamibacteria > Vicinamibacterales > CAVVIG01 > CAVSWN01. The sequence continues at coordinate 6,469 of JBKPDW010000485.1, read as the reverse complement.
GGGCGCGCCGTAAAACGCCGTCGCGCCAATCCGAAAGGCTTCGTGAAACCCGCCAATCGCGCCAGGCGTCGGCACGGCGACACCAATCGTCAACAGCGCGATCAACAGGAACGACCCGGTGAAGGGAACGGGAAACCGGAACGCCACGGCGACGCTCCAGATGCCCGCCGCAATCGACAGCCACAGTGGAAACGACCAGGCCAGGGCCACAAGCAGGCGGCGCGGATCGCGAATGGCGCCCAGACCGCGCGCAAATTTCTCCGCAACGCGCGCGATCAACCCGGCGAGCGTCGAAGGAACGACGCGTTCGAGCCGCTCCATGGCGCGACCGAGCCGCTCCGGGTCGCCGGCCAGCACGAAGAGGACGACCAGAGCCGCCAGCGAACCCGCACCGGCTGTGCCCCCCGCCCATTTCAGGCCCGCGAACAGCTTCGGGTTGCTGCGCCCGAATTCGACGCCGAACACGAACACGTAGGACGCGAGCAGCGCGAGCACCGTGATTACGTCGAGGAGACGCTCGAGGATGATCGTGGCGAACGCGGCCGTCGCACTCATCCGTTCGGGCGTCTGTGTGCTGACCTTTCTCGACTGCCGCGCGAGAAAGTACGGACGGATCACCTCGCCGGCACGCGCTGGCAGAATGCTGGTGGCTGCCGCGCCGACGGCAGTTGCCCGAAAAGCACGCCCGAAGGTCGTACGCCCAAGCGGCTCGAGCAGGTATTGCCACCGATAAGCGCGAATGGCGAGGTTCACGACCATCGTGAAGAGCGAAAACACGAGCCACTCGGGACGCGCCCGCAAGATGTTCGCGCCAACCGCCCACAGGTCCACGTTGTGGAGGAAGAGCGCCACAAGGGCGACGGCGATGGCCAGCACGACGATGGTTCGGGCGTGAGTCCGCATCGTGTCTTGAGTGCCTTCTACTATAACGCCCTACATGTTGTTGTTGTCAGCGCCGCGAGCACCTTGTAAGATGCGGAGCTTCTCTCACGGGGAAACACTCTTGCCCCTTGTCACGCCTATTCTCCAGACCACGCTTGCCGGCCGAAGCCCGGATCGTCGAGGTAAAGTCCGGGACATTTACGATTTCGGCGACCAGCTCCTCATCGTCGCGAGCGATCGCATTTCTGCGTTCGACTACGTCCTTGGGTCCGGTATTCCGGACAAAGGCAAAGTGCTTACGCAGATCTCGGCCTTCTGGTTCGACCGCACGCGTTCGATCGTGGCGAACCACCTGCGATCGATCGATCCGTTGATGTTTCCCGAGCCGGGGCGCACGGCCGAGTGGGTACGGGGTCGCGCGATGCTGGTGACGCGAACCGAACCATTGCCGATCGAATGCGTGGCGCGCGGCTACCTCTCGGGATCGGGCTGGAACGACTATCGCCAGACCGGCGGGGTGTGCGGCATCGAGCTTCCCGCAAATCTGCGCGAGTCCGATCGCCTCCCCAATCCGATCTTCACGCCGGCTACCAAAGCGCAAAGCGGCCACGACATCAACATCGGCCAGGCAGAAGCGGCGCGGATCGTGGGCGATGCCGTGTTCGAGCGCGCTCGCGACCTGACGCTCCGCCTGTACAAGGAAGGCGCTGCCTACGCCGAATCCCGCGGCATCATCGTGGCCGATACGAAGTTCGAGTTCGGGCTGCTGACTGAGGATGGGCGGCCCGCGCACGAACGGCTGATCCTCATCGACGAAGTCCTGACGCCAGATTCTTCTCGCTTCTGGCCGCAGGACATCTACGCGCCCGGCGGTCCGCAACTGAGCTTCGACAAGCAGTTCGTGCGCGACTACCTCGAGCAGATCCGCTGGAACAAGCAGCCGCCGGTCCCGTCGCTCCCTGACGATGTGGTCAGCAGGACCCGTGAGAAGTACATCGAAGCCTTTCGCCGTCTTACCGGCCGGGAGCAGCTGGCGTGATCGCCGAGCGACTGGAACGGCTCGTCGAGGAGATGGTAGACAAGGGCGTGCAGTTCGAGGATGCCGTGCGCGAGTTCGAGAAACGGTTCATCGTCCGCGTCCTCGGCCGGCACGATGGCAGCCTGACGAAAACCGCCGATGAACTCGGCATGCATCGCAACACGCTGACGCGGAAAATGGGGGACTACAAGATAAGACGCCGGTCAGGATAACCAGACAGTTCAGCGAGCACTCCAGGGCTAGCACTCAAGGGTTGACACTGCCAAACCGTTCAATATAATTAGCAGTCGCTCATGGCGAGTGCTAACGCGCCGGCTGGGGTTCCCCACGGCAGGCGCCTCGGAAGGAAACCTCCTTTTTCACGCGAGACGGAGTAAAGCATGAACGTCAGACCGCTGCACGACCGCATCATTGTCCAGCGCATCGAGGAAGGCGAACAAAAGGTCGGCGGGATCATCATCCCCGATAGCGCCAAAGAAAAACCACAGCAAGGCAAGGTTATCGCCGCCGGCAACGGCAAGGCGAAAGACGACGGCAAGCGCGTCCCGCTCGACGTCAAGGCGGGCGACACCATTCTCTTTGGCAAGTACTCCGGCCAGGAGATCAAGATCGATGGGGAGGAATACCTGATCATGCGCGAAGACGAAGTCCTCGGGGTCATCGAGGGCGGCGAGACCAAGAAAAAGAAGTAGGGAGAAGAGACATGGCAAAACAGATTGTGTACGGCGAGCAGTCGCGGCAGGCCGTGCTGCGCGGCGTGAACCAGCTCGCCGACGCGGTGAAAGTGACCCTCGGACCCAAAGGCCGGAATGTCGTGCTCGACAAGAAGTTCGGCTCCCCCACCATCACGAAGGACGGCGTCACGGTCGCCAAGGAAATCGATCTCAAGGATCCGCTCGAGAACATGGGCGCCCAGATGGTTCGCGAGGTCGCCAGCAAGACCTCCGACACGGCTGGTGACGGCACCACCACCGCCACGGTGCTCGCGCAGGCCATCTATCGCGAAGGCGCCAAGAACGTTGTCGCCGGCGCCAACCCGATGGACATCAAGCGAGGCGTCGAGAAAGCCGTCGAGGCGCTGACGGCCGAATTGAAGAAGATGTCGAAGCCGGTGAGCGGCAACATGGTGGCCCAGGTCGGCACTATTTCGGCCAACAACGACGAGACGATCGGCAAGATCATCGCCGACGCGATGGACAAGGTCGGCAAGGACGGCGTGATCACCGTCGAAGAAGCCAAGAGCATGGAGACCTCGCTCGAAGTGGTCGAGGGCATGCAGTTCGATCGCGGCTATCTCTCCCCGTACTTCGTGACCGATCCCGAGCGCATGGAAGTCGTGCTCGAGAACCCGGTCATCCTGATCCACGAGAAGAAGATCAGCTCGATGAAGGATCTGCTGCCGGTGCTCGAGCAGGTCGCGCGCCTCGGCCGGCCGCTGCTCATCATCGCGGAAGACATCGAAGGCGAAGCGCTGGCGACGCTTGTCGTCAACAAGCTCCGCGGCACGCTGCAGGCGGCCGCGGTCAAGGCGCCGGGCTTCGGCGATCGCCGCAAGGCGATGCTCGAAGACATCGCCATCCTCACCGGCGGCCGCGCGATCACCGAGGATCTCGGGATCAAGCTCGAATCGATCAAGCTCGATGATCTGGGCAAGGCCAAGAAGGTGACGATCGACAAAGACAACACGACGATTGTCGAGGGCGCCGGCGCGTCATCGGGCATCGAAGGCCGCGTGAAGCAGATTCGCACGCAGATCGACGACACGACCTCGGACTACGATCGCGAGAAACTGCAGGAGCGCCTTGCGAAACTCGTGGGCGGCGTGGCGGTAATCAAAGTCGGCGCCGCGACCGAGACCGAGATGAAAGAGAAGAAGGCGCGCGTCGAAGATGCGATGCACGCCACCAAGGCGGCGGTCGAAGAAGGCATCGTCCCGGGCGGCGGCGTGGCCTTGCTCCGCGCGTTGCGGGCACTCGCCAACATGAAGCTCAGCGGTGACCAGCAGATCGGCGTCAACATCGTCGCACGTTCGATCGAAGAGCCGCTGCGCTGGATCGCTACCAACGCCGGTCATGAAGGCTCCATCGTCGTGCAGAAGGTGCGCGACATGAAGGAATCCGAGGGCTTCAACGCGTTGACCGACACCTACGAGGACCTGGTCAAGGTGGGCGTCATCGACCCCGCGAAGGTCGTCCGCTCCGCGCTCCAGAATGCCTCGTCGATCGCTTCCCTGCTGCTCACCACCGAAGCGTTGATCTCCGAGATTCCCGAGGAGAAGAAGGACGCGCCGGCTATGCCGGGCGGCGGCGGAATGGGTGGAATGTACTGAAGTTCGAAGTCTGAAGTCCGAAGTCTGAAGTTCGAAGTCTGAACGCAGAAGTCAACACGTCGAAAAGCCCGGTCAGGAGAAGATTCTGGCCGGGCTTTTTCATTTCAGAGGTCAGAGTGAGTTGGTCGGGATGCCCTGAGCGAATTACCGAAGCGTAAACGTTAGCTCGATCGTGACAAGCACGGGAACCGGCTCGCCCATTCGCATTCCGGGTTTGAACAGCCACTGCTTGGCCGCTTTCACGGCTTCCTGATCGAGGCCGAAGGTCGGGTCGAGGGAGCGAACGATCTCCACATTGCCGACGGTGCCGTCCTTGTTGACCACGCACTCCAGCAGGACAGTTCCCTGCACTTTGGCGCGCATCGCGTCCGACGTGTATTGCGGACGCACTTCGCGCAGTTTGATTGGATACGACACACCGTTACCGGGCCTGTAGGTTCCTCCGCCGGTGCCGCCGCCCGAACCCGGCCCAAGACCCGATCCTGTGCCTGGGCCGATGCCCGTGCCTGTCCCGGTTCCGGATCCGCCGCCGGAACCCGGGCCCTGTGACAATGTCGGCGGCCCTGGCGGCGCTTCGATCGCGCCGGTCAACGTGGCCTCGGCCGAAGACAGGCTCTTCGCGGGAATGTTCACCGGCTCGATCGGCGGCGGTTCATTCTTCGCCTGCGTTGCCTCGAGCTTCGGAGGCTTCGCCACCGGGACAGTGATCTTGTCTTTGCCCGGGAGTTCCGCCTTGCGCGGCGGCTCCTTCATGCGATTGCCGCCGCCGCCGCCGCCGCCGCCCGGACCGGGCTCCTGCAGCCAGATGATGTTGCTGTTGGGTCGATCGGGCAACACCGCGGCCGTGGCCGCGGGATGCAACGGCAGTCGGCTGACGACGACGAGCAACACAACGAACACAACGTCAAGTGCGAACGACAGCGCGAACGAGAATCCCAGGCGCCTCGGCCGCTGTTCGAACAGGAAGGGGACGTCGACCGGGTGCGCGCCTTCGACGTGAACTGACAAGTGGCCCGCTGATGCGTTGAGGCGGACGCCTTCTGTAGGATGCGACTCGGACATCTGCAAAGGTATGGTGCTAGCAGAGATATTGTCGCGCACCGCCATCGGGCCTGCAACTGCAAAAGGGATGCCCCGAGGCCCAGCCATATTTTATAAGGTTTGAGCGAGGACTCGCACGGCCGAGACGTCCTTATTGTGGAGTGCGGTGCGGCCGTCGGAGGCGGCGAGCGGGCGCAGCGTGAAACAGGGGTGCGTGCCGCGGTTCCGCGTTCGTCAGACTCGTCCCGTCCAGGCTCCGATGGCAGCGTTGCCGCCGCCGTAGGAATGCATGATTGCCAGCGCGTCGGCAGCACGCGGTTCGTTGCGCACGGCCACGAGGATGCCGCCGCGGGCGGTCAGCGCTTCGAAGATGCGCCCGTCGTGCGGCTGGAATCCGACCCGCCGCATCGTGCCCGAAATCCCGGCTTTGGCGAGGTCGCCAGCAGTCCCCTGCAACACGCCAACGAGCGGTCCCCGCGCCACGAGGGTGCCGATGGTTGCAGCTTCCAGGCGCTCCGACGATCCGAGCGTGCGCTCGATCAAGGCGGCCGCATCGGGGCTTTCTTTTGCCACGATCGTCAGTGACTCGGGCGGAAATCCTGCTCGCTTCAACGCGTCGAGTCCCTTGCTCGCCCATTGCACGTCTTGAAACACACCCACCGTGAATCGTCCCGCATCGACCTCAATCATGCCCGTAATCTATCACGCTGTTCAGCGCGAGAAATAGCCGTCGCGCGCGCGGACCCGGGATCCGGGCCGCAACACGCTGACTTCGATTCCATGCCACCGAGGTTCTGCCGACAAGGGCCGACGTGGTGCGTAGCCGAGAAGATATTGCGAGCGCAAGTCGCGCGCGATCGAGGACAGCGCGTCGGCCAATTGTCGTGGGTCGCCCACGAAAAACAAGCGCCCGCCCGTCGCGCTCGCGAGTTCGGCAAAAAACGGCGGCCTCGTCGCTCCAATGGAAACTGGATACACGAGCACGTCGCGTCGACGGGCCTCCTCGAGCAGTCCGCTGGCGCTCGTCCGGCTGTAGCGATCGATTCCATCCGAAATCAGCACGAGCGCGCGGCGGCCGTGCGCCGCTTGAATCAGATCGAGTCCCTTCAGCGTCGCGTCGTACAACGAAGTCGTGCCCCAGGCATCGAGCCGATCGATGGCGGCGAGCGCCGCGCCGC